>JAVBTI010000174.1:0-16615 GCA_031556255.1 Deferribacterales bacterium | reverse complement strand
ATCTTTAAAACCCTGCGCAGACTCACCTCCCCCGTCCGGGATTCAGATGTCTTTCTGGAACGGCTGGATACGCCGGAAAACAAGGTAAACTCCCGGGAACTCAGAAAGCGGATCGCCCAAAAGCGTGCTATGCAACTGGCGGAGCTGAAAACTTACTGTGAAAGCCGTAACCTGCCTGCCGCCTTAATAGAGTACGGCGGCTTCGAATCTTTCGACGAAGACGAAGCGGAGCCTCTCTTTGCCACCCGTATGAAAAATATGCTCTCCGCACTGAAAAAACTGAGCAAAAAAAACAGCGGGAAACTCAGCGCAAAACGGGCGCACCGCATACGCATAACCGTAAAAAACCTGCGCTATCATATCGAACTGCTGCCCAGCTCCTGTTTTGAAAAAGACAGCCATGAAGTCGCGGAAATGTTGAAAAAGATCCAGTCGGTACTGGGACGGCTGAATGACCGGGCGGTGCAGAAAAAAATTCTAAAGGAGTTCGATGTCAAAGATTGCAAAAACAGCGACTTAGCGGGCCTGATCACTGAAAAGCCCGACAAAAAAGAAATTAAAGCGGTACGTAAACATATAAAAGATCTTATATACCGCCTGTCTTAAATCCATAATCTGGACCGGCCCCTGTACAGGGCCGGTCTTAGGAAGCGTCGTATGAAAAAGCGCTGTTGCGCCCGTATCAGAATACTTTCATCAGCCTGACCGCGGCTGTATAGCTTTTAGGGCCGTTTTCCACGTGCAGATCATACGCATAGTTAATCATAAACGACAGCGATTCGGTTACATTCATGCCGAATGTGGCTTTCACCGCATAATCGCCTAAATCGCTTACTATTTCAATACCTTCAACTTCCTCTTTGCCGCCGCCTATATAGCCGAACGAAAGGGAGCCATATGTCATGCTTTCCGGCAATATTATGTAAGTGGCGTGCAGTTCGGTAAAATAGTCTCCGTCCTTTTTAAGGGTAAGCTTGGTTGGGCCGAAATTGTCGTTGTCCATGTAATAATCATACCCCAGCCAGAAATCGAAATGGAACTTACCCACGTTTTGGCCTAAAGCCAGGGTGGGTCTGAAACTCCAGCGGTTGTCCCCCATATTCAGTATTGAATTGTGCTCGTAGGTTCCCAAAGGAACAAAGGTTGAAAGGCCGAAGTTCAGATACCCGCTCCCCCACTCCGCAAGTCTCGGAGATACGACTATCTCCCAGTCTGCCATGCCGGACGCGGATGCGCCTGTCGGAGGAGTTATGGGAGCGCCGGACATCTGAACGTCCCCCGTGGGCACCACAACGCTGAAATGCCACATTGTGCCCAGTTCCTGCCACGTGGCCACCCTTACCACCCCTATATTTTTTTCAAAAGTCACATTACGGCCGGTATTATTAATATCCCCTTCAGTAAACCATGTGTTTCCGCTGCCATGTACCCCGTAAAGCATGACGGAAAATGTGTCCGCAGGAAACCAGCCCCCATCCAACGGATCGTAATGGATCGCCGGTGTGGCCGCAAAAGACGATGCCGAAAACAACAAGACAATAATACCAAACAGAAGTTTTTTCATTTATATCCTCCCAGTTGTAATGAAATCATATGTTTATTATGTTTTTATGAAAATAATAACAAGAGCCAGATCCTCAGAATTGAAGAGTGCCAGATTCGCATGAATAAAACGGATGCATATTCCGCCGCCGAAAGAAACATTTATATCTATTTCACTTACTGCATAAAATGATTGTAAATGCGGAGTTAACGGCAATGAGCTTTTTTCCGGTCTTGCCAGCAGGGCTGCCTAATGCTAAATTAACACCATGACACACGGCCTGTATATACATATCCCCTTCTGTGCGCAGAAATGCCCCTACTGTGGCTTTTACTCGGTGACGGACGTTTCCGGGGCGGACGCATACCTCAATGCTCTGCTGACTGAGATAAAAAGCTTCGGAGGCCTGCCCTTTGATACGATCTATGTCGGCGGCGGCACCCCTTCCCTGCTGGGCGCGAAGCTGACCGGGTTCCTTGAAGAAGCGCTGCCGTGGATCGACTACCGGGGCGGCGAATTTACTGTGGAGGTAAACCCGGAAAGCGTAACTAAAGAGCTTATCACAGGACTGGCCGGGCTGCCGGTGTCCAGGATAAGCATGGGAGCACAAAGTACGGATGACAACGTTCTGAAGCTGCTCGGGCGCATTCATTCAGCAGGGCAGATTTTCACCGCTTATAATATTATCAGGGAAAACATAGCCTGCGGCATCAACCTCGACCTCATCTACGATATACCGACGGTCGACGCAAAGACAATCAGGAAGAGCGCCCTGCGGCTCATTGAGCTGAAACCTGAGCATATATCCGCCTATTCGTACAGCCCCGACACAGGGCACCTTACGGACAGGGCGTCCGATGATCCTCATCAGACGGAGATGATCGCCGGGCTGCTTGAGAGCGCCGATTACAGGCAGTATGAGGTATCAAACTTTGCAATTCCGGGGCATGAATCGAAGCATAATATAAAATACTGGAACATGTCGCCGTATTACGGGGCGGGCGCCGGTGCCCATTCCATGCTTGTAAGGGAGGGGATACGGCTGCGTTTCCGCCACAGCCCGGATATCGAAAAATATATCAACAATCCAGCCGGACGGGAAGACAGTGAACTTTACGGCCCCCAGACGGTCGTACTGGAAAGCGTTGTGTTCGGATTGCGCCGGATTGAAGGGATAGATCTTCTTGAAATAGAAGAAAATTTCGGTACAATACCTGCTGAGCTTAGAGTAAAAATAAAAACGCTCGCGGACGAGGGGTTGCTTAAGTGCGAAGGAAACAGGGTAAAAGTAAGCAGAAAAGGGCTTTTGTTATTGGATTCTGTTATGTCTTATTTATGGTAAGTTTCGCGCTATTGGTAATGCCGGAAACGGGCATTTCCGGCTGCTCCGGCCCATGCTATTCCTGTCATCCCCAACTGCAGGGTCAACCGGACCATCTGTCCCTCGGCACATGCGCGTCATGCCATGACGGAACAATGAAAGCGCTGTCAATTATACCAAAAACTAACGTCAACGGCGGCTGCGGCGACCGCTGCTTCCAATGCCACCGCGACTGGCCGAAAGACGCCTATCATGTGGAGCTTAATAAATGCCTGAGCTGCCACGAAGCCTGACAATCACAGCGTTCCCGGCCTTACCTTAATGACCTGAGTATTTCCGAATACTTTTCTTTCTCTTCGCCGTTAACTGCGCTGTTCACGGCGTTCTGGTAGCTCTGCCTTGCGGGTGCGGTGCGGTTTGTTTTAGCGTAAATATCCCCCTGCTGGGCATAAATGGAAGCAAGGTAAACCGGTGGATTTTGTATCGACTGATACCGCGCAGCATCCAGCAGCGTTTCCTCCGCCCCGCTGTAGTCGCTCACTTCGTACTGTACATTCGAAAGCGATATGGCGGCTTTTGCAGCCTCAGCGGGAAGGTCGTTCTGAACGGCAAGTTCTATAACGCTCCGGTAGGCCGCCATCGACTGCGCGGGATTCCCCGCCTGCCTGAGATATTCGCCGATCAGGAGCTGCATATAAAGGGTTGATTCGTCGTCTCCTATCCCCAGCAGCTCTTCCGCCTGACGGGAGTACAGCTCAGCCGATTTTGCCGCCTGCGCGGATGAGCAGCGCGGGAGCGTCAAAAGATGCTCGACTATCGCGGGAATATTCGCGGTGGTCACACTTGCAACATACAGTTTTAGCGCTTCCTCATAATTTTGCCGCGCAAGATCGCTCTTGTTAACGATTTCATAAACAATACCCAGCCCCATATGATTATTTGCCGTTTCTACGGGCAGTTGGGCGCTCTTTGAAGCAATCAGGGCATTATTGAATATTTTTATCGCCTGAGGGTAATCCCCTTCTTCGAAATAAGCCTCGCCGGCACCTGTCATGCAGGCGATCTCAAGCCTTGTGAGCTTTAATTGCTTCGCCATGACGGACACTCTCTCACAGTCAGAAAAAAACAGCTCATACTGCCTGTCCCCCCTGTGAGCCTCCGCAAGGAAATAAAGCACAGTGGCCGTATCCGCACTTTCAGCCGGAAGATAGCCCAGGGCCTTCACGTAATACCTTGCGGCGGTGGAATAGTTCCCGTTTTCACGCTCAGTCTCGCCGAGGAAGGCGTTAATAACCGGAAGTTGTTCCCGCCTGTTATGCTGTTCCGCAAGAGACAGCGCGGCGGAGAAATATTTCACCGCCCTGTCCCGGTCGGACAGGGCACGGGAGCAATACCCGGCATAATAGTTGGCGGAATAAAGCAGGGTAGTGTTGTCCCGCACGGCGCCGAGCCCGGAACCCAGTATTTCTTCAAAGAGCGGAAGCGCCTCCGCGCAGTTACCCGCGCTGTAATATTCGACAGCCTGCGACAGCACGCTGCGCAGTTCCTGTGCATCCGCATTACCGGCCAAAAGTGCAATCAGTGCCGCAAAAATAACATATTTCTTCATTTAACGCTGTTGTCTCCGCTTACATCGTAACGCACCGGTGCCCTTAACTGGTAATTCAACATAAATTCCTTATACATGCTGTGCATGTCCGGCGTAACTCTAAAAATCATATAGATGGGCGCATCCGGCGGAAAACAGGCGGCAATTTCGGATATTCCGTAATCCGCGTCGAGAAAACCACTGACCACGTAATTGTCACAGTCCGCCGTTTCTGCGTTCTGAACCGCGCCCTGAGACAGCATATATGCTTTCACCTCCGGCCGCGTAAGCTCGTTTATTTTAGACAGATAGTCCAATGTGTCTTCCGTGGCAAAACGGTTGAGCTGTCTTTCTGCTTCAGCGCTGCCGTTATCGGCTGCACTGACCATGTGTCTGTATCCCAGATCCTCATCGGCGGGCACTCCAAGCGCGTAGTAGTACATTACGCCCAGATAGTATTCGCCGTCAGAGTTCCCCATCTGCATGCCTTTTTCCAGATAAGATTTCGCCAGCTCCGCATCCCGCTGCGTTCCTATCCCCAGAAGATAGCATCGCCCGCATGCCACGACAGCCCCTTCATGGGCTGCCGCCGCGGCCTTTTTCAGATATTCCAGCCCCTTCTCTCCGTCTATCGGATCGTAACCGCCTGTGTAATACATGCCCAGCCTATACTGCGCATCGGCAATCCCGTGATCGGCGGCATGGGAAAGCAGGCGCAGGCCCTCTTCCGTCCTGCCTTTATCCAGGTACATTTTACCCATAAGATATTGGGCGTAGGCATCACTATGAGCCGCCGCATCGGCGGTGGACGCCACGGCAAGTTCTGTTTTATGCTCGTCCATGTATGTCATGGCCTGTTTCTGCCATCTCTTCAGGTAAAAGTACGAGTTAGGCCCCTTCATGGTGGATGGCACTTTCCCCGGAGCGGTCAGATCGGCAATGTACTGCTGCGGCGTATCGGCGTTCATGGCATGCATGTAATCCAGAGTGGAAGAATTATACTGATTTTTCAGATTAACATCCGCTCCCGCAGCGAGAAGCAACTTGATCACATCCGGGTGCTCGTTGGTCACGGCGGCAAAAATGGGGGTATAGCCGTACCGGTTCATATTGTTCACTTCCACATTATTTGCCAGCAGATATTTTACGATATCCGTATAGCCGTTTTCGGAAGAAAGGAGCAGAGCGTTGTTATCATAAATATCTTTCGCGTGCAGGTCGCCTCCGGCCTCTTTATAACGCTTCACGCTGTCAAGGTCTCCGCGGCTCGCGTATTCGAACAGATCCCGCGGCGCGCTGTAACAGTAGCCCGCTGCCAATACAAAAGTCACCAAAATTGATGTCAGCAATCTTTTCATAGTGCTATTTTATTGAAATTACGATTTTATTGCAACATTTAACTTCCGCAAAATTATTTACACCTGCTTGATCTTAATCAATGATCGCGCCGTTTTTTTCTGCTACTATCCCCGCCAGGAAGAGAGAGTCACAAACCACCTTCCGGATACCTTGAACGCTCCCCCTGGGGCGGGTGTGGGGGGGGTGCTTCTGCCGGCGGCCTCCCCGCCGCGCGGCGCCGCCCGTGAACGGGCGGTGCGGAGAGCGCCCCACGGATGGGGCGCAACTACCGCAGGGATGCGGTGTGCGCAAGAATACGCACTCTCTATATAAGGAGCGGATAGTGAAAGTTACACGAAAAATAATCGAAATCAACGAAGATTTGTGCACCGGCTGCGGCATGTGCATCTTGGACTGTAAAGAAAACGCCATCAAAATAGTGGACGGCAAAGCGCAGGTTATCAAAGAAAGCCTTTGTGACGGCCTGGGCGCCTGTCTGGGAAGCTGCCCCACAGGAGCGTTGGAAATAGTGGAAAGGCTCGCGGAACCGTTCGACGAGGAGGAAGTCCACGCCAACATCCATGCCGCCTCACACGCGCACACCGCCCCCGCTTTCCATTCCGGGTGCCCGGGCAGCAGGATGCAGCAGTTCCGCGCGCCACAGGCACACACCGGCGGCCTTTCCGTTGAAGCCGAAGGGCCCGGACACTGGCCGCTGAAAATAATGCTTGTTCCGCCGTCGGCGCCGTTCCTGCGGGGAGCGGATATAGTGGTCGCGGCGGACTGTGCGGCGGCGGTCACACCGTGCTTCCACGCGGACAACGCCAACGGGAAACCCCTCCTGATAGGCTGTCCGAAATTCGAAGACCCCGGAGCTTTCGCGGAAAAGCTGGCGGATATATTTCGCAGCGCAGACTTGAACAGCTGTACATCAGTACGGATGGAGGTACCATGCTGCCGCGGGATCGCCGCTGCGGTGGAGCGGGCTAAAGCAATATCGGGTGCGAAAGTGCGCATTCATGAACACGTCATAGGCGTGGACGGAAAACGTATAAAATAATCGCTGCAGGGGTGTGCCGAAACACCGGCGTTTTTGCAATCAACTCACGGTAAATGCATATTTTGTGAAAGTATAGTGAAATTTAAAACAGATTCATTTACAAATCAGGAATTATCTAGTATAAATTTTATAATGGCACATGCAGTAACTGATGACCACAAAAATATGCGACTTATTGGAGGTTTGCGTATGTTTCCGAAAAATTTTGAACCTAAAGATCTTCTGTTTCTTAACAAGATGGTTACCCCGGGGTTTATGACCATTCTCTACTGGCTTCTGTGCGTAGTGGTGGTTCTCGGCTGCCTGGGATATATGTTCATGTCCAGAAGCTTTGGCGGGGTAATAGGCGGCCTGTTCGGCATAGTTATCGGCCTGCTTTATGTGAGGGTACTTTGTGAAGTTATGATTGTACTGTTTAATATTAACTCAAACCTTCAGAAAATAGCAGACAAAGAGTAACAGCATTTTCGTTGATAAAGAACGGCTAAACCCCTGTGGAAACATAGGGGTTTTTGTTATTTCATGACCATGTTCGGATACACTGTTTTCAGATATTCGTCGGTATAGTGCGAATCCACAAACTGCGCGAACGCGTTGGACGGCGGTATGCCGCTATGGCGCGCCCGCTGTCTGTCCAGCGCGGCGGCGGAGATAAACATGTCAAAAACGAAGAAAATTATCATCACATAAGAAAAGGTTATGCCAATCCTGTTTGGGATTCGTTCCACAAGTTTAGACAACCTCGGATAGATCTCCTTTATGAAAAACGTCCCCAGGAATCCCCAGAAAAACATGTAGCTGAGGTTTGTGCGCCCGCCGAAAAGCGGAAAGCTCCTCTGCGTATAGTCCCAGGACACTGTGCCGAATGCCGTCTCCTGAATATAACTGCACGCGGCCTCAAAAAGTCCTCCTATCATACAACTGATTATGAATATCCAAATCGCCCGCATATGCCTGATCTTATAAAGTGTCAGCGACAGCAGCACCGCCCCGAAACCATAAATCTGGCTGAAGGGACCGTAAATAAGCCCCTGCCTGCTTTCCACATATCCGTTTTTGACCAGGCAAAACACGCTTTCTATCATATAGCCCAAAATGCAGGCGATGAAAAATATCCACAGCAGCTTGTAAAAATTTAATCCATAGGCGAAGGAATCGTTATTTTCCTCATCTTCCCGGAAACTGACATAGAGGACGTTTCTCAACACCAGTTTGGCATCTTCCGCCATGCCGGCGAGGGTGACCTTTACTGATTGTGAAGGCATATAAAGGTATTGGGACAGACGGGGGAAACGCCCTGCAGTCCGCAGTATATCCTGCTCGTACTTTATCCCCCTGGCCACACGTGCTTCCAGATCGGGTTTTTTGTTTCCTTCAGGCAGAGATTTCAGTATATTCATTGACTCCAGAAGGGTATCGCCGCCGATAACGGCATCACACAGCTCCTTTCGGAGAGAAGAGAGATAATTAAGCCCATGCCTGAGTGTGGAATAAACAAACAGGCCGGACACGCACACGCCTATAAAAAAAGCGTTGATGAACAGCGAGGCAACCCGGCGGGTATTTTCCGGCATTTTATATATCAGCGCCATAGCAAGAGGCAAGATAAAATAATACAGCGCCAGGCAGAAAAGCGCGGATATTAAGGCGAACATGATAATCAGCGCCCATCTTACCCCCGTGCCGCCGCGCTGGAAAAGATAGCGATCTACATAACTGAGCGCAAGCTTGGAGAGGAATATAAAGGCCGCCGTCAATACAAAAAAAACGGCAGGGTTATGGCCGAAATCGTGAAGGATCAACAATGCGAAAAGATAAATGAACCCGTCAAACGGGGAAAATGGTCCCATCAGGAAGTTATTAAAGCGCAGGGCGCGTGCATTCACCGATTCACAGATGTTTCCTGCGACCCACGCGGCGAAACTGCAGATTGTGTAAACTACGATAATTTCGTAAAACTGCATCAGCCTTTTTTCCCACTCCTTATGGAAACCGATCTGCCGTGGGCGAAAAGCCCCTCTGTTTCGGCAAGAGCAGCGATCATTCCCCCGTGTGCGGCCAAAGAACCGCAGTCATAGCAGATCAGGCTGGAACGTTTCACAAAGTCGTAAACCCCCAGCGGGGAGAAAAACCGCGCCGACCCGCCGGTGGGAAGCACATGGTTCGGCCCGGCAAAATAATCTCCGGCCGCCTCCGGCGTGTAATGCCCCATAAATATGGCCCCGGCGTTGCGGATTAAACGCGCGGTTTCCAAAGGCGACTCCACGCACAGTTCAAGGTGTTCCGGCGCTATCTCGTCCGACACAGCGCAGGCCTCCGCCACGTCTTTCACCACCACGATAGCGGCGTAATCCCGCAGCGATTTTTCTGCAATCTCTTTACGCGGCAACAGTTCCAACTGTTTCTTTAACTCGGATTCAACAGCTTTGGCCAGTTCATGGGAAGTGACCACAGCCATTGCGGAGGCGAGCTCGTCATGCTCCGCCTGCGACAGCATGTCCGCCGCCACCCAGGCGGGATTTGCCGACCCGTCGGCAATCACGAGGATCTCGCTCGGCCCCGCTATCATATCTATATCCACAGTACCGAAAACCATCTTTTTAGCAAGCGCCACATAAATATTCCCCGGGCCCACAATCTTATCCACCCGGGGGATGGTCTGGGTTCCGTAAGCCATTGCGCCGACCGCATGGGCGCCGCCCACACGGAAAACTTTATCCGCGCCGGCCAGTTTCGCCGCTGCAAGCACTATCGCATTTGCCTCCCCTCCGGGGGTGGGCGTGACCATGGTAATTTCCTTTACCCCGGCGACTTTCGCGGGAATAATATTCATCAGGACGCTTGACGGATACGCCGCCTTGCCACCGGGGACGTATACCCCCACCCTTTCGAGCGGTGCGATCTTCTGCCCGAGCAGGATTCCGCCGTCATTATAAATCCAGCTTTTTTCCAGCTGTTTTTCATGGAAAGATACTATCCGCTCTTTCGCATGTTCCATTGCAAGCTTTAAATTGGGCTCAAGCTTGTAAAGGGCATATTCAAGCATCTCTTCAGGGATCCGGAAGCCGTCCCCGGGTTCGAAACGGTCAAAACGCTTTGTATATTCCAGTAACGCCTTATCGCCGTTGTGTTTGACATTATCCAGAATCTCAAGCACCTTTGGCAGATATTCGCTTTCAAAATAATCGCCCCTGCGGATAATTTTTTGCAGACGCTGGTCGTTTTTATCAATAATCATGTTCCACTCCTGATGTAAAACTACTACAATTAGCTAAGCAACACAATCCCAGACTGTCAAAAATAGAAAATTTTCGCCGCGCTGAATCCATTGTTTTTTTTTGCCATCCGTTGTAAACTGAATGAAAATCCGGAGGGAGGGGTACTGGTATGGGAAGCGATAAAAAATACAGGCTCGTCACACGCAGCGATTTCGATGGGCTGGTTTGTGCGGTGCTCCTGAAAGAGCTTGATCTTATTGACGATATACTGTTCGTGCATCCCAAAGACATGCAGGACGGCAAGATTGCCATCACAGGCGGTGATATAACCACCAACCTGCCTTATGTTGAGGGTGTCCGCCTGGCCTTCGACCACCACGAAAGCGAGACCGTCCGCATCAATAAAAAATATGAAAACCATATCATAGACGGACATGCCCCTTCCGCCGCCAGAGTTGTTTATAACTATTACGGCGGTGCCGACGCCTTCCCCGAAATATCAAAAGAAATAATGGAAGCGGTAGACAAGAGCGATTCCGCGAAATTCACCCGTGACGAAGTGCTGTACCCTTCCGGCTGGAATCTTCTCAACTTCATAATGGATGCACGTACCGGCCTGGGGCGGTTCAAAGATTTCCGCATCTCAAATTACCAACTCATGATGGAACTCATAAGCTACTGCAAACAGATGACTATAGAGCAGTTGTTGCAGACTCCGGACGTGAAAGAACGCATCGAGCTTTACTTCCACTATGAAGACAAATTCAAAGACCAGCTTAAAAGATGTTCGAAACTGTTTGATAACGTTGTCGTGGTGGATCTGCGCGGCGAAGAGACTATATTCCCCGGGAACCGCTTCGTTATTTACGCCCTCTACCCGCAGGCGAACATTTCCATACATGAGATATGGGGAGTAAACAGGCAAAATACCGTTTTTGCCGTTGGAAAATCGATCTTAAATAAAACGTCGGGCGTGAACATCGGCGAAATAATGCTCCGGTACGGCGGCGGCGGACACGCCGCGGCCGGAACATGCCAGGTGGCAAACGTCAGCGCCGACAAGACAAAGCTTGAACTGGTGGAAGCGCTGAACGGGTAAATTATTATTTGATACATACAGCTTCCGCATCCTGTTTTTTAAGCTGAGCTGTCCACTGGCTTTGTGACAGCCGTGATATGGGTATCCTCGGGAAAAGTATGCCCGGATGCGGCACCTCAAACCCTTTACCGGGGCTAATAGTTAATTTTTTTCCTGTAAAAAACCGCGGATAACGGTTTTCACAATTTCTTTCTGAGAGTTTGTCAATAAAGACCAATCATTTATAAGCTCACTTTGTTCAGAAGTCAGGAACGAACTGTTTTTACCAGCAAAAAATTGCAAAAGCGTGATACCCATGGCGCCACATATGGATATTAATGTGGGTATCGTAGGCAGGTTATTGTGTTTCAATAGATTAGTCAATGTAGACTGGGGGATATTGGCCTCCTTTGCAAGTTTGTAATTGCTCCACCCACGCTCATTCCTGAGCTCAATTATCCTTCCCAAAATATCCATACTACCTACACCTTTTTCCTGGGGCCAGACCCTATTAACAATTGCAATACTTAACAGGGCTGTACTTTAATTATTCTACTACAGAAAAATCACAGACATTACTTGCAAAAAAGTTTGACTATACTTCAAAAATAAGATATATGATCATAACTGTTTACTCTATAGCAAACGTTTGCAATAAAATTCAATCTCAGACATAAAAGGAGGAAACCTTTATGAATAATAAGTTTATGATTTTCGTGCTCATGACTTTGACATTCGGGTTGTTTACCGCATGCTCAGACGGTTCAAGCGGGTCCGGCGGCGGGGGTGGCGGATCGGCTGTGGTCACCAACGAATCACTTAAAATGATCATCGGCAGAGGGTATGACATCAGCGGCAGATATGCCTATTCGGATGATGTCAAAGGCGTGGTGCTTGATTTTGACAAACTGTATGCGAACAAAATGGTCGGCAGAGACGTAAATATGAAATCCGCCAAATTCGAGACCGTTTCAGGCAATAATATCAATAAATATCAGTCATCCGTATCAGCTTCCATCAAAGTTTCAGGGAAAATAGGCTTTGCGGGAGCCAGTTTTGAAAGCGAAGTGGGAACCAATTTCCAAAAAGAACGCACCTCCAGCGACGAATATTCTTTTGCCACCAGCTACAGCAAAATCATCAGCGACGCATACCGCCTGGAGCACAGGGAAGATCCGGAAATGCTCAAACCATACCTGGCGCCCGGATTTTTAAGAGATCTGGACAATTTGACGGGATCGCAAATTATAGCAAAATACGGCACCGACGTTATGCTGGGCGGAATATGGGGTGCGCGGCTGGACTATCATTTCAGTGCAAAAAAGAAAACCGGCTCCTCATCCTATGAAATAGGCGCATTTGCAAAAGCCAAGGCGGAAGCTACTTTTGAAGGTATTACCGCAGGCGGGGGCACCGAAACGGAATTAACTACTAAATACGGTTCATCTTTCGAAATGGGTTCCGTAGAATGGACTACTCAGGTTGTCGGGGGAAAACCTCAATATGCGCAGCTTGTACATACAAAACAGGACTACGAGAAATGGATAGATTCCATTGAAGGAAATGAAGTCTGGAGCGACTATTACCCACAAAGCCTTATGCCCATATATGAACTGATAGATAATGCGACAAAACGCGTAGAAGTTAAAAACGCCTGCGACACCTATCTTGCAGGCAAAGAGATAAAGATTAACGCAACCACTCAATATGGCACCACCGACGAACAGTTCCTGCTGATGGGTGACGCCCAACTGACTGAAAAGAAGAGCGGCGGCGATGACGACATTGGCAGTAAAGCCGGGCAGCAAACCCACTATACCATCACTGTGGTACTGGACAGAGCGGACGAAAGTTCAATGCAGGCTACAGTCACCTACAACGTCAAAGAAGGAAAGTCCAACTGGACTGAGCTGGAATTCACGCAGAGCAAAAAAATACCGGTAAACAAAAACAATTTTACCATCGATGAAACACCTCAGGCATGGACAGGCACTGGGACGGTGGAAGGCGAACACCATGAGTGGATCCCAATATACACAAACTGCCCGTTCATGACCAACGTTGAGATAAAGATAGACGGCAGCGGCAACGACAAAAGCAATATCGGGATAAAAGGTAATTTCATCGTCGATTATTCCTACAGGTAAAACCGGACTCTGCCGGCACAAACGCGGCGCACAACTGTGCGCCGCGCAGACTGTCTAAAAAGTACCCTTTTCGTCATCGCGGGCCTGACCCACAATCCAGAAAACTATTATCTATCCTGGATTCCGGCTCTGAGGAAGGTATCCACGTTTATTGTTAATGTATACGGCCATGAGAGGCCGGCTGTGCCGCACATACTTATTTGATTTTATTTTTGACCATGTATTCTTCTATGATCTTTTTATGGTCAAACGCGAGGGGCGGAAGGCTGTTCAGATCAAAGTAATCTGCGTTTTTTGCATCATCGTCTGCGACCGGAACACCGTCCGAATACGCGTAATATATCACCGATGCCGTATGCCCGCGAAAATCCCTTTCCGGTGCCGAGTACACACCTAAAAGGTGAAGTTCTTCAGTTTTTATAACAATGCCAGTTTCTTCACGCAGCTCTCTGACGGCGGCATCCTCCACCCTTTCTCCGTAATCCACCATTCCGCCGGGTATGGCCCAGCCGTACGGGGGGTATTTACGCTCTA
This sequence comes from Deferribacterales bacterium, assembly GCA_031556255.1. GTDB lineage: Bacteria > Chrysiogenota > Deferribacteres > Deferribacterales > JAISNW01 > JAIRQX01. The sequence goes on along the minus strand of JAVBTI010000174.1, from coordinate 2,788 downwards.
TGAGCAGAGCCTTGTCTTTGTTTATCACCAGGACGTCCGCCGCCAGCCTCGGAAAAGTGTGAAACCACCTGCTGAACTTGTATTCCGACATTTCATAAATCGTCCTGCAAACAGGTGCTGATATCTTTCCCGCATCCGCCGTTTCCATGACAGGACGCATAAGCTCGGCAGATTCCGGCACACGGTTCGCTTCAACATCCTGCAGCGCGCTGGTTTTATAGGTGCGAAAATCAGGAGCCAGTGTGAGCTCCTTCTCCGGCACATCGTCCGGCAAAACCACACCGTTTGCGGCAGCGGCGGAAACAACTTCCGCGCCCATCGCTTTCATTATACTGCGCGTATGCGGGCTTTCCACGAGGTCGCCGCAGGACGCCCTCAACAGCGCCGACAGCGGATTATACATAATATTCCATACAAGCTTCCGCCATGCGGAATGTTTTATATCGTCGCTTACTCTGCAGGTTACGCCGGCAGCGCGGAACAGGGCGCATACGGGTTCCTCGTACTTTTTGCCGGTCTTCGTGAGTGCGCCGACAGTGACTCTGGCTCCCGGCCTGTAAAGGATTGTGCCCGGAACCGGTACTGAGAGCCCTCCGAACACTACTCCGCCGATCACTTTGTCTGCCGGGAAGATGCCGGCAAGTATATCCGTGTTGTCCACGCCGTTTTGAAGCGAAAGAACGGCACCGTCCGGGGCGAGGTGGTTTCTGCACACATCCCCCGCAGCAGCAGTGTCTTTTGATTTGACTGTAATTATTATCAGATCATAAAAACCGTCAGGCTTTTCAGCCGCATTGATGCGGAGTTTTTCCGCGCCGCCGCCATCACTTTTGAGTGTGAGGCCGTCGCATCTGAAAGCCTCAAGGCGTGCACCGCGGGCTATGAAAGTCACATCGGATCCGCTTTTTGCCACGAGCGCGCCGAAGTAACCACCGACCGCCCCGGCTCCGAAAAGCAGGATGCGGTTAAATGATCGCAAGATCCCCATCTTTCACTACCATGCGCAGTTTCTTGCGTCTGGCGAAAGCGCCGGCCAAAAGCTTTTCACTGAGCTGATCTTCCACATAGGATTGCAAAATACGGCGTATCGGACGCGCACCGTATTCGAAATTATAATCTTTCGTCAGCAGCAACTCTTTAGCCTCATTCGACAGGAACAGGCTTTTCCCCTGTTTTTCCAGCCTGGCGTTGAGCTCCTCAAGCTGGAGATCCAGAATCTGCTTGAGTTCCTCCAGCCCCAACGGGTTGAAATGTATTATGCTGTCCACCCTGTTCAGGAACTCCGGCGGAAAATGACGCTTGAGCGCCTTATCGGCGGCAGAGTAAAACTTCGTCCTGTCAGGCTCCCCATGCACTCTGGTACCGAATCCGAGGGTCTTGTCCATGGCGGCTTCTTTCGTGCCGAGGTTGGAGGTGAGTATGAGGACGGTGTTTTTAAAGTTCACCTTGTGGCCGAGGCTGTCAGTGACAAACCCGTCATCGAGTATCTGCAGCAATATATGCAGCACGTCAGGGTGCGCCTTCTCTACTTCGTCAAAGAGAACAACGCTGTACGGTTTGCGGCGAACCTGCTCCGTGAGTTTGCCTCCTTCATCGTAGCCCACATATCCGGGGGGAGCGCCAATCAGGCGGGAGACGTTGAACTTTTCGCCGAATTCGCTCATATCTATACGGATAAGAGCATCCTGGGTGCCGAATATGCTCTGGGCAAGTCGTTTTGCCACTTCCGTTTTGCCCACTCCGGTGGGTCCAAGGAATATAAACGACCCCAGCGGGCGGGCGGGATTGCTTATCCCCGCAAAGCTGCGCCGCATCGCTTTTGATACTTTTTCAAGCGCTTCGTTTTGGCCTATTATATGTTCGTTGAGCTCTTTTTCGAGGGTCAGCAGCCTTTCCCGGTCGTCCTGCTTCAGGCGGCGCACCGGCACCTTGGCGATACTCGAAACTATATACGCCACGTCATCCACACTTATAGACGGCCAGTTGGTGTCTATTTCTTCCGTCCACAGCGCGACTTTCTGCTGATATATCTCTCTCAGCTTTTCCAGTTCCGAAGAGTAATCGTCATAAGTGGCTATGTCGCGTTCACTGCCGAGGGAATCACGCTGGTCCCGCAGGGAGCCGATCCGCGCCTGAAGCTGCGTTATCTCCGCCGGCACCATCTGGTGGGCCAGCTTAACCTTGGCGCAAGCCTCGTCTATCACGTCAATACTCTTGTCCGGCTGGAATTTATAGGATATGTAGCGCTCGGTAAGGTCCACCGTCTCGTCTATCACATTGTCCGGGATAAATACTTTATGGTAATCCTCGTAATTCTTACGCAGACCGCGGAGGATGAGGGCGGTCTCCGGCACGGTGGGCTGTTCAACAAGTATGGTTTGGAATCTGCGCTCCAGAGCGCCGTCTTTTTCAATGTTGTTGCGGTATTCCCCCGGGGTCGTCGCGCCTATGCACTGGAACACTCCGCGGGCAAGCGCCGGTTTGAGCATATTGGAAGCGTCTATCGACCCCTCCGCTGCCCCGGCGCCCACGATGGTATGGATTTCATCTATAAAGATAACAACATCTTTGACGTTCTCTATCTCTTTCAGAAGGCTTTTCATCCGCTCTTCGAACTGACCGCGGTATTTGGTGCCCGCCACAAGTCCGCCGAGCTCTATGGAAATAAGCCGTTTCTTACGCAACGATTCCGGCACGTCGCCGGAGGACATCTTTTGGGCAAGGCCTTCCACGATGGCCGTTTTGCCCACGCCAGGCTCGCCAAGCAGGATGGCGTTGTTTTTCATAC
>JAVBTI010000078.1:0-10512 GCA_031556255.1 Deferribacterales bacterium | reverse complement strand
CGCCAGCGCGATGACGTCCGCCTTTACTTTTGCGATTTTCGCATCGTCGTTGATATTTTCAAGCACGTCGGCGATGAAATTACCTATAACACCCATCTCCGCTTCCTTCATGCCGCGTGTTGTGACGGCGGGAGAACCGAGGCGTATGCCGCTTGTAATCATAGGGCTGAGCGTCTCAAAGGGTATCGTGTTTTTATTGGTGGTGATGTTGGCTTTATCCAGCGCGTTCTGGGCGTCTTTTCCGGTCACGTTTTTGGAGTACACGTCCACCAGCATAAGGTGGTTGTCCGTGCCGCCGGAAACAAGCCTGAAGCCCCTTGACGAAACCGCTTTCGCAAGAGCCTCCGCGTTTTTGACCACCTGTTTGCCATACTCTTTGAACTCAGGCAGCAGCGCCTCTTTAAAAGCAACCGCTTTGGCGGCGATGATGTGCATGAGCGGCCCGCCCTGGAAGCCGGGGAAGATCTGGGAGTTGATCTTTTTCCCCAAATCTTCCCTGTTGGTCAGGATAACGCCGCCCCTCGGCCCGCGGAGCGTTTTGTGGGTGGTGGTGGTGACGATATCCGCGTAGGGCATTGGGCTCGGATGCACACCCGCGGCCACAAGCCCGGCGATATGCGCCATATCCACCATGAACACAGCGCCGACCTTGTCCGCGATATCGCGGAAGGCCTTGAAATCTATCAGGCGCGGGTAGGCGCTGGCTCCGGCGAGGATAAGCTTCGGTTTATGCTCTTTGGCAAGCGATTCCAGCTCATCGTAATCTATCTGTTCAGTGGTTTTATTGACGCCGTAAGGTACAATCTTAAAGAATTTGCCGGAAAAGTTCACGGGGCTGCCGTGCGTGAGGTGGCCGCCGTGGGAAAGGTTCATCCCCAGTACGGTATCCCCCGGCTGGGCGACGGCGAACATCGCCGCAATATTGGCCTGGGAGCCGGAGTGCGGCTGTACGTTGGCATATTCGGCGCCGAAAAGCTGCTTTATCCGGTCGATCGCAAGCTGCTCCGCTATGTCCACGAACTCGCAGCCGCCGTAGTATCTTTTACCGGGGTAGCCTTCCGCGTATTTATTGGTGAGCACGGACCCGGCGGCTTCCATAACGGCCGGGCTGACAAAGTTGTCGCGGGCGATAAGCTCCAGATGATTTTCCTGGCGGTCTTTTTCACCTGTCAGAGCTTTATAAAGCTCCGGATCAAAAGATTTAACATGGCTGTACAAGGGCATCATTCACTCCTGATATATAGAGCGGCCATCCCTGGCCGCACCGTTTCCCTGCGGTGGTTGCGCCCCGTCCGTGGGGCGCTCTCCGCCCGCCCGTCCATGGGCGGCACCATTCGGCGGGGATGCCGCCGAGAAAACCAAATGCGTAATATAGGTGTGATCCTTAAAGGCATTTGGTTTCTTTAAAACCGCCCCCCAAAGCCCCCGGGGGGGGACTTCAAGGATCCTGAATATATTCTACTTAATCATAAGTCTTTTGCAAACTTACTTTTCCAAATTTTTTCCGCTATTTCGTCGATCTTTTCTATGCGGGGCTGATGGCGGCCCCCCTCAAACCCTGTGTCGAACCACACATCAACCATGCATTTCGCCAGGTCCGTCCCCAGAGTGCGGCCGCCGAGCACAAGCACGTTTGCGTCGTTATGCATGCGGCTCATGCGCGCGGTGTATTCGTCGTGGCAGAGGGCCGCCCGGATACCGGGCAGGCGGTTTGCGGCAATGGATATGCCTATGCCGGAGCCGCACAGCAAAACCCCCCTGTCGGCGGCACCCTTCATCAAAGCATTTGCCACAAGGAGCGCCTGATCGGGATAATCCGACTTTTCGCCGCACTGCACGCCGAGATCCAGCACCGTATGCCCTTTGGACATAAGGTACTCCTTCAGCATATTTTTCAGCTCAACGCCGCCGTGGTCAGAGGCAAGCGCAATTTTAAACAAATTATTTACAGAGTCGGACATGATCGCACCGGGTCAAAATAAAACATTGAGTCTGTTATAAACAGGGTAGTTCTGTTTCGTCAATAGATAAATTTAAAAAACCGCACCTTTAAAAAACTGTCGACGGCGCAAAGGAAAAGTTGCTTTAACACCTTGACTATTAGGCACATTTCCGATAGCTTTAACTGAGGAAGTTACATATGACATTACATATTTCGCACAACGATCTGGACGGAATAGGATGCGGAATCCTTGTTAAAGCCGCCTATCCTTCAGTTAAGACAATATATTCCGGGTATGATGAACTCCAGTCGCGGCTTGAAGGCATACCTTCGGACTGCAGCATGGTTATCATCACGGACGTGGCCCCTTCAGAGGCGGACGTGGAGCGTATGGCAGGCGAGCGGGAGCTTCTCCTTATCGATCACCACGCGTCCAGCGAGTCTTTGAAAAAATACCCCTTCGTAGTCCACGAAATAGGCAAATGCGCGACACTGCTGACCTATGACAAGCTCACATCCATGGGCTTCGATCTTTCCGCATACGAAAATTTCGTCAATTGTGTCAACGATTTCGACCTCTGGATGCTGAAACGGAGCGACAGCCTCCGCATGAACCTTCTCTTCATACTCCTCGGCATAAGCAGATTCGAAAAACGCTTTCTGGCCGAGCCTTACCGCGGGTTCAAACCAGAGGAGGAGATGCTTATATCCCTCGAGGAAGAACGCCGGAATAACTATATTACGCGGGCCATAAAACACGCTGAATATTTTACGGACAAACAGCAGCGCACTTTCGCCGTTCTTTTTTCCGAGATGTACTCGAGCGAGCTGGGGAACAGCATTATCACCCAGGGGCTCGCGGACTACACCATACTGATAAACGCCCAGAGAAAAACGGTGTCGCTGCGTTCCAGCAAAGATATCGATGTAAGCGAAATCGCCGTCAGGCAGGGCGGCGGCGGGCATAAAAACGCGGCGGGATTTAACCTCCACTCCGACCTTGATTTGCCGGAAATTCTAATTCAATTGGGGTTAATAAAATGAAATCCAATTTTATCACGTCCGTAGCCAATGTAAAGCAGCTTCCGCCACAAATCTATCCGGAAATAGCATTCGCCGGCCGCAGCAATGTGGGTAAGTCCTCCATGATGAATGCCATACTGGACAGAAAAAAACTTGTAAAAACCGGGAAAACACCCGGGAAAACAAGACTTCTGAACTTTTTTAACGTAAACGACCAACTCGTTTTCGTGGACCTGCCCGGATACGGTTACGCGGCGGTATCCAAAGGGGAGCGGGCAGGATGGGCAAGGCTTCTGGATTCCTATTTCCGTAAACGCACCACCCTAACAATGTGCTTTATACTGATCGATATACGGCGCACAATGGAAGCAGAAGAAAAGGAACTTCTTGCGCTGCTCAGAGAATACAACATTACCCCTTGCATAGTACTGACCAAATCGGATAAAGTTTCCAAAAATCAACTACTGAACAGAAAAACAAAGATTGCCAAAGATATAGGTGTTAAAGTTGAAGACCTCATTCATTTCTCGGCTGTTACAGGGGAAGGCAAAACGGAAGTCCGTGAAAAGATCACTGAAAGAACCGGCGTCGAATGGATATAAACGACTGACGGCCGCCGGTGTCATAATATTGACGGCGCTTTTTATAATCGTAACAAATATCCTCGCCACCACAAAAGAATATACTGCTGGCGTCACTTTTCTACCCGACGATGAACTTCTGCCAATGCTGCTGAAAGACTTTGACGAATCATCAATGGAGATTAAATGCGCACTATATATGTTTAAAACCGACGGCAACCCGTCGGATCCCACAATGCAATTACTTAATGCCATGCTGAAAGCGCTGGAACGGGGAGTGCGGGTGGGTATCATATTTGATCTGGGGGATGATTCAGATATATCCACGCAGTATAATACATATACCGGCAAAACACTCACAAACGCCGGCGCAACAGTGGTGTTCGATGACCCCGCCCGCAGGCTGCACTCTAAAATGTGCGTGGTGGACAGGAATGTAAGCTTTATAGGCAGCCATAACTACACGTTCAGCGCGATGAAGAAGAACGCGGAAACAACAGTGCGCGTGAGATCGCCTGAGATCGCGGCGGAATCGCTGGAATATTTGAGTAAATTGGGGTTGGAATAAGTCGGCACCCCCTAAAGTCCCCCTTGGGGGACTTTAGGGGGTGCTTCAGTCGGCGGCCTCTCCGCCGTATGGTGCCGCCCAAGGACGGGCGGCGCGGAGAGCGCTCCATGAATGGGGCGCAACCACAACAGGGATGTTGTGCGTCCACGGACGGCCGCTCAATAATATGGGAGCTATATGATCACAGGTACACTTGTTAATGCCGCCGCCATAGTAGCCGGCGGCGCCGTAGGGCTTGCCGTGGCCAGATTAACGGACAAAACCGGGAGCAACAGCCTCGTCACCGACGGCGTGATGAAGGTACTGGGCCTTGCAGTGATCGTGCTGGGTGTAAAAATGGCACTGGCGGATCACGATTTTTTTCCCGTTGTGGTGTGCCTGGCGATGGGTACGTTTATCGGCGAGATCTTTAAAATTGAGAAACGCATAGAGCAGTTCGGCATATACCTGAAAAAAACGGTCCGCAGTAAGTCCGATACATTCGTCCCCGGTTTTCTTTCAGCATCGGTCCTTTTTTGTGTGGGCGCCACGGCGATACTGGGCAGCATTCAGGACGGCCTTATGAATGACCCCGAACTTCTCTTCGTGAAAAGCCTGCTTGACGGCGTAACTGCAATCATCTTCGCCACAACGATGGGCGTCGGGGTGCTGTTTTCCGCCATTCCGATAATTATATACCAGGGCGCGCTTTCACTGGGTGCCTCCCATCTGTCGTTCCTGCTGAGCGACCCGATTTATGTCAATGGTATCTCCGCGACCGGAGGCGTTGTGGTGCTGGGCATCGGACTTAATCTCGCGCAGATAACCCGCCTCCGCACAGGCAATATGCTGCCCGCGCTAATCCTGATCCCGCTGTATGACGCCATTGTCATAAATTTATTATAGGGTGCGGCTTAAAAATTCAGGTAAATTTTTTTATTTGCGAGACTTAATCAACCATGCGCAAATATTTAAACTAATCAAACTTTTTTATACACTTCAAATTTTACCATTAAAATCTAAATCCAAAATACCTGTTCTACAGATGACCACATATATTACCATATAAAACTCATCACACAGAAACGATATCGCGCTACATATATGCTTTTTACGAGAAACAGCGCATATTAAAAATAATGATGGTGACGTCAAGGCGGCTAATGTCAGTTTTCTCTCACAACCTATATGAAACATATTCAAACATTATTATAAATTGCATCAAGAGGCTTATCAGGCAACAATTTTGATTGTTTTTCATAAAAAGTATGCTATACTCTCGATAAACCGGGTGAGGAATATACTCGGTCTAAATATAACAAGTGTTTGTTATCCATACGATTATTATCGGATCAACTTATTGATACTGACACACTACATCAAAATGGATAAAGCACTTTTTGGGGGAAAAAATGTTTGATGCTAGTTTGTTCGGTACGACTTTTTCGCGTCGGGACTTTATGAAAGCCATCACGACTGTCACAGCCGTAATGGGTCTTCCCGCAGCTATGGTTCCTAAAGTAGCTGAAGCGGCCGAGTCTGACAATAGGCCGCCCGTTATATGGCTTCACTTTCAGGAATGCACGGGCTGTTCTGAATCTCTCCTGCGTTCCAGCCATCCTGATATCGCCAATCTCATTCTGGAAGTAATCTCGCTCGAATACCATGAAACACTGATGCCCGGTTCCGGCGCGCAGGCAGAAAAAGCGCTGCACGACGCCATTGAGAAATACGCCGGTCAATATATCCTCGTATGCGAAGGGGCTGTGCCTCTGGCAAAAGACGGTATCTACTGTAAAGTAGGCGGCATAAAAGCGAAAGATTCACTCGAACAGGCCGCTAAAAACGCTTTCGCGGTAATCAGCATAGGCACATGCGCCACCCTGGGCGGCGTTCAGGCCGCAGATCCAAACCCCACAGGGGCTGTAAGCTGCTCGTCGCTCGTGCATGACAAACCGCTTGTCAACCTGCCGGGTTGCCCGCCGAACCCGTACAACCTTCCCGCGACAGTTCTGTACTTTCTGACTTTCGGCAAACTGCCGGAGCTGGATGCCGATAACAGGCCTCTGTTCGCATACGGCCGTAAATTGCACGACCATTGCGAACGCCGTCCGCACTTTGACGCAGGCCGTTTTGCAAAAGCATTCGGTGATTTCGAAACCCATGGCCAGGGCTACTGCCTGTATGAACTGGGTTGCAAAGGCCCGGCAACTTACGCCAACTGTTCAACGCTGCGTTTTAACGATGGCGTGGCATGGCCTGTTTCTGTCGGACACCCATGTGTGGGCTGCACGGAACGTCTTATATTCAACACCAAAATAGCTGATAAAGTTCAGATATATGATCCTGCTTCGCCGGCGTGGTTCCCTCCTTCAAAACCGGTTGCTCAGGGTAAACCTATGGGCGCCATCGGCGCGGCTGTAGTCGGCGCTGTTGCCGGCGCGGCCATCGGTTATGCTGCCGGCAAGGGATCTGCACTCCCTAACGATAAGGAGCCCGGCAATGAAAAGCACTAGACGAAGCTTTATTAAAGCCGCGGCGGTCGGCACCGGGGCGGTTGCGCTCTCCCCGATACTGGCGCACGCGGCGGATCACACTCCGTCTTTCGGACCGAACGAGGTGGGGATGCTCTACGACTCCACCGTCTGTGTCGGCTGCAAGGCGTGCGTTTACGGCTGCCGCAAGGCAAATTTCGATCTGGACAGCTCGTCCACCGTTTCTCCCGAAGACGCGGCGGACTCACGCTGGCAAAACGTAAACGCGCTGGATTATCGTACCAAGAATATTATCAAAATGTACGAGAACCCTGAAAATAACAAGGAGTTTGCCTTCATCAAACGCCAGTGCATGCACTGCAACGCCCCCGGTTGTGTATCGGCATGCCCCGTCAAAGCGATGACAAAGAACCCTGACACAGGCATTGTGGAATATGACAAAAACATATGTATAGGCTGCCGGTATTGCCAGATGGCCTGCCCATTCAACGTTCCGACTTTTGAATGGCATAAGGCGCTGCCGAAAATCACAAAATGCGAAATGTGCCGCGAAACCAACCTTAAAACCCGCGGCCTGCCGGCATGCTGTGACGTATGCCCCACAAAAGCAGTTATTTACGGGAAACGCTCCGATCTTATGGCAGAAGCAAAAAAACGGATAGCAGCCAGCCCTGATCGTTATCTCACCAAGATATACGGCGAGCACGACTACGGCGGCACAAATGTTATATATCTGTCGAAAGTTGACTTCGAAAAGCTCGGCATGCCTAACCTGCCTGACGTTTCATTCGCGACAAAGTCAGAGAAACTCCAGCACACCATCTATAAAACAGTGGCTCATGTTCCCGTGGCTCCGGTAGTATTGTATGCCGCCCTGGCTACAATAGCAGTAGTACACCGGAACAGACGCAACAAAAATGACAAAGGAGGCCGCTCATGAGCCATCATGAAGAATATGTAGAAGCGCCGGGGAAGGTAATTACACCCACCACCGTAGTGCTTGCTCTGATAGTATGCGCGGCATTTGCAATAATCGGCTACCGTTACCTGTTCGGAATCGGCGTGGTGACGAACCTTTCCGACGGCTATCCGTGGGGCGTATGGCTTGCCTATGACGTATCCCTGGGAACCGCCTTTGCGTGCGGCGGTTACGCCCTCGCCATCGTCTGCTACATCCTGAACGGCTGGAAATACCACCCCATGATTCGTTCGGCGGTTGTTGCCAGCATGTTCGGCTACGCGCTGGCCGGCTTCTCGGTTATGGTCGACATCGGCCGTTACTGGAACGTGTACGGATTCTTCATGCCGTCCCGCTGGCAGACGAACTCTATAATGTTCGAGGTCGCCCTATGCGTTATGGCGTACACATTGATCCTTGTGATCGAGTTTACGCCGTCGCTCCTTGAAAAAGTGGCCACGTTCAAATCGTCTTTCCTATCAGGCATTGCCAAGTTCATACTGCCCAAGCTGGACAAAGCCATGATATTCATTGTCGCCCTCGGTATCACCCTGCCGACGATGCACCAGTCGTCGCTGGGTTCGCTGCTTTACATCACCGGCAATAAACTTCATCCGCTCTGGCAGACGGGTGCCCTGCCCCTTCTGTTCCTTGCGAACGCACTGCTTTTAGGCTTCTGTATAGTAGTGTTTGAATCATCGCTTTCTTCTGTGGGTTTCAAACGTCCTTACGAATATGAAGCGCTTGAGATAGCACGTTTTATCCCGATAGTCGCAATATTTTGGCTGGCGGTAAGATTTATCGACCTCGCAGTGCGCGGCCAAATAGGCACTATGTTCACTTCCGGCTTTTATTCCATCTTTTTCTGGCTGGAAATAATACTGATTGTGATAGGCACGATCATGTTCCTGAGAAAACCTGGGCCGCGCTCCGCGTTTTTCGCCGCGATACTCATATGTCTCGGCGGCGGCTTCTACCGCATGAGCGTGTACCTGATAGGCTTCAACCCGGGCGCTGAATGGAACGCATACTTCCCGTCCATACCGGAAGCCACTATCACATTCGGGCTGATTGCACTGGAAATACTGGGATACATAGTGCTTTCAAGGCTCCTGAAGCAGCTGCCGAAACCGCACGCCAAAGGCGCACATTAATAGGAATAAGGAGAATAATATATTATGGCTAAAAGAGTAATTATAGATCCGGTGACAAGGATCGAAGGACACCTCAGAGTCGACGTGGAGGTCGATGGGGGTAAGATTAATAACGCGTGGTCGTCGGCTCAGATGTTCCGGGGTATAGAGACTATCCTCAAGGGCAGAGATCCCCGCGACGCGTGGGTTTTCGCCCAGCGCTTCTGCGGCGTCTGCACAACGGTTCACGCCATCGCTTCCGTTCGTTCAATTGAGGACGCGCTGAAAACCGAAATACCGCTGAACGCACAGTATATCCGTAACATTATTATCTCGGCACACTGCCTGCAGGACCATATCGTCCACTTCTACCACCTCTCGGCTCTCGACTGGGTGGATATAGTTTCCGCCACCAAGGCCGACCCGGCTAAAGCCGCCGCTATCGCCCAGTCCATATCCGACTGGCCCGGCAATAACGTGTACGAGTTCGCGGCCGCCAAAGAGCGCCTGATTAAATTTGTAAGCACCGGCAAACTGGGTATCTTCGGTTCAGGATACTGGGGCCACCCCGCAATGAAGCTGCCGCCTGAAGTCAACCTCATAGCTTTCGCGCACTACCTGAAAGCCCTCGACTATCAGCGTCTGGCATCCCAGGCCGTGGCAATACTCGGCAGTAAAGAGCCGCATATCCAGAACCTTTGCGTGGGCGGCGTGGCAACAGCCGTGAACATAGACAACCCCGCAACCCTCAATTTGGAGCGCATCGAGTATATCCGCAAAAACATCGAACAGGCCAAGCAGTTCGTAAACCAGGTTTACATCCCGGATGTGCTTGCCGTCGGCGGTTTCTACAAAGACTGGTTCACCTACGGCGCGGGCGTGACAAACTATCTGTCGGTGCCTGAGTTCCCGATAGATACAAAGAACACCGTGTTCCAGGATGCGGGCGGTATCATCACAAACGGCGACCTGAGCACATTCAAGCAGTTCAAAGACTGGAACGACCCGGATCTGCGCAACAAGATCACCGAATCCACAGCTCACGCGTGGTATGCCGAAAGCTCGGCCCTGCACCCTTACGAGGGGAAATCCGAGCCCGCATACACGGAATCCGGCGAAGTACTCGGCGACAAATACACATGGTGCAAGGCTCCCCGCTACGACAACAAACCGTTCCAGGTCGGGCCTCTCGCCCAGGTGCTTGCCGCATACGCAGCCGGCGACAAAAAAACGGTGGATCTCGTCAACTATGTCCTCAAAACAGCCGGTCTGGAGCCGAAACACCTGCACTCCACACTGGGCCGTCATGCAGCCCGCGCAATCCGCGCATCCCTGATTGCCGACAGAGGGCTTGAGAATATCGACATGCTGCTCGCCAACATCGGCAAAGGCGACCAGACATATGCCAACCCGGTTTCTGATGAAGCTCTGGTTGCCGCAGGCGAAGTCAAAGGCGCCGGCTTCCACGAAGCTCCCCGCGGCACGCTGTCCCACTGGGCGGTTCTGAGCGGCGGCAAAATTAAGAGCTATCAGGCCGTAGTTCCGTCCACATGGACAGCCGGTCCGAGAGACGCACAGGGCGCTATGGGGCCATACGAGGCATCACTCGTGGGCAACCCTATGGCCGACCCGGAGCAGCCGCTTGAGGCGATCCGCACAATCCACTCCTTTGACCCGTGCATAGCCTGCGCGGTTCACACCTTCGACCCTGAAGGGAAAGAGCTGGTTAAAGTTACGGTGGACTGATCAACTGTAATTTTTCGAATTGATAAGCGCCCGGCAAACGCCGGGCGTTTTATTTCCATAGGTGATTAAATGGCAGCAAAAAGAATA
>JAVBTI010000075.1:0-3594 GCA_031556255.1 Deferribacterales bacterium | reverse complement strand
GATGACGGAGGTCATTCCCATGCTCTTCTACACCTTCGGCACGGAAGACGAGTATAACGTGATGATAAAAATTTCCCGCATCGTGGAAAATCTGAAGTTTGAAAATGAAGAGGCGGGGAAACTTTTCCGGGAATCGTTCATAACGGAGTCCATGGAATATCTGAGGGCGGTTTTCGGGGAGCTTGTCGCCGCCGGAAAGCTGAAGCCGGGCGATTATGAAGCGGCCGCCTTCCAGATAACCTCTTTCGCCAATATGATATATGTGCTTAATCTGCTGAACGGCAGCAAGCGCGAAGATTTCAACAAAAAATACAACGATGGCATCGCATTTTTGACAAAAGTGTTGTTTGAACTGAGGTAGACATATGAATATCATCAGAGAGGCAGGGAAAGTTTATTTTATCGCTGCTCTTGTAAGTTTGGGGTTCCTCGTGCTGGGGGTGCTGTTTATATTTTACACATGGAATCTCAATAAACGTGACACGGCTGATAGTATTATCCAGGCTGTGGTGCAGCTAAGCACCGCGCTGGACATGCGTATTCGCGGCGAGTTTGCGGTTCTCGATGTTGCCGCGGATTCTCTGGCGGGTGAGGATATGGCTGACCATGACGCGGTACTTTCCCGTCTATTTCCGCTTTTCAGGCATAATACATATACCGGAATAGGTCTGGTCAGTGGAAACGGGGAGGTTGCGTGGGTTGATAAGAACGGACTCAGGCATTATACCGCGTTATTGGCCGGCAGTGCGGTGAACAGGGCATTTAAAGGCGAGCATGTTCTTACAAACCCCATATGGAGCGAGAACAGCAGCCTTATGGTGAACTACTACCTGGTTCCCGTATATCAAAACGGCAGCGTGGTCGCGGTTTTTTTCGCGGCGGATCCCGAGGATGAACTGCGCAAGGATGCGGAGCATTTTTTATATGCCGGCAAAGGGCTTGCTCATATAATAGACCGCGACGGCAATTATGTTGTGCGCTCCAACAGCCCTTTGAGGCCCGAAGGCGTAAATAATATCTTCGAGGTCAATCCCGGGGCCATAAGGTATTATAAAGCACTCATCCTCGACGATCTGAGCAACGGCCGCACGGGTTATCTGGAATGGAACGTGTACCGGCAAGACAGGATAGCCGCGTATGCCCCGCTCAGCGTCAATAACTGGTCCGTTTTTTATGCTGTTCCCGTGGAGCAGATCAACGCGGGACCCGGTATCGTAACTAAAGGAGCGGTGATTATCATCGCGGCGGCCATGGCTATATTTGTGATATTTGTGTTTATGATCAGGAAGATCAACAACAAAAGCAGGAAAGTACTGGAAATCCTGGCTTTTGAAGATTCGCTGACCGGGGTGAGAAATTTCCAGAAATTAATGATCGACGCCAAAAAGCTGCTCAGCGAGCCCAACGGCAACGTTTATTCCGTGTGGTATTCCGACATCAACGGGTTCCGGTATGTAAACGACCTGTTCGGGCGTGACGTGGGCGACAGGCTGCTCCGGCACTGGGCAAACTATCTGGAAAAGAACATTGACAGCGATGAAATGTTCGGCCGCATGGGGGCGGATGTTTTTGTCAGTCTGCGCAAATACGCCTCCAGAGAAGAGATGGACGAGCGTTTCCAGAAAGAGGCGCGGATGTTTGAAACTTTCCGTGAGGTAACTTCGGATAAGTTCAGGGTTAAACTGCGTACCGGCGTCTACCTGCCATGTCCGGAGGACGGCAGGCTCTCTTTGGAGGATAAGCTGGACAGGGCAAAGGAAGCCCATAAACACGCTAAAAAAATAAGTGACCGCTTTCAGATTGCGCTTTATTCCGCTGAAATGCGTGACAGGCGCCTGAAAGATACTGAAATGGAATCAAAAATGAACTCCGCGCTCGCGGGGAATGAGTTCAAAGTTTATCTGCAGCCTAAAATAGATATCCAGAACGGCGGGCATGTCATGGGGATGGAAGCGCTGGTGCGCTGGATATCCCCGGAGAAGGGGCTGATACCGCCTGCGGAGTTCATCCCCCTGTTTGAGAATAACGGATTCATAGTGAACCTCGACCGGTATGTTTTCGAAACCGCCTGCAAAGAATACGGCCAGTATCTGCTGGAGGACAGCATCACACTTTCTCCGCCGTTTATGGTGCTTTCCGTCAATGTGTCCAAGCTCAGCCTCTCACAGCCCGATTTCATTGACGAGTATACCATTATTAAAAAAAGATACGGAATCCCGGACGGGTGCGTTGAACTGGAATTTACCGAAACCCTTTTACTCAATAATGAACTGCATCTCCAGCAGGTTTTGGAAAAGGCGCATGAAAACGGATTTTTATGCTCGCTGGATGATTTCGGCGCCGGATACTCAAGCCTGAATGTTCTTAAAACGCTCAAAGTGGATGTGCTGAAGCTCGACAGGATGTTTTTCCATAACATAGATAACTACGAATACGGGTGGGAGCTGGTTAAGTGCGTCATCTCCACGGCGAAAGTCATGGGAATGAAAACAGTGGCTGAAGGGATCGATGTGGAAGATTACGTTAACTGCCTGCGGCAGATCGATTGTGACGCCGTCCAGGGATACGTTTTCGCAAGGCCTATGCCGATGGCTGAATTCAGGCAGTTTGCGAAGGACTGGCACTGGACGCCTTCCGCCGTGAGCGGGGCATGTAATAAAATATTGCGATAAGCGCCCGAAAAGTGTAATTTCCCTTATCATGATCGAATCATATTTTTTGGATCCGGATAAGCTGAAAAGCGCACTTGCGGGATACCACCCCCGCCCCACCCAGATTAAAGCGGCGGAACTGATCGACGAGGCGTTCAGGGCATACCGGAATATCGTCATAGAGGCCCCCACGGGGAGCGGCAAAACCATGGCCTATCTCATCCCCGCTTTCGAACAGGGCAAACGCACCATCATCTCCACCAAAACCAAACAGCTCATGCAGCAGCTATATCTTAAGGATATCCCCGTCATGCGGGCGCTCTTCGGAGACCGCAACGTGGCCGTGATCAAAGGGAAAAAGAATTACTTCTGCCCGCATCGCTTTCTCCGGTGGATTTACCCGAACTCGGTATACTACAAAGACGTGATAGACTGGTATCAGAGCATAGACGGGGAGGTGACGGAACTGCCCCGGGGCTTTTTCGACGCCGCAACCCTCGATAAAATGAGCGCGGACAGCCACCAGTGCATCCACGCCAAATGCCAGTTCTTTTCCGCCTGCCCCTTTTACGCCGCGCGTGATGCCGCGAACGCCGCACAGGTCGTCATCACAAACCACCACCTCCTCCTGACGGATATCGCCGTCAAAGCGGCGGAAGGCTACGGCACCACCATCGACCCGGCGGATCATGTCATCTTCGACGAGGCCCACTCGATAGCCGATATTTACGCCGTGTTCGCCGGGGCGGAGGTATCACTCCGCAGGCTTACGAACACTCTTGCTGATTATAAAGACAAGCTCCCCTTCGACAAGCTGCAGCAGCTCCTCGGAATGCAGGACAAGATCCGCCGGCCGGCGGAGGACGGGACGGTGCTCTCCGAAAAGGTGCGTGAGCTGGCCGTCCCGTGGATGGAAAGCTGCCGCGAACGGGTGGACCTGGCG
>JAVBTI010000142.1:0-4545 GCA_031556255.1 Deferribacterales bacterium | reverse complement strand
GGAACCGAGGGATATTATGCTGTCATCGGCGAACAGTATCTGCACCTTGCCCGTGCCGTCGGTACTTATCAGATCACGGGAGTATATGGGGCTGCGGAGCACAAGCTGCTCTCGCTCCGCTCCGCGCTGGGCGAAGGCCCCCGACTGCACCGAGATCACTATGCCCGCCGGCGATTCCGGCACAGCATAGGACGGAGCAACAAATATAAAACATGTTAAAAGTGTTAATAAAAGAATAGTAAGTTTGAAGATGGCTGACTGCATATGTACCCCCAAAGCAACAACAACCATAACAGCATATTAAAATCCATTTCCACATATTCAACATAATCTTATTTTGTTCAATTTACAAGGTTTTTCGAAAATTTTAACAGTAGCAAAACAGTTAACTATATCAATCGGTCATAAACGAAAAAGGGAGGCCCGTTGGCCTCCCTCTCTTGATTTTATTTACAGATTATTAACAACTATTCAGCTTTTTTAGTAAAATGAAACCGCTGGTTGGTAATATACTTGGAACCGGTGCCCGCAGGAATCAATTTACCCATGATAACGTTGTCCTTCAGGCCGCGCAGGTGATCCGTCTTGCCGGAACATGCCGCGTCCGTCAGAACCTTTGTGGTCTCCTGGAAAGAGGCCGCGGAGATAAAGCTTTCCGTGTTCAGAGCGGCTTTCGTGATCCCCTGCATGATGGAACGCCCTCTCGGCGGTTGTTTGCCACTGTCGATCATCTCCTGCTGAACCCTGTTAAAATCGGTTTTGTAAACCTCTTCATTCGGCATGAAGTCGGAATCGCCCGGGTCTTCCACTTGCACTTTCTTCAGCATCTGGCGCACAATTACCTCGATATGCTTATCGTTTATCGTAACGCCCTGCTTGCGGTAAACTTCCTGGATCTCGTCCACAAGGTATTTCTCCAGCGCGTTTTCACCAAGGATCGCAAGGATATCGTGCGGATTTATAAGACCGTCTATAAGCGCTTCCCCGGCTTTCACACGGTCGCCGTCCCGAACGTTTACATAACGCTGGGTGGAGATGCTGTATGTTTTCTTGTCGCCGGTCTCTTCGTTTTCAATGGTCAGCTTGCGGAGGCCGCGGACGGTGTTTTCAATATGCACAATTCCGTCAATTTCAGCGATAACAGCCGGATCTTTGGGTTTGCGTGCCTCGAAAAGTTCCGCGATACGCGGCAGACCGACGGTAATATCCTTGGTTTTCTGGGTTTCACGCGGCATTTTCGCCACCACGTCACCGGGAAACACTTCCGCACCTTCGTCGGCTGTAATGATAGCGCCTATCGGCAGGATATACTGCTGTGCCTGCTTGCCGGCGGAATCTTTGATAATAATGCGCGGCTGGCGCTTTTCGCGCGTGTTGGAGACAACAACTTTCTGGGATATCCCCGTGATCTGGTCGATCTCCTCTTTCAGCGTCTCGCCTGATGTCAGATCCACATAGACTACGGAGCCCTCCGTCTCGGTCATGATTACCGCCGCGTATGGGTCCCATTCGGCAAGCAGGTCGCCCTGTTTCACCATCTGTCCGTCTTCCACCAGCAGGCGTGTGCCGTATACGATAGTATATTTCTCTATTGTCCTGCCGTCGTTGTCCACAAGGTTCAGGTAACCGTTACGGTTCAATACGACAAGCTGGCCGTTGCGCTTTTTCACCACGCGGATATCTTCAAACCTGACCTTCCCGCCGAACTTGGCATTCAGGTTGGACGCTTCACCGCTCGCCGACGCCGCGCCGCCTATGTGGAAGGTTCTCATGGTAAGCTGCGTGCCCGGCTCGCCGATCGACTGGGCGGCGATAGTACCGGTCGCTTCGCCTATCTCCACCAGCCTGCGGGTGGCAAGGTCAAGCCCGTAACAGGTCTGGCATATGCCGAACTCTGTATCGCAGGTCAACACCGAGCGTACTTTGACGCGGTCTATTCCCGCCTTTTCTATCAGCGCGATCTCATCTTCCATGATCATGGTATTGGCCGGAATAAGGAGATCATCAGTGATCGGATCGTAAATGTCTTCCAGTGTAAACCTTCCGCCTATACGCTCGCCCAAAGGCTCAACTATTTCGCTGCCTTCCATAAGGGCTGTCATTTCCATCCCTTTAATGGTACCGCAATCCGTCTCGCTGACGATGACATCCTGCGCCACGTCAACAAGGCGGCGGGTGAGGTAACCGGAGTTCGCCGTTTTAAGAGCGGTATCCGCCAGACCTTTCCGCGCGCCGTGGGTCGAGTCAAAGAACTGCAAGACCGTCAGCCCCTCACGGAAGTTTGCCACGATAGGTGTCTCGATAATTTCGCCGGACGGCTTTGCCATCAGGCCACGCATGCCGGAAAGCTGAGCGATCTGGGTTTTGGAGCTTCTCGCACCGGAGTGCGCGAACACGAATATATTGTTGTAGTTGCGTTCCCGTTTTGCAGTCTTGGACGCGTCGCCGCCGACATTCTGTATGGCTTTCATCAGAAATTCGGTGGTTTTGTCGTTGGTGGCGGACCATACGTCGATGATCTGGTTGTAACGCTCACCTGCGGTCAGGGCGCCCTGACGGTAATGCTCGTCAATCTTCTGCACCATTTTCATGGCCTCTTCCACCAGACGCGGCTTCTCTTTCGGCACCAGCAGGTCGTCCAGACATATGGAGTAGCCCGCCTTAGTGGAGTAGCGGAAGCCGAGGTTCTTCAGGTTGTCCAGAAACTGCACACAATGCCAGTTGCCCAGTTTCCGCGAAATTGTATCCACAAGCTTGGTAAGCTCTTTTTTGCCCAGGACACGGTTGATTTCGTCAAAATCGATCCCTTCGGGAAGGATATTGCTTATTATTATCCGCCCGGTGGTGGTGGTTACGATTTTGCCACCCATGCGCACATTTATCTCCGCCTGGAGGGCAAGCTTATTCTGGTCGTATGCCACGATGACCTCGCGCGGGGAACTGTAGGTTTTACCGCAGCCTTTAGCGTTTTTCATCGGGCGGGTGAGGTAGTATATCCCCAGAACCATGTCCTGGGTGGGCACAGCCAGCGGCTTGCCGTGGGCTGGGGAAAGTATGTTGTACGAAGAGAGCATCAGTGTGCGCGCCTCAAGCTGCGCCTCAAAAGAAAGCGGCACGTGCACGGCCATCTGGTCGCCGTCAAAGTCAGCGTTAAACGCCGGGCAGACGAGCGGGTGAAGCTGAATCGCCTTGCCTTCGATAAGGAGCGGTTCGAAGGCCTGTAGACCCAGCCTGTGCAGCGTAGGCGCGCGGTTCAGCATAACAGGGTGCTCGCGGATAACCTCTTCCAGCACGTCCCATACTTCAGGACACCTGTCTTCCACCATCTTTTTCGCCTGCTTGATAGTGGAGGCGATACCGCGTTCCTTCTCAAGTTTATAGTAAAGGAAGGGCTTGAACAGTTCCAGAGCCATAGTTTTCGGCAGTCCGCACTGGTGCATTTTAAGGTGCGGCCCGGCGACGATAACTGAACGGCCGGAGTAGTCAACCCTTTTACCCAGCAGGTTCTGGCGGAACCGCCCCTGTTTCCCTTTGATGATATCGGAAAGGGATTTGAGCGGGTGTTTATTGCTTGAGCGAATGACCCTGCCCCTGCGGCCGTTATCAAACAGGGCGTCCACGGCTTCCTGGAGCATCCTCTTTTCGTTGCGCACGATGATTTCCGGCGCGGAAAGCTCTATAAGTTTTTTCAGACGGTTGTTGCGGTTGATAACCCTGCGGTAGAGGTCGTTCAGGTCGCTTGTGGCGAACCTGCCGCCGTCGAGAGGCACAAGGGGGCGCAGTTCGGGCGGGATAACCGGGATTACGTCCAGCACCATCCACTCAGGGCGGTTTCCGCTTTTGCGGAATGCTTCCACCACGCGGAGACGCTTGGCCAGTTTCAGCCTCTTCTGCACACTGTTGGTCTCCTGGAGCTCACGCTTCAGCTCAATTAATAACAGCTCCACATCCACACGTTTCAGCAGCTCTTTAATAGCCTCGGCGCCTATCTTGGCGGCAAAGCCGTTGTGGCCGAACTCTTCCTGGAGTTTGCGGTAACGGTCTTCCGTCAGTATCTCCCGTTCTTTCAGGGGAGTATTTTTCGGGTCGGTCACTATATAAGATTCAAAGTATACGACCCGTTCTATATCCTTTATGGAAAGATCAAGGATAGAGCCTATACGAGAAGGCGAACCTTTAAAAAACCATATATGGCAGACGGGAGAGGCAAGATCGATATGCCCCATGCGCTCACGGCGCACTTTGGACTCAATAACCTCTACTCCGCACTTTTCGCAGACGATCCCGCGGTGCTTCATCCTTTTATATTTGCCGCACAGGCACTCCCAGTCTTTAACCGGGCCAAAAATCTTGGCGCAGAAAAGTCCGTCTCTTTCCGGCTTGAATGTGCGGTAGTTAATGGTTTCCGGTTTCGTAACCTCGCCGGACGACCACTCCCTTATCTTTTCAGGAGACGCTATTTTTATGCGGATAGCGTCGAAGAAAACAGGTTGTTTTTCTTTCTTCTGAAAGGGATTTTTTACGCTCATTTATTCAACCTCCGGC
>JAVBTI010000149.1:0-9832 GCA_031556255.1 Deferribacterales bacterium | reverse complement strand
CCGTGTGTTAACTGAACAGCATTAATTTTAAAATCTTCTGTGTACTTGCGACGAATTGCGGACATTTAAACGTTCCTCCTTATCAGTTCTTAACATAAAATGCCTCGCTTAACAAACTGTACGCTTTTTTAGCACAGACCCAGATATTTGTCGCCACAGGAGGGAAAACACCTGTCCGATGCCTGCAAACAAAGCAAAACGCCGTATCTCTATGAAATGGTTCCCGATTGCAATTAATACAGGCATGAGGCTAGGCGAAATACAGGCGTTAAAACAGAAAGGTATATCTTACGGCTTTATTCACATATCTGCCGCCGTGGCAAGATTGTATCACATTTATTTCATAAATGACTTTTTTATCATTTCCGGATTGCGGATCGGGGGCCGCAATGACCGGAGAGTGATTCTTCCCTCTTGCCAATCCCCCTCACATCCTTTAATAATTAATATATCGGGAGGCGGGCAAAATGTCGGAACGGGGTAATAAACTAAACAAGGCGTTCGACATCTATATCGGCATTCCGCTGACCGTGCCTGCGGCGCTGTTCCGCCTTCTTGAACGGCGAAAAATTGACCCTTTCGGAATTGAAAGCGCCGCCGTTATCTGCCTCGGTGCAATAGGCGACCTGCTGCTTGTGTCAACCGCCATCAACGCACTGCACGCTGTCCGGCCCGGCATAGCCGTTGACGTATACTGTTCCAAAGGTAACGCCCCTGCGGCACCGCTCCTGAACGGCGTGCGCGCGGTGTATTCCTTTCCCCTGTCCAGATTGCCTCAAATGATCTTTACTCTCAGAAAGAACAGATACGGCCTTCTTATAGACACCACCCAGTGGGCGCGTGCCGGGGCGCTGGTCAGCGCATTCTCCCGCGCAGGAATGACCGTCGGCTTCGAAACTACCGGCCAGTGCCGTTCCATGCCATATGATCTGAAAGTTGCCCACAGCAACAAACAGCACGAATGGCGGAATTTTTTGGCTCTGGTTCAGGCTGTATACCCTGAAATAAAAGCTGAGCCCGCGATAGAGCTCCCTGCTTCTTCCGGGGACACAAAACTGCCGCAGAAGCCCTACATAGTCTGCCACATGTGGCCCGCCGGCTCCCATATCAGCCTCAAACTATGGGATGAAGCGAAATGGATTGAATTAACAAAGCTGTTGGCGCATCAAGGCTACAAGGTGCTTTTCAGCGGCGGCCCGTCAGACAGGGCGGCTACGGAGACGTTCACCGCTAAAAACTTCCCGAATGATACGCAGGTGTCGTCCATAGCAGGGACGATGCCTCTGACCGACCTCGCCTGTTTATTGAGCCGGGCGGATGCAGTAGTGTCCGTGAACACGGGAATAATGCATCTGGCGGCGCTGACCGGCACACCGACAGTTTGCGTGCACGGCCCCACCAACCCCTTGCGCTGGGGGCCGGTGGGGGAAAAGACGGCCGCGCTTTGCTCGCCAAAAGCAGCACCCTTCCTGAACCTGGGTTTCGAGAACCCACCATCCGAACCCGCCGCAAATGCCAAAGATGTGGAGCTTTGCGCTGTTACTGAAGCGCTGGAAAAATTGAAAGTGTTATAACCGCGCCCACCGTCACATCAGTACAAAATCAATTGGAACGACTATTTTCGCCGACACAGGCGGCGCCGGAAACGGAGCTGCATTATAAACCGCCTCCATCCCCGCCTTATCAAGCAAATCGTGCCCGCTGCTCTTGTTCACACCCACGTCGCAGACGGTACCGTCACCGTTTATCGTGAAAACAATCGTAACCTTGCCCCGGATATTGCTCCTTTTTGCCTTATCGGGATAGACAAGGCTGCGTTTGATAAGCTTTTGTATATATGCATAGTTGCTTTTTACATATCCGGCGCGAATTTCATCTTCAGAGGGCTCTCTGCTCTGCACAGTACCGGTTATGTGGCCGCTGTCGTATCGTGCCGGCTCCGGCGGAGTGAAGGGCACCTCGACCTCCTCCGATTCCGGTTCAATCAATGCCACCGATTCTTCCACGGCCTTCTCATATTTGACGGTTTCCTCTTTTTCCACCGCCACAGGCTTAGGCTGCAGCTTCGGTTTTGGGGTCTCTTTTACCACAGTCAGCGTAGGAGGCGGAAGGGGCGCGGGCGCCTCCACAATGGGTTCCGGCGCGGGAGGCGGCTCCACCATCACCATGGATATATCTATAACGGCAGGCTTGACAGGTTTTTGGGCGATACTGACGCTCGAATACACAATCGCAAAAACAACCGCCGCATGAAGAATAAATGAGATAAAAAAGCCTTTAATATAGTCCATCGCAGTATCCGTGCCGGAAGAGCCGTTATTGTTCCGTCTGTATGCTGATCTTCGCAAACCCCGTTTTCTTAAGGGTGTCCACCACCGACACAAAGGGCTGCAAGGTCAGTTCTCTGTCCGCGCTGACAATCACGGGCAGCCCTTTATCAAACGCACCCAGCTTAAATGGCAGTTCCTCAAGCGACACCATCTCCTCCTGGAGGTACAGGAGGCCGTCTTTCGTCATCCCCACGCTGATCACTTCTTTGATAGTGTCTGCGGCGGCGGATTCCGATCTGGGCAGGTTCACGGGGATAAGCCCCCGCACCATAAAGTTTGATGTGATAAGCACTATAGTGATCAGAACCAGCATTATGTCCACAAGGGGGATGATATTTATCCCGGTGAAGCTCTCATTCTCCATGCGATATCTCCCACCTCGTAACCATTGTTTTGGCGCGTTTCGTCAGGGCGTTGTACAGCACAACCGCCACTATCGCCACCACAAGGCCAACGGCGGTGGCTTTCAGCGCCAGCGACAGGTTTATCATGATCTGTCCCGTGTCCACGCTGGCGGTCACACCGATATTGTAAAATGTAAGCATGATCCCCAGTACCGTCCCCAAAAGGCCTATATACGGAGCGTTCGATGCCACTGTGCCTATAAAGTGCAAATTTCTGCTCAAATCCAACTCCAGGGCCTTTTTTGATCCGAAATCCGCCGTTTTTACCTTTTTGTAGTGGAGAAGCCGCTCCGCAGCCAGCATTACCACTAAAAAACAAAGTAACGCCAGGAGCCCTGTTACCCCGTAGTCAACCAAATTGCCAAGCCATTCCATAAATACTCCCTGATCCTATGCGTGCGCTCTCCGCGCGTAATGCATGTCACTGAACTTCTCCACAAACTCCCTAGGCATATTATAAAGATTGCAGATGCAGTTGGTGGTAATAACCTTGTACGGTTCGCCGTCCCCGACTATCCTCCCCTCTTTTATCAGCAACGCCCGGCCTCCCAGAAACACCGCGTGCTCCGGATGGTGAGTGGTGAGCAGAAACGACAGCCCCTCCTCCGACAGATCCTTTATCACCTGTAAAAGCAGGAACTGGTTTCCATAATCCAGCCCGGTGACGGGTTCGTCCATAATAAAATAACTTGCGTTCTGCGCCAGCGCCCGCGCGATAAGCACAAGCTGCCGTTCCCCGCCGGACAGATGCAGGTAGGACCTGTCCGCGTACTTCCTGAGGCGCACCCGGTCAAGGGCATTGTACGCCACCTCGTAATCTTTATCCTTATACCCGTGCCAGGGGCTTGCGGTATAGCGCCCCATAAGCACCACATCCAGCACCGGGTATGAAAACACGCCCGAGTGGAGCTGGGGAACGTAGGACAGAAGCCCGGCCATCTCGTGGCGCTTTATATCCACCACATCCTTCCCTTCGATCTTCACCATTCCGCGTTTTGCGTGCAGGAAGCCCAGGATAATCTTTATCAGGGTGCTTTTCCCGCAGCCATTGGGGCCAAGAATATTTATTATTTCGCCCCTGTCGGCCCGGAACGATACATCGTCCAAAACCAGGCGGTCTTTCGAATATCCGAACGACAGGCTGCTTACCTCTATCATCTCCATACCCCACTGTGTTTATAAAGGGAAAACGCGAACAGCGGCAGCAGCATCAATGAGGTCGCTACCCCTATGGGCACCTCGGCGCTGAAAACAGTCCTCACCAGCGTGTCGGTGAAAAGCATGTACACTCCGCCGCCCAATGCCGCGGCGGGCAGCAGGTAGCGGTTGTCCGGTCCTATCATAAACCTGATTACATGGGGGATGACGAGACCCACCCACTCGATGGTGCCCGCTATAGTGACTGTGGCCGCGCTCACAAAAGTGGCCAGCACTATCATAAACAGCCGCACCTTTTTAACGGAAATACCGAGCGACTGGGCCTCTTCATCCCCCAGGCTCATAACGTTCATCATCTTTCCGCGGGTGCACAGAACGATAATCCCTATAAAAAGCAGTATCCCTACCTTGATAAGAGTATCATTATTCACATGGGCGAACGAACCCATGATCCAGTACACAATCTCCGGCAGTTGACTTGTGGGGTCGGCCATATACTCCATCAGCATGGAGAGCGCCCGGAAAAAGGCCGTGCTTACTACGCCGCCCAACACCAACACGAGGATCGACGATCGTGAAAACATCGAGGACAGAAGTACCGCCACTCCCACCGCCACGCAGGCAAACACAAAGGCCAGCGCCTGTGTGGCCACCCATGACTGCACAACGACTATACCCAGTGTTGCCCCGAACGACGCACCCGCAAGTACACCCAAGATAGACGGCGACACTATGGGGTTTATAAACATCGCCTGGTAGACGGCGCCGGAGGAGGCCAGCGCCGCGCCCACCAGAACGGACGCCAAAATCCGGGGCAGCCTTATATCTTTAAGCAGGAACAGTATCTCATCCTGCCTGTCAGTCAATTCAACTCCGGTTACGCTTGCTTTCAAAGCAGAAAATATTTCGGGCAGCGACATCGGGTATCGCCCAACCGTCAGCGAAACCAGCAGAACTCCAACCAGAAGGGCTGTCAGTAAAATCAGCGGGCGTTCCCTTACTGTTCTCATTTCAGCAACACTTCCTTCAACTGCCCCTCCGTCAGATCCTCGCGGAAAAACAGCTTCATAAAACTTCTTGTCTCGTTATCCATATCGATGGCGCATCTGTCCGGCTGCATCTTACACACAAGCCACGGCACGCCTATAAAACGCATATATGACGGCGGCCTGTCCAGCCAGCTGAAAGGCTCGTAAGGCACCTGGAATATTCTGCCCTCTTTCACCGCCCGCAAACGCTTCCATTTGGGATCGCCCTTATATTTGACGGCGAACGCCGGCTCCTGTATCAGTATAACGTCCGGATCGTAGCGCATAAGCTGCTCGAAAGAGATTGTGACTATATCCTGCGTCCTTTCCGCGCATTTATGCACAGTCCCGCCCCCGGCGAGGGCTATCGCCTCTTCCCTGTAGGTTCCGTGGCAGAACGTTTCAAGGCCGCGCGCCCCCTGGGCAAAATAAACTTTCAGGCGCTTGTTTTCCGGATAACCTTTCATCATTCCGGAAACGGTTTTAAGCGACTGTTCAGCGTATGCCGCCAGCTCATCACCCCGCTCCTTC
Organism: Deferribacterales bacterium; assembly: GCA_031556255.1. Lineage (GTDB taxonomy): Bacteria > Chrysiogenota > Deferribacteres > Deferribacterales > JAISNW01 > JAIRQX01. Next base: position 4,381 of record JAVBTI010000149.1, on the reverse strand, counting down.
ATATCCGGCTCTTTACCGAGGGTTTTGAAAATATCAATGTAGTCCTGCATAGTAACCCCGTTAAGCTGAATAGTTTCGATTTTCAGCTCTTTCAGGGTATTGACGGCCACGGCGTCCCTTTCCGAACCGGTGGTAAGCACCAGGGCTTTTTTTATCCCCGCTTTTATAAGCACTTCCTTGTCGGGGATAATCCCGTTGCCGTACCAGCCGCCCACTATGGGGAGTTTCTGATATTTTTCAGGGATGTATTTTTTCTCCGAGCCGCGCAGGATACCGTTCCAGCCGATAATGAGATCCGGATCCATTATATAAAGTATGAAGGTGGCGGGAAAGGTCGCACCAAAATACTTTTCAGCGGGCGGATTGCCGTTTTGACCCGCAGCGAAGGCGTTAAAAGCAGTCAATATCGCCAATGCTATTATAAGCGTTCTCATTTGCCATACCTGTAAAGGATCGTATCAAGCTGACCGCCGGCCAGATCTATATGCATGAAAAGCCTGTAAAACTTTTTAGTTTCCGCCTCTAGATCAATAGTGCATTTATCGGGATAAAGTTTACATGCCAGCCACTGCGCGGCCATAAATTTAACCGGAGCGGGTTTGTCCATCCAGCCAAAGGGCCCGTACGGCACTACATAGACCTTCCCTTCTTTATATGCCCTCAGACGCTTCCATTTGGGGTCGTCCTTGAATTTGGGTGCGTAAAACGGGTTCTGGATCAGTATCACATCCGGGTCGGACATGACTATCCGCTCGAATGAAAGCTGCACCCGGGCCGAATTCGCCTCGGGCACACATTTATGGGCGTTTACCCCTCCCGCCATTTCAAGGATCTCATAGACGCAGCTTGACGAGAGGCCGTCATTTCCTTCCGCCACAAACACTTTCGGTTTTTTATTTTCGGGAATATCCGCCGACATTGCCTTCACTTTTATCACGGCCTCTTCGGAATACCGCGCCAGCTCTTCGCCCCGTTCCGGCACCCCGAGCTCTTTGCCCAGCGCCCGGAACGCGGGGATATAGCCCTCAAGGAAAGCACCGTCAAGGACGGTTATTTCCATGCCCAGCTTTTTTATCTGCGCAGACATGTCGTCGGGCACCTGTCCGGACATTGTCAGCACCAGCGCTTTCTTCATCTTATATTTGACCAGCAGCTCCTTGTCCGGCAGCCCGCCCCCTCCATGCCAACTGCCCAGCACGGGGAGTTTTTTGTATTTATCGGGGATAAAGTTCGATTCATATTCATACAGCGGCGAAGGCCAGCCCGCAAGCCGGTCCGGATTGACAATATATATCATAAACGCGGCAGACACGGAGGCCCCCCACATTTTGTCCGAAGCATTGTCCGGCGCACCGGCGGCATGGCTTTGCGCAGCAAGACCAGCCGCAAAACATATAACCGCCGCTATAAATCTTCTGAATACCATGCGTTCCTCTATAAACCTATGGCTAGCAATATCTCGCCGGCAATATCTTCCCCCGGCGTGACCCGTATTATTTTATCCGCGATGATACCCCACTGCCCGCGGAGTTTGTCCACCACATCTTCCCTGACGCAGAGGATTACATGGCGTTTATGTCCGGCAACCAGGGGCATGCTCCTGCCCCAGCCGCCGCCGGCGATCTCCATATTACCTATTTCATCCACGATCAGCACGTCGGCGCCCAGCCCGTCCCGGATAGCGTTGTTTCCCGCGTCAACCACATCGTTGCTGAAGAAAAAAGTACAATATTTGAAAGTGTCCTGCAAAACGCCCTCGACTTCCGTCGCCAGCATGCGTTTTACGCCGTCCGCCGCGGTTATGAGGCCGTAGCCCGTACGTTCACCATCCTTCCATATGCGCGGGCTGATAACGCCGCCCACGCTTTTATTGCAAGTTCTTATCATCTCTGACACTTTGGCCAGCGAACTGCTCTTCCCCGCACCTTTTGACCCTGTCACAACGATAAACATAGCAGCCCCTTATCTATTAAGTTCACACCCTGTCCGTATGCCATCCATGGCACAGTTGCCCCCATTCATGGGCGGCACCATTCGGCCGGCAAGACCACTGCCGGCTGGAATACCCCTTCAGCCTTTCCAGGTGGAAGTTTCATGGCGTCCAAAAGGCCGTTTTTCCGTTTACGTGATTCCGGCCAGGCTTGCCCCGGGCTAAACATGCCCCGGACACCGATCCGGGGAGCCGGAATCCAGATGGAACAGGGTGTGCCGCAGGCGCTTTGATATCTTCATTCTGAATTGCGGGTCAAGCCCGCAATGACAAAAGCGGACGCACCTTCACTCTCACGAAAAAACGCGCTTTTCAAACCTTGTGCAATTTAGCCGTGCTTTATATATTTGACGCGGCGAGCCTATTCATCCCGTCTTCGTCTATTTTCAGCATCTCCGCGCTTTTTTTGATACCGATCTTTTTTTCCGCCACCGCAGTCAGCGCAAGGCCGTACAGCCGGCTTTCCACGAAAAGGCTTTTGGAAAGAGGCGCGGGATCCCGATGGTCCTTCACTTCGCCGTCACGGTACTCTTCTTTGAAACGGTCGTTCAGCTTCTTGAAATCACCAAGCCTGTGCAGGACGGTTTTATAGTGTACGCCGAAGATATGTTTGACTTTGATGACTTTGTCGGTCCAGTGCAGACCGGCGCATGCGTTCCAGGCTTTGCGGAAACCAGCCTCCGGCATAAGAAAATGGCTTGCAAAAAAGTCCGCTTCGTCCTCTTCCGCCCATACGGCGGTGTCGTCCACATATCCGCCGGTACCGCGGTGCAGAAAAAAGTGCCCCAGCTCATGGGCGATGGAAAAGGCTATCTGCTCATATACAAAACGCTTGTTGTCGTTCACGATTATCGCGGGGCCGCCGTCGGACTCGCCCACTGAAAGGCTGAAAAACTTCTCCGAATTTATCCCCACGCTCAGAAGTTTAATCCCGAGGTCGGAAATGGCCTGTGTTACATCCGCCACGGGCGACAGATTGTCCATGTTTAAAAGTTTTCTGCACTCCGCAGCGCATTCTGCCGGGCTTCCGCCGCTTTCAGACCGTTTGTACAGAGGAAGCATATAATGACCGGTCAACTGTTCAAGGTCGTTATAGACATCCAGCTTATCAATAATCTGGGCGATCACCCCTTCTTTGGAGCGCATATTCCTGCAAGCCCTGAACCTGATGGTGTGCAGCCTGCGGGCCGGCCGGGACAGGGCGGCCGTATCCACATTGAGCGCCGACGCGATGGCTTCTATGGTTGACATTCTCATGCCGGGTTTTCCGCACTCAATATTTTTAATTGTGGGCAGGGAAAGACCGGATCGCTCCGCCAGTTCCTCCTGCGTCAGGCTGCTCTGATACCTGTACCTTTTGATGTTTTCGGAAATTTCTCTATAGTTATTCATAAGCAAAAATATACTAATATAAAAATGAAGTCAAGGAGAATAAATATATCAATTACTTGGAATATGAGTTTTGGTATATTTACATCATGAAGAACAGAACAGTGAGCTTAGAGCAAAGATTCAGGCACAAACACGGACATTATGGACATAAACATACGCAGCAATAAGGAGCTGTCCGGGCTGTGATCCACTGTAATCACCTTGCCGTTCCTTTCCGTTTTCCAGACGGTGTCGCCGTCTTCGATAGCCAATGTCCATGATTTATCGTATGACATATCGTTTTGGATGCGTTTTTTCAGTATTTCCGCGAACTCCTCGCTGTAAAACGCAGCCACAACCTCGCTGTCAAGGGCGGCGGAGCGCGGATCCAGATTGAAACTGCCTACCCACGCTATATTATCGTCAAAAACCATGACTTTACTGTGCAGTGACGCACCGGAATTTTTGTGGTTTTCTACCTTGTATCCTTCATTACGAAACTCATACACATTGACCCCGTTTTTCAAAAGGTCATCCCGGTACCTCATCCAGCCTGCGTACACAAGTTTAACGTCCGTGGAGGAGAGGGAGTTGGTGAGTATATTTATTTCAAGGCCGTTTTTGCTGGCTTCCATAATTTCCCGGTTGGCCGTTTTGCCCGGCACAAAATATGCGGATGCCAGGTAGATAGACTCCTTGCTTGCTTTCATCAGAGTCCGGGTCATTTCTATGATGGGGCTTTCGGGCATATTGCCTTCGGTTTTGGCGGGGTCGTCCCCAACGAGAACACCTTTACCCCATGATATATGGAAATTTCCCTCTTTGAAAGATTCCACAAAACCGCTTATAAAATTTTCATAATCGTTTGTGAGTTCGGGATGCGCGTCAGCCGTCGGCGCAATATCGTACGCAAATCTCGGCCAGGCATCGGGCACGTCGAATGCGAGTTCGCGCTCGGCCAGCAGCCGATGCGATTCGCCAACCGCCGGAATACGCAAAAACCCCTCGCGCGGGTCATCG
>JAVBTI010000038.1:0-3539 GCA_031556255.1 Deferribacterales bacterium | reverse complement strand
TGTTTCACTCAACACATAGGCGTTATTAGTACAGGCGGTTAATGGTGCAAACACAAGCAAAAAAATATGGCGGCTTTTTTCATTAATACATCTCCGGCTAACGAATGTTATATAAGCCCCGGCAGGTTTAATAATACGGCGCGCCCTGCTGTTTCACGCATTGTTTTGTTGAATAACAACGGCGGCTCCCTCTTTAACTCCAAAGGGGAAGTGATCGCGGTGGTAAGCTCCGGGCTAAAAGGAACGGAAGCCGTCAACTAGGCGGTAAAAATCTCATACGTGTATAACATGCCGGATACCCTGCACGACATTAAGCGTTTCAATCAGGCAAACAGCATATCCGCCCTGCCGCTGCCGGAGCAGGTCAAAAAAATAAGGGGATTTATCTACATTATTGACGCGGAAAACTGATAATTACCGGCGGTAACCGGATTCGGCGGCCGTTCATTAGATGTGGTTCAGCGTCGGTATCAGTTCCAGCCGGGGTTATAAAGCTTTTCGGTAAAGCTCATGCCGTCGTGGTATACGTTTTCCACCAGTTTTTTGTGTACAAATGAATCTTTGTTGCGCCGGTCGTACATCCCGTCTTCTTTCCATTTCTGGAATATCGTGTCCACGGTATTTACAGTGGTATAGATAATGTTGGAATAGTATTCCCGCGTCATCCCGGCTGGGAGGAGCAGCCAGTCGCCCTTCTTTTCCGGCTGCGGGGTCGATGCCGCCAGAGAATACATCAGGAGCCTCAGGCGGTGCTCGGCCTTGGAGGTCATCAGTATATAATACCGCTCAATATCCCGCGTCTCATAAGCGCAAAAAAGCTGCACGCACTTTTTGTAATATTTAAAGTTGTCGTCGATCAGCTCTTTCAGCCGCGCCACGCTGATCATCATATACTCCGTATCCGTCATGGCGAACAGTTTATCCGCCACGTAGCGGTCATCCAGAAAGAACTGGCCTCCGTAAACCCGCATGGGTGTGACAAGGCGCATGCTGTTCGGTTTGGACAGGTTATTGTTGATGAGATAGCCGCCCACAAGACCGTTTATCACGTAGATAACGTTCTTTTCGTACAAGGGGAAGAGCATCGACTTTTTCGGCGCGAAATGCTTTCTGCCGAAGTGGTTGAACGCTATGCGCAGATCGTCCGGTATCGTGGGGCCAAGAAAGGGTAAGTCATTTAAATACTGATTCATCATGATTAATATAGTACAATCCCATTCAAAAACAACCATTCTATTTGGGTAATATAATTTGGGTAATCTAAATAGAGTATCTCTGGTTGGGCAATGAGAGTTGTGCCATGGTAAAGCAGTAGATTTTATTATTTTTAATCCTATATTATAGGCTTAATTTAGAGGTTTAAGGTGCCGTATGTTAGAAAAATATTTGAAACAGACAGTGTTTTCAAACACAGAAGATTTTAAAAATAATTACAAATTAATAATTCCCGATAATTTTAATTTCGGCTACGACGTGGTGGACGGCTGGGCGGCACAGGCACCCGATAAACTGGCGCTCTGCTGGACAAATGCTTCAGGAGACCACAGGGCGTTCACCTTCAGCGATATGAAACGGGGAAGCGACCTCATGGCCTCCTACTTCCAGAGCCTGGGCATAGGCAAAGGAGATGTGGTGATGCTGATCCTCAAGCGGCGCTTTGAGTTCTGGTTCGCTATAACGGCCCTGCACAAACTGGGCGCTATCGCTGCACCCGCCACACACATGCTTACAGCGGCCGACCTCGTTTATCGCAACAATGCCGCGGGCGTGAAGATGGTTATCTCCACCGATGACAGCTACCTCGTGAAAAATATCGACGACGCGGCAGCGGAATCCCCCACTATAATGCATTATGTGTGTTGCGGCGAAAATATACCCGACGGATGGCGCGACCTGCGGAAAGAGTACCCTGAAGCGGCGCCGTTCACTCGGCCGGCGCATGTCAATGAAAACAGCGACCCGCTCCTCCTCTACTTCACATCCGGCACCACCGGGGAGCCGAAGATGGTTATCCACAGCTGCACATATCCGCTGGCGCATATCACCACAGCCAAATACTGGCACAACTTAAACGAAAACAGCCTGCACCTAACCCTCGCGGATACCGGTTGGGGAAAAGCCGTATGGGGCTCACTGTACGGACAGTGGATTACGGGTGCAGGGGTGTTTGTGTTCGACCACGACGTTTTTAAGCCGAAAACGCTCCTCCACTTGTTGGAAAAGTTCGCGGTCACTTCTTTCTGCGCGCCGCCCACGGTTTATGGGGCGCTCATGCGGGATGATATACACAACTACGACCTGTCATCGCTCAGATATTGCACGGCGGCAGGCGAACCGCTCTCTCCGGCGCTTTTTGAATCTTTTTACACCGCCACGGGAATTAAGATCCATGAAGCATTCGGTCAGACAGAAACCACAGCCACAATCATAACCTTCCCCTGGGTCGAACCCAGGCCGGGCTCAATGGGCGTGGCAAACCCCGCGTACGACATTGAACTGGTCAACGAGGATGGACTTGCCGCCGCGCCCGGTGAACCGGGAGAAATAATAATCCGCGTGGACAGGTTCCGCCCGGCTGGGCTCTTCATCGGTTACTATAAGAATGAAGAACTGACGGCAAAAGCCTATAAAGACGGTGTATACCGCACCGGCGACATAGCCATGCGCGACGCCGAGGGATATTTTTGGTTCATGGGCAGAAACGACGACGTGATAAAAAGCTCCGGCTACCGCGTCGGTTCGTTCGAGGTGGAGAAAACACTGAACTCACACCCATATGTGCTCGAATCCATGGTGACCGGCGTGAAAGACAATATCCGCGGGCAGGTGATAAAAGCCACCGTAGTGCTGCTTCCGGAGCACAGGGACAAGGCGGGTCCACAACTGGCCAGAGAGATTCAGCATTATGTAAAAGACAAAACCGCGTCATACAAAATGCCGCGCTTTGTGGAGTTCGTGGATGAACTGGAAAAGACCGTGAATGGGAAAATCAAACGGCTAAAAAAACCTGTTAATGTGTTGTAGACAGATTGCGGCGGGCCACTGTCCCGCCGCAATCTGTTCCTTCGTCATCCCGGCATTATAGATGGCCGAATTCCACGGCCTTTTTCGTCATTCCTGACAGGAGGACGGGATAACAGATGGCGAAGACTTGATTCCCGCCTGAGCTGAAATGAGGGAAACGATATTTTCAATTTCAACCGGGACGCTGGGCAGACCAGCCCCGATAAAATTTGACTTTCCCCCCCAATCCGCGCTATCTTCCGGCATGAAAACGATCACACGCGACACATACATTTCCCTTGCTTTAAGTTTGCCCGTGCTGGCCTGGGTTCTCTACTCAGGCCAGAGCATCCCGTGGAGCCTTAAAGCCGTCGCCGTGTATCTGATATTCGCCCCTGTGGCGGAAGAAACCATATTCCGGGGCGGCTTACTGGAATTGCTGCTTTATAAAATGCCTGCGTCATGGCCCAAAGTAACAGCGAATATCATCGTATCACTTCTTTTTGCCCTGGCACACCTTGTGACACGGCGGGAAT
>JAVBTI010000131.1:0-19069 GCA_031556255.1 Deferribacterales bacterium | reverse complement strand
ACAATACTCGCCACCAGCGCGGCGTCGGCATTACCGCTTGTCAGCACTTCCGCGAGGTGCTCAGGTTTCCCGGCGCCGCCGGAGGCTACCACCGGCACCCCTACCGCTTCGCTGATCATACGGGTCAGCGTACATTCGTATCCTTCTTTGGTGCCGTCGGCGTCCACCGAGTTCAGCACTATCTCGCCGGCTCCGAGTTTTTCAGCTTCCAGTGCCCAGGCGAGGGCGTCTTTATCGGTCTTTGTGCGCCCACCGTTGATGAGTACCCGGTATCCTGAGGGCATTTCCGCGTCCTTCACGGCGTCCATCCCTAATACAATGCACTGCCTGCCGAATATTGCCGCCCCTTCTTCAATAAGCGCGGGATTTTTCACCGCCGGGGAGTTGATGCTCACCTTGTCAGCCCCGGCCAGCAGTATACGCCGGATCTGATCTATGCTTGATATCCCGCCGCCGACGGTGAACGGGATGAATATCTGCTTTGCCACGGCTTCCACGACATCCATCATTGCGCCCCGTCCTTCAGCGGAGGCGGTAATATCGTACAGCACGAGTTCGTCTACCCCCTGTTCATAATACAGTTTAGCCATCTCCACCGGGTCGCCTATATCGACATTCCCTTTGAATTTAATCCCCTTGGTGGTTTTCCCGTCGCGCACGTCAAGACAGACTATAATACGTTTTTCAAGCATACTGCAATACCCCCGGTCTATGATTTTATAAAATTTTCCAGCATTTTTAGCCCGAATTTGCCCGATTTTTCCGGATGGAACTGTACTGCGCATATATTGTCCCTGAATACGCCGGACGCAAATGTGAAGCCGTAATCCGTTTCGCATAAAACATTTTTTTTGTCCGCCGGTTCCGTGTAATATGAATGGACAAAATAAAATGATGCGTTATCGTCAATTTCGTTGAATATATGGTGTTTCACGGTTTGTTTGACCTGGTTCCAGCCAATCTGCGGAATTTTTAAACCTTTGGGGGGTAAAAGCCTTGTACTGCCCGGTATCAGGCCTATGCAGGGCGTATTGCCCTCCTCGGATCCGTCCATGAATATCTGGCTGCCCAGACATATCCCGAAAATGTGCTTTCCGGTTTCGGCATATTGACGGATCATTTCGGCCATGCCCAGCTCATTCAGCCTGTCTATTGCCGCTCCGGCGTGTCCGACTCCTGGGAAGATCAGCTTATCACTTTTGAGGAGTTTTTCAGGGTCATCCGACACGAAATAGCGTGCCCCTATATATTGCAGCGCTGTTTCCACACTGCGTAGATTGCCCGCCTTGTAGTCTATCACTCCGGTCATATTATTTTTACCTCACGGATTTACGTAATGCAGGTATTAAAATCAGCGAAAACACGATAACCGGCATCCATGCGAGGAAGGCCGGGTTATATTTGCCGACGAAATTTTCGCCTACGATAAAAAGGACATTAAACGTCAGCGCCACGGCGCAAGACAGAACCAGGCCCATCGATCTGCCCGATCTTTGCAAAAAAACACCGAGGGAAAGCCCCAGGAGTCCGAGTATGACGGCGGCGACAGGCATGGAAAAGCGTTTCCAATATTCAAATTTATAAATCGGGGCTGTGGGGAAATTTTTACGCAGATCGGCAAGACTCATAAGCCGTTCATTCATCGGGAGTTGTTCTATCTTGAGGTTTACGGGGAAATTGACGGACAGCTTGCCGAAGGCCATGCTGGTGTAGGTTTGGTTTTTGTCCGTCATTGTAAACCTGCCGTTATCAAACAGCATAATAAGCGAGCGGTTCAGGCTCGGGCGTATGGTCCCTTTTTTTGCTGATATAATCGCTTTTTCATTGCTGTCAATCATGATGATCTCTTCGAAGTTGGCGCTGTCTATCTTTTTGTTTGCGTAAAATATGATCCCTGTTATGTCGGTATACATCTCTTTTTCACGGATGTCGTTGATGGAAAGGTTTTCAAGCATATTATTGAGGTTGTCCACCGCCAGGGTACTCCCTTTGGGAAGGAGAACCGTGCTGAGGTAGACACCCATGAGCGCCGCGGCTATCCCGAATATGAGGACCGGTTTAATGAAAGAAAACCCGCTCGCGCCGCAGGCCTGCATGGCCACAAGCTCCGAATCGGCCGAAAACCTGCTGAAGGCGAGAAGAACCGCCAACAGTGTGCTTATCGGGATGGTGATCACTAAAAATGACGGCAGATAGTACATTACCGTTTTCGCGATGAGGACGAACGGTATGCTATGCACAAAAAGAAGCTCCGCGAGCTGCACCATCTGCTCCATGAGAAGAAGGAATACAAAAAAAAAGTTGCCCATCACAAAAAGGGGCAGTATTTCGAGCAGTATAGCCTTAGTTACTTTTTTCATTCGTCCTGTACAACCTTATGACCGGCGTATCTTTTTTCAGCGTAATTTCGTCGATCCGCACGATGCTGCTTATGGGAAGCATTGTCGTTGCCACGTTATGGAAGAGTTTTTTTATTTTGTCGTCTTCGGGATTGATTATCACTTCGGATGAATCCACAAACACGATGTCACCGGCCTCGACCAGCCCCAGTATATCGGACATACGCACGCTGCCGGCGTATATCTGGAGCGGCTCGTGCTTTTCGTTCAAAAATGTTATCTTATAAAGGGTTTTCATATTCCGTAGCTATTATACAGGCAGGGGGCGGGGAAAGTCAATTTCTACTTTGCCGGAGGCGTGATGCAGTCTATTGTAAAGCAAGTGAAGTCTTTGCGAAAAAGATCAGCTTGCTCTCCCCGGCGGGGAGAGCTGCTGGAGAGGGGGATTTAGTGCCGGAGGGTGAACTTTCAGATGGGATGCGATGCAAGGCGGCTTCTGAGTGGGCCTCGTAGAGGCATCCTCCTGGAACTTAGCTACCGCTATCCCGCTTCCGTTGGTCGCTTGTTATCAACGACTAGCGGGAGCGTGCTGCGATAAAGACCTGCAAGCTCGGAGTTACCTTTAACGGTAATGAGGATTGGCTCCGAGGAAACAACGCAGCAGAGCGCCCATATCACAGTTCACCCTGGTCCGGCTCCTTAATCACTTTTCAGGATTCCATTTATATCCTGCGGCGTCTTTAGTAGCTTTCCCCACTCCCGGAAACGGCAGATGCATGCCTGCTATGCGCCAGTTATTCTTGACGCACTCGTCCAGTATGCGTATGCGCGTGGCAATGGCTGTTTTAGTGTCCACATCATAGGTTATACCTATTTGCGGCAGAGGGAACTGTACTTCTGCCACGTGCATCACGTCGCCCCATACGAGCATCTTGTCGTTCCCCGATGTGACCAGGAAGGCGGTATGCCCGGGCGTATGTCCCACAGCTCCCACGGAGGTGATTTCCGGGGTGATCTTGTCGCCGAAGTTGAACAGCTTGATCTTTTTGCCGTAGGCGTCGATCACTTTCACGGCGCTGGCGCCTTTTGCTTCATCGTACCAGTATTTTTTTTCGGGGTTGGAAATCCATACATCGGCTTTGGGGAAGGAGAGTTTGCCGTCTGTCAACAATCCGCCGATGTGGTCGTTGTGCATGTGAGTGATGATTACCAGATCCACGTTTTCAGGCTTAATGCCGGCTTTTGCCAGCGCGTCGAACATTTTGCCGGCATCTTTCCCCAGCCCGGTATCCATTAGTATGGTTTTATCTTTTGTGATCACCGCGAAAGCATTCACAGAACGTATTACTTTATCGTCCGGCGTATATTTTGCTTTCTGTTCGGCGGTGTAGCCTATCAGATTGCCTGTGTTGTTTGTGCCGTAGACATCTGACAATGCGACAATCTTAATGTCGCCTACCATAAAGGCGGCGAAATCTCCCGCTGCTGCAAACGCGGTTCCGCTCATTGCTGCCATGATTAGCGCTCCCAAAATTAACTTTTTCATGATTTTCACCTCGAAAATAAAGTTAATTTATCATAGTTATTTCGGCGGCTATTGCAACTAAATAATGTTGCTTTAGCCGTTTCTTTATATTAATATAACCCCTTACGAACTATGTTCAACAAGGCGGTGCGAAGAATGAGCGTACACAATCCGATGATTGCGGATTTCACGGCGGAAATAAATAAAGCAGGCTCCGTTCAGGAACTGTATAATGTAAAGGTAAAATACCTCGGGAAAAAGGGACTTATCAGCGAGCTGAACAAACAATTGGGCGGGCTTTCCCCTGCGGACAGGCCAGCGGCGGGCGCTGAGATACAGAAAGTGCGGGTTAATTTTGAAGAGCTGTATGACAAAAAAGAGGCAGCGCTTAAATCTGCCGGGCGCAACGCAAAACTTGCCTCCGAAAAGCTGGATGTGACAATGCCCGGCGTGCCCATGCCTTCCGGCAGCCTGCACCCCGTGTATAAAATATACGACGAGATAGTCTCTATCTTCGGAGCGATGGGCTATGGCGTGGCCACAGGTCCCGAAGCGGAGCTTGATTATTATAACTTCGAAGCTCTGAATATGCCCAAAGGGCACCCGGCAAGGGATATGCAGGACACATTCTACCTTTCGGACAACGTGGTTATGCGCACGCATACATCCCCGGTGCAGATCCGAACAATGCTGAAACAGAAACCGCCAGTACGCATCATAGCCCCCGGCAAGGTGTACCGGTCGGACTATGATATGACCCATTCCCCGATGTTCCATCAGGTGGAAGGGCTTCTTGTGGATAAAAAAGTCAGCATGGCCGACCTGAAAGGCACACTGGCGCACTTTGTAAAGGAGATGTTCGGTGACGACATTCCTGTGCGGTTTAGATCCAGTTACTTCCCGTTTACGGAACCCTCGATGGAGGTGGACATGGGCTGCGTGATGTGCGGTGGGAGCGGCTGCCGCGTCTGCAAGGGCACAGGTTGGTTGGAAATTGCGGGCAGCGGCATGGTTGCGCCGGAGGTGCTCAGGGCTGTGCAAATTGATGTGAACAAATACAGCGGTTTTGCTTTCGGCATGGGGATAGAGCGCGTCGCCATGATTAAATACGGCATTGATGACCTGCGCCTCTTTTTTGAAAACAACCTTAAATTTATAAGCCAGTTCTAGGAGACATATTTATATGAAAGCGAGCTATCAGTGGCTGAATGATTACGTTTCATTGGAGAAACTGTCTCCTAAAAAGATTGCGAAAGAACTGACATTTGCCGGATTGGAAGTGGAAGCCGTCCATGGGGCTAAACCAATAGCCGGCCTCTATATCGCCCACGTCCGCAAAGCGGAAAAGCACCCGAACGCCGATAAACTCAAGGTATGCATGGTTTTTGACGGCAAAGACGAGATTCGGGTCGTTTGCGGGGCACCCAACGTGGCGGCGGGACAGACGGTTGTGCTTGCAAAACCGGGGGCTGTGCTGCCCGGCGGGCTCAAAATAGGGGAGGCCAAAATACGCGGCGTCCAGTCGGCGGGTATGCTGTGTTCAGAGCGTGAACTGGGACTTTCAGACAGCCACAGCGGCATCATCGTTCTGGATGGGGATTTTAAACCGGGTGAGGATGCGAACCCCGTGTTGGGGCTTGGTGACAGTGTGTTTGAGATCGGCATCACACCAAACCGGGGCGACTGCCTGAGCATATATGGCGTAGCGCGGGATATAGCCGCCGTGTTTAACAGGCCCGTGCGCGTCAACGCTTTCGCGGTTGAGGAAGATGAAGAGCGGGCAGACTCCGTGGCGTCGGTGAAAGTCCGGAACCTTGAAAGCTGTCCCTATTACTCGGCAAGGGTGATCAAAGGTGTGAAAATAGGGCCGTCCCCGCTCTGGATGCAAAAAAGGCTGAAAAGCGCCGGCCTGCGCCCCATTAATAACGTGGTTGACGTGACCAACTATGTTATGATCGAGTACGGGCAGCCGCTGCACGCCTTCGACCTGAAGGAGATTGAAAAGGGCATTATAGTCCGCAGCGCTGAAAAAGGGGAGAAGATAATCACTCTCGACGGAAAAGAGCGTCTGTTGGACGAAAGCATGACGGTAATAGCCGACCATAAGAAAGTGCTGGGCCTCGCGGGAGTCATGGGTGGGGAACACTCCGGCATTAACGATAAAACCACCGAACTGCTTCTGGAATGCGCCTATTTTTCGCCGAAGTCGGTTGCCGTGACTTCACGGAAGCTGGGGATTAATTCGGATTCGGCGTACAGGTACGCCCGCGGTGTGGACTACGGCCGTACGCGCACTCTGCTGGACTACGCTTCCGGTCTGATTGCCGGGATCTGCGGCGGGCGGGTGCTCCACGGTGCCCTGGCGGATGGGACTCTTCCTCCTGCGATTCGCACGGTTACCACCACCAGGTCATATATCAACAATCTCATAGGTAAAAAGTTTTCCGCCGCCGCCGTTATTGATCTGCTCGGACGGGTGGGGGTGATGGCGTCGATTGATAAAGATAAAGTGTTTGCCGGTATTCCTTCGCACAGGCCGGACATTGTTCACGGTGCGGGGCTTGCGGAAGAAGTGGCCCGGCTCTCAGGCCTTTCAAAGATACCATATACCATGCCTGAATTCACTTCCGACGGCCTGCGTCTGCCCGAGAACCTGCGTCGCAGGAAAGAGGTCAGATACAGACTTGCTTCGCTGGGCTTCAATGAGGTAATAAATTATTCGTTCATGTCCAAAACCTATCTGGAGCTTTTTGAAGATGTATCGTGTTCTGTTCCGCTTGTGAACCCCATATCGGAAGAAATGAGTACTTTGCGGATGTCTGTCTTCCCTGGCGTGGTACGTACCCTTGAGAACAACTGGAACCAGGGTGAACGATCTATAAAGGTTTTCGAGTTTGCGACTGTGTTTAAATCAGCGGGAGAAAGCAGACAGCCGAAAGAGCGCACCCGTATGACATTGGGAGTGATGGGTGATTTTAACCCATTATCATGGAGCGGCGCCGTGCAGGCGGATACATTTTACTGCCTGAAAGGTGTGTGTGAAAATATATTTAACTTTCTCGGACTGGATGAGGCTTATTCACAGGCAGGCGTACCCGCCTTCCTCCATCCGGGCAAATCAGCGCTGATATCCGTTGGCAAAAAGACCGTTGGTTGCATGGGCGCGCTGCACCCGGATCTTATTGAAAAACTTGATCTTAAATCTTCCGTATACATTGCCGAATTTGATTTCGACCTGCTGACGGCAATGGCGGCGGAAAAGAATATTGAATACAAGCCGTTTTCCAGATTCCCGTCGGTGTATAAAGATATATCCGTTGTTGCGGGGAAAGATACAGCTTCCGACAGGATGATGGAGGCCATGAAAGCCGCCAGCCCGCTGGTACAGGATGTGGTTCTGTATGACGTTTACTCGGGCAAAGGGTTCGAGGACAGCGAGCGCAGTGTGACCTTCCGCGTCTTCTTCAGTTCTATGGAGGCTACTCTGACGGACGAAGAGATCAATCCCCTGTTGATGGGTATGGCGGAGACGCTGAGCAAAGAATTTGGCGCGAAGTTGAGATAAATATTATGCCGGACGACATTCAATTTTCATCACAATTGAAAGACACTATGAGCCAGCTGCGCGCCGATCTAAACGCGGCGTTCGGCGACACGTCCGGCAAGAAGGACAAACGGGAGCTTGAAAAAGGCTACCTGAAAGAGAAGGACACAAAGCAGCTCCTGAAGTTAACTGAGTATCTTTTGCGTATAAAAGAGAAGCAGATCGCCGGGATTGAGATGAAAAACGCCCGTTATTATGCGGCGGTCTTGCGTCTTTCCGGTGTCCTTGTAAGGATAACCGCCGGTGAACAACTGCCTGAGCCTCTTCTGGCGGAGCTTTGTGCGGCCATTGATGCTGACGGCATTGTAATCTGGCGGCAGGAAGGCCGGGAACACCGGTCGGGTACGGTTAATATAGATAAAGACAGCGGTGAGGAACTCTTTATGTCTGTTCTGCCTTACCTTGCGGGCACCAATTCGGGAAATTCGGTTTTCACCAGGGAAGGGCGGCATTTTATTGCCAATACCAGGCAGGGTGGAGACGTAGATTCGGTTTTCGCTGTGCTTTATGTGCGCGGCAGGGAACGCCCGGCATTTGACGGAGAGGACGGTGCCTTTGCCGCTATGTTGACTGATGTTATTTACAACCTTCTGAGGAAAACTGAGTGATGTCATTTTATCTTATTTTTATTATTGTAAATGCCTTCATAGGACTTTTTCTGGGGCTTAACGCATGGGCCGCGTTTAATCCGGTTATCCACAACAGGCTGGTTTTTTGGCTGACAGTGCTGGCGGTTACCCAGATTTACTGGATCTGTCGTGTTGTCACGCGGACATATAATCTTGAGATGCCCGGTCCGGTTTATTTTTTTGTAACCTCGCTGTTTGCTCTTTGCGTGGTGGCCTTGCTTGCGGTTGCGTGCGCGGACCTTATCCTGCTCCTGGCGAGGGTGGTAAAGCCGTTGCAGCCGTTTTTCTTTTTTGTGAAGGCACACTCCGTCCAGACGGGGATTGTGGTCGCAGCGCTGGTTCTGCTGTATTACGCGGCGGGGCTCTATATCGCGAACTCTCCCCGGGAGACTCACTATAATATAGCCGTGGATAAACCCATCGGTGTTGAAAACATAAAAATTGCCATGATTTCCGACCTGCATATCACGACGTTTACCCGCAATAGCGGGATAAAGGGTTTGGTTGAGAGGCTTAACGGGCTGGATACGGATCTGGTGATATTCGCCGGCGATATCATAGACGGGGAACTGCAACCGTACCTCGACAAGGGGGTAACCGGGTATTTTTCGCAGATAAAGAGCAGGTACGGTGTTTACGCGATAATGGGGAACCATGAGTATTACGGAGGTGACGCTGAAAAAGCCGCGAAAGAGTATGCCGCCGCCGGTATGAAAGTGTTACGGGATGAAAAAGTCCTTCTGGAGCCGCTTGGTATAACGCTGATAGGGAGAGATGATCTGGCTTCCGTGAGTTTCAAGGGACATTCCCGCGCAGGACTGGGAGAGCTTCTTGCCGGTGTTGATATGTCAAAGCCTGTTATAGTTGCGGATCATCAACCGCAAAACAGCGTGATTACCGAAGCGGCTGCAAACGGCGTGGATCTGCAGCTTTCAGGACATACGCACAACGGCCAGTTTTTCCCCTTCAATCTCATTGTGGAAAAAATATATATAAATCCCTGGAAATTTTGGAGTAAGGGGGCATATAATCTGATAGTAAGCTGCGGTTTCGGCACATGGGGACCACCCATAAGAACCGCAAGCTACGCCGAAATAGTAGTGGTGGATCTGAATTCTCAATTGCAGTGAACATGGTGCGGGTGCATTGTATATATAGAAGCAAGCCGGGAAGGTTTTTGAGGGAATTATGATAAAGCTTAAATCTCCTAACTTTGTAGTTAGCCATTTCGCCGCTGGCGATATCATCATGTGTGAGGGAAAGAAATCGAACGCTTTGTGCCTTGTTACAAAAGGGCGCGTGGGGATTTATAATAACTACAAAAACTACGGTGAGACTAAACTGCGCACTGTGGAACAGGAAGATTTTTTCGGCGAGATGCCGTTTTTTACGGAAAAAAAGAGCACGGAAACCGCCGTTGCTCAGGAAGAGTGCTCCATAGTGGCGCTCGACAGGACTGATGTTTTTAAATTTTTCATGTATGAACCCGAGTCTTCGGTTTATATATTCAAAGTTTTGTTCAATAAAATTTGGGGGCTACACGCGGCTCTGCTGAAAGATGCCGCCCCGGCGGCACCGGCTCCCGCAGCGTCGGGAACTAAAACAAAGCACGAATCAAACCCGGAGTACTTTTTTTCAGTGGGAGGAGGGGATTTTTATAATTTTTCCATTAATAAGACGGAGGAATCCTACTTCAAAATATACCCCGCCCAGTCTGTAATCATCAATGAAGAGGAGCAGGTAAGCAATATCTATGCCGTGATGAAAGGTTCTTCGGGAATTTTCCGCAGCAGGAAAAAAATTGCTGATATACGCCCCGGAAACTTTATCAGTGGGGCTAACTTTCCGGGCGGTGTTGCCACTGAAACCTATGCCGCAATCAAAGAGACCGAGATGATTGTGCTTAAGCCGGATAACGTAGAAAAGTTTTTCAAGAACGAACCGAAATCAGCCTTTGCTGTGTTAAAGATGTTTTGCGACCGCATTGAACTTCTGATTCACACTGCCGAAGTTGCGAAATACGGCAAGCAGATCCTCCCCATGGGCCATAAGCCGGCTGATACTCCGATTACAACTGACGGCCAGTATCTGCAAGAAAAATACTATTTCTGCCCGGTATGCCAGCAGTCATTTAAATCGCTTATCTACAATGATAAGCTGACTTCGGTTGCGTCGGATGACGATTCCCGTTTGCATTATGAAGGGATAGAACCACTGTATTATGACGTTATATCATGCCCTGCATGCTGGTATACGGCGCTGAGAGAGTATTTTGACAAAGGGAGGGCCACCCTCCAGTATTTCCAGAAGACAATGCTGCCATATAAGACAAAAATGCAGTATAATATAGATAAATCTAAATATGACATCAACGATGTATTTCTGGCGTATTATTTCGCGATGTTTTGTGTCAACGAATGCTTCAACACAGGCCGGAGCCTTATTCATGCGAAACTCTGGCTCAGGCTCAGTTGGCTTTACAATATATGCGGCGACGAAGACCAGGAAATGATGGCTGTTAAAAAAGCGAGGGAGCTGTTTTTAGCGGCATTCAGTGAGTCCAGCATGGACGACGGTAAACAGGCCTTTCCCCTTATGATTGTCACCGGTGTTGTGTGCAACAAGGTCGGCGACAGGAAAAATGCCAAATTCTTTTTATCGCAGGTAGTTCTGAAATCCGGAGCGGATAAGTATAAGGAGAGAGCCAAAGAGCTTTTAAAAAAATATGAGCTGGTGTGAGCTGGTTAAACGCGGCGGACGCGTGATCCGGTGACACGGCGGGACGCCTAATCCCTCAGTGTCTGCGGCGTAAAGAGGGCGATCTTATCGCGATCTTTGATTTTATCTTCGTCAAACTCCACCGTTTTGATGCGGGATTTCTCTCCTGAAACTATTTTGACGGATGATTTGGAAAGACCAAGGCTTTTAGCAATGAATTCGACTACGGCTTTGTTTGCCGCCCCTTCTACAGGCGGGGCTGATATACGCAGCTTGACTATTCCGTCATGCGTACCGTTTAATTCCGTTTTAGAGGCGCCGGGCTGAATATAGAGAGTTATCTTCATAAAAAAAACAGGGGGCATAAACGCCCCCCCTTTTTAACAGGATTTGTGTGAAATTAGGCTTTTGTGTGGCATTTTGTACAGGTTTTGCCGACCGAAACCTTTTTTTCCACATGGCATGTTGTCCAGCAGAATTTGTGGGCGGCGTTCTTATCGTTCATCCCTTTGATTTCGCCGGGAGGGGTGAATTTGCCGCCCTGATCTGTCGCGTGGCAGTCAGTGCATGTGTTGTTTTTCTGGTGCAGCGCGTGGTCAAAGATAACCGCTTTCTGTGCTTTCCCCTCAGGGTTAACGTTCCAGGCCTCTTTAAGGTTGATGGTCGCTGGAGCGTCCGGGGTTGCGGCAACTGCGAGCGCAGCAGTGAACGCCAATACCATAAGTGCCAACAAACCCTTTTTAATAAAGCCTTTTCTCATCTGGTACCTCCGTGTAATATCCGTTGTTACTATAACAATAATTCCGGATTGTAGTACTGCGGCGAAAATATGTCAACATATACTATTTGTTCTATAATATTTCCGCCGACAGGGGGTTACTCTTTTTCGAAAGCCACAAATCTAACACCACTTTGGTTAATTATACGGAGCGATATACTGCTCCCTTTTTTGACCGCGTTGTAGAGGTCGTTGAATTGTTTGGCGCTTGTGATGTCTTCGCGGTTCATCCATGTGATGATATCCCCCGCGGAAACACCCGCGTTTGCTGCGGCCGAGTCAGTCATTACTCCGGTGATAAGGATGCCCCCGCTTACCCCGAGCCTGTCTTTTTCATTCGGGCTAAGGTCTCTGACCTTCAACGGAGCGGTTGCGGAAGGTGTGTTTTGAGCAGGAGTGACGCTGTCAGATCCGGGACGTTCACCCAGCTTCACATCTTTCGCTGTGACCTTGCCGTCGCGGATGAGGGTGATTTTTACAGTCTGCCCGGGCTGTTTGCCGCCGATGAACTGGGTAAGATCCCTTGTGTTTTCGATATATTTCTGATCCACCTGCTTTATGATATCGCCCGGCTGCAGCCCGGCTTTGTCAGCCGGATCACCTTTGACCACATCGGCTACCAATGCACCTTTCGTGTCCGGCAGGCCGAAAGATTTGGCCAGGTTTTCATCTATATCCTGCAGTGTAATCCCCAGCCAGCCGCGATGCACTTTGCCGGCCTTGAGCTGTGGAAGCAGCTCTTTGAGCATGTTTACGGGGACAGCGAAACCGAGCCCCTGGCCGGCTGTGCTTATAAGGGTGTTAATACCTATAACTTCCCCTTTCATATTGATAAGCGGTCCGCCGGAGTTTCCCGGGTTGATTGCCGCATCGGTCTGTATGAAATTGTCATACGGCCCTGCGCCAAGATTACGCCCTTTGGCGGATATAATTCCTGAGGTGACCGTCCATTCGTAACCTATGGGGTTGCCTATGGCTATAACCCACTCACCGGTCTCCACTGCGTCTGAGTCACCCAGAGTGAGGGCTTTCAGTTTCGCGCCTTTCGTATCGATTTTAATCAGTGCGAGGTCAGTGAGGGAATCTCTGCCCACCAGGGTGGCTTTGTACTCTTTGTTGTCGCTGGCCTTGACGGTTATCTCGTCAGCGTTGTCGATGACGTGGTTGTTTGTAATTACATACCCTGCCGGGTCAACTATGAAACCGGTGCCGGATGCGCGTACTTTATACTGTTGGGGGGGCATGCCGTTCCCGCCGAAAAAGCGGCGGAAGACATCGTCATCCATGAACGGATTGGGGCTGCGCGTGGCAGTGGCGGTGGTATTGATATGAACTACGGCGTCTCTGGTGGCTTTTACCACCGGAACGAACGATTCCGGCACTGCGTATGCCTGAACCGCTATAAGTGAAATAATAAACACACAGATAGCCAAAACTTTTATTCTGCGCATAGGGAAGACCTCCGGTTATTTTGAAATATTGCCTGAAACGTTATCTGAAACGTTATCCGAACTACTATTTGAAATATTGTCCGCAATGCTGTCTGCGGCAAGATCTTTATTTTTTATTGTTTTTTTGTTTTTGAGAGCGGACGCGGGCAGCATATCAATCATCTCTTCCATTTTATCAAAGGGGATTGTACCTACCACGGTGTATTTAAAGCCGTCTCTGTTTTCGTTGTATACATAATTCCCATATACTATGAGGCGTTCAGCCTGGGAACCGCTCTTATTGTCAGATTCCGAAACTTTTTCCGTTCCGGTGCGCTGAGGCTTGCCGGGAATAGGGGTGCGGAATACGGAAAATCTGTTCAGTCCGTCGGTGAAAAGCATGCGCATTCCGCCATCCGGCTGTGTTTCGGTGTGCTGGTTTACGAAACCGAAGTAGTGCGCGCGCTGTTCGGAAGGTTTTTTTATAGGGGGCGGCGCGTTGGCCGGGATATGCTGCGACAGGCATATGGCGCAATAGAGCAGCTTATTGTTGTTGTCGTATATTTCAAGTTTGACTACCGAGGACAGATCTTCGGTAACCCACAGTACATGCCTGAAACGGTCGGGCAGAAGCGGAGTGTAGTCGTACTGCACTACCTTTTCCCCTTCCCATAGTACCCCGTGTGTTATGGAAAGCTGGTAATACTCTGACTCAATAAGGTTGGGATAGAACGGCTTGCGCAATGTCATGAGCGCTATTTCCTGCACCATGGGGGGGACAAAAGGAGTATTGAAATTGAAAAAAGAAACGGTTCCGTCATTATGGGCCATACGGAAAAAGATCACATCTTCCGCGCGGGATATGGAAGGGAGTGCCGCCGCCATGAAGAAAATCAACAACGGCAGGGCAAGGCGTCTCATCTGTTCAGACTCACCTGCTTATACATAGGATTGTTATTCAAAGCGGAACGGCTGGTGTTCCCGTCGTTAACATGTTCGTATATGTAGCTTGTATAAGCCATGGCCGGGTCGCTTGCTGCGTTGGCGACGCTTGTGTTGGCGCGGTGCGCGGAAAAAACAGCCGCCGCAGTTATCGCCAGCATAAACGCTACAGCTACCCATTGGGGGGTTTTGTGTGCCGGAGCATCAAAAAATGCCGGCGGCTCTTCTATTGAGAATCTTACCGGGGAAGAAATTCGCTGCATGACTTTGGACGATATATCGATCCTGTCGAAAACCGGCTGGTATTCGCTGAGCATCTCCCTGAGTGAATACTGTGAAGCAAGCTCGCTTTTGCAGTTCGGACAGCTTTTCAGATGTTCCTGAAGGGCAAGCTGTTCAAGTGCGGTGGCCTCCGAATCCACAAAAGCAGAGATAATTTCATAAAAACGGGTACACTTCATAAATTCTGACCTCCCGGTCCGTCAGATTTCATGTTCTTCATAAACGCCGTCCGCAAGCCCCTGTTTGATAAGCCGATCACGTAATACTTGACGGGCGTTGAACAGGCGGGATCTCACGGTCCCCACTGGGATTTTAAGGAGCTCTGAAATCTCTTCGTAACTCAAATCATCTATTTCACGCATGACGAGAACGAGCCGGAGTTTTTCCGGCAACGCGTCGACAAAAACTTTTATATATTGTTTTAATTCATCTTTGAGTGTTTTTTCTTCGGGAGTGTCGTAAACCGCGATATTGTCGAAAAAGTCGTTTTCGTCGTCACTTGATACATCCACATTCCATTTGTTTCTGTCATAAAGGTTCAAAGCCATGTTAACCACAATCTTTTTAATCCACTGATAAAATCCGGACGGATTTTTAAGGGTGTCAAGCTTTTCAAAAGCTTTCACAAACGCATCCTGCACAATGTCCTCGGCTGCGGCCGGATTCTTGGTTATGGCGTTGGCGGCATAATAGAGCGGTTTCTGATACTTCAGAACCAACAGCTCAAAAGCCTTCGAATCACCGTCCAGCACACTGCCTACTATCTGGCTGTCCTGCATTTGCATACCCCTTTGGCTTCTAAGACAGATATGATAATGAAAAGTTCATAAAATATTTTCGTAACGATATATTATCTGCATATCGTGATTAATTCAAGTGGATTTTTTTGCCGTATTTCAAGGTTATGAGTTTTGCGGTTCCACTTTTTTTGCATTAAAAGCCTCTGTGAGCCGCAGGTCGTTCAGCAGACTCAGAAGTCTTTCATCGGATACCATAAGGCTCAGTTTCACCCCGTCCTGGTAAACAAGTTTTAAAAAATACCCTATGATTGACGAGGTTATTGAGAAGGAATCAGGCATATATATGGTCAGCTGCCCGCTTCCTTCGCGGAGCATGTCGGTGATGACGCGCTTGATCTCCTGATAATCATTCACATTTTTGATGTTGCCGTATACCACAAGCTCGGAAGAACTGTTCACTTTGATGTTCATAGTAGTCTCCTGTCTGTTCAGCGCCTATCCATGGCCGTACCGCATCCCTGCGGCGGTTGCGCCCCATCCGTGGAGCGCTTTGCTCTTTAGTCCACCAAGGGGGACTTCAAGGAGTCCGGAAAAAAACCGCCCCTCCCCGGGGGAGGGTTCATGGATCCCGAATGCACATTGCTTCTGACATACTCCTGTGAAAAAAATTACTTATTCTGTAAAGCTTTTACCATTATTATTTCGTTGCCTTTACGAGTATAATACACCTGATCCACATACTGCTTTATGATTTCCATTCCCCTGCCGCACAGCAACAGCGGGTCGCGTTCGGTTACGGGCTCTATCTTGGGCGGCAGCCCCGCCCCCTCGTCTATAACTCTCACTCTAATAAGGTCAGGGATGTCGGTAATAAAAGCCACATGAGTAGTGACCTTTCTGTCGCCGAATATTTTTTGCCGTTCCTTCACCAGATCGTCGTAAGTGCCGTTGTTAAGGGACCGGTGTTTATCCATGAGCGTAAGTTCAAGGTTGCCGTGCTCGAAGGCGTTCATGAGCGCTTCAGTGTAAGCGATGGTAAGTTTTGTTTTATCCGATTTGTCGAGTCCATTGACGTCGTTCAGCGCGAGATCAAACAATTTTTCAGCCTGGTGCAGCTCTTCCAGCGTGCTTGACACCTCGAACGTCTTTTCCCAAACCGGGGTTTGGATACTGCGCCGGATAAAAAGCACGGTGAGGTCGTCTTCCAGCACGGGGTATCTTGCGGTAAACTTTTTTTGCAATACCGACAGAAGGGCTGATTCTTTTATGTCTTCCGCGATATACTCATAGTATGCGTCTTTATCGTCAGCGGCTTCCGAAAACCCGTCGCTGGAAAGGACAATTTTCCAGGTATCCCCGATGGATACTTCATTGATGTAAAACTCTTTATTATAGCGTATTATCGGCAGATTGTTGCTGGCGATATATGTTACCTGTCCGTCCATGCGCTGCATCCATATCTTGGGCATACTGAACATGCAGTATTGCATGGTTTCGCTGCTAAAATCTATCAATGCCAGTGTGGCGCATAAAATTTCGTCTTTAAGCAGTATCTTCTGGATATAATTCAGGAACTCCTGTGTAAGATCGCGTAAATCCAGCATTTTGCCCGGGGGCAGTTTTTCGATCTGGTGGTTAATAAAGGTGGTGGACATCATGGATGTAACTGACGCGCCGAGTCCTTTTCCCATCGCGTCCAGCACTATGGCGAACATGCGGTTGCCCTCCAGCAGGCGAATGGAGTAGCTGTCTCCGCTCATGATATCCAGTCCGTGGTAGGCGAGATCCACAAGCCATCTTTGCGTCGCCCCGTCTTTTTTCTCAACGTCTATTACCCGCATTTCGCAGTCGTTACGGATGGCGTGAAGCTCTTTCAGAAAAGCTATCTCCTGCTGGCTTGAGTGGTAGCGTTCACGGTATTTCAGCAGTTCAAGCTCCTGCTCCTGGTTTTTACGTTTAAGGTTTTCAACCACCACACGCTGTATAGCTATATCTATGGCGTTGGTGAGCATTTTCATATCCACCGGCTTGGCTACGAACTGCGTAATCCCCAGATTAATCGCTTTTTTCATAAAGTGCACGTCAGTGTAGCCCGTGATAAGTATGACGGGCAGTTCCCAATTGGCTTTGCGGATCTGCTCCACCATGTCCAGGCCGGTCATCTGCGGCAACAGATAGTCGGTAAGAACCAGGTCTATATGGTGGGATTTGAAGATGCTGAGCCCTCCCTCCCCGGTGGGACAGGCGTATACGTTTTCAAATCTTGTGGCCAGGCGCGAGGCAATGATATCTCGTACGACGTCATCGTCTTCGACATACAGCACGCTCAATTGCTCAATGTTTGTCATATCTGATGCCATAAAGCCTATTCCCTAGGTAGTGCATATAAAACGCGGCGCTTTATGTTTGTGAAAGGTGTGGCTTTCCCACTCCGAAGCTTCGCTTCGACTCCCCGTGGGGGAGTTAGGTGCATTCACATCGTTAAGCCCGCTTATGAACTCCCTATCCCAAATGTACATAAAGTTAACGACTTTTACAACTCATATTAATGCCCGCGGAATAAAAACCGGTTGTTGACACCCGGGCAAGGGGTTGTTAAAGTCTTTTCATGAAGAGACACGGGTTAAGACTTCAGATTGACGCCGCGGGAGTGGCGGGGCTTCTGTCCCGTCACGTGTACAGCACCCCGGGAGTATTTGTGAGGGAGTTCCTGCAGAACGCGGCGGACGCGATCGCCTACCGGGCTGTCAGTGACGGCATGGCGCCCCGCCGGATAGATGTGCGTCTGACAAAAGCCGCAGGCAGGAAACCCGCTCAGGTAACATTTACCGATAGCGGGGCGGGCATGACGCCTGATGAAATAAGCTCCTTCCTTTCAACCGCAGGCAAGTCCTCAAAAATACAAAAAACTGATTCCCCGGATTATATTGGTGTATTTGGAATAGGCGTCCTGTCGGGATTTTTGGTATCCGACAGCATAGAATTCAAGACCAGAAAGACGGATGGTTGCGGATATGTATGGACGATGCGAAAGGATGGTTCCTGCCGTATAGGGCCGGCTGAAATCAAAGAGGTCGGCTCATCCGTAACACTTAAATGTAAAAAGGGGGCGGAGGAATTTTTCTCTGAGAATACTCTGAGAAGCCTTCTGCGCCTATACGGGAATATATTGCCGTACCCGATCCGATTTTCTGCGGGAGGTTCAATGCCCGTCCAGATAAATGAAGTGGCCCCGCCCTGGCTTACTCCCGGTATATCCGATGCCGGAGAGATTATGGCGTATGGCGAAAATTATTTCAGTGAACGTTTTATGGGCTACATACCACTGAGAAGCGAGACCGGAGGCGTGGAAGGGGTGGCGTATATACTTAACCGGCGTGCCACCCCCGGTTCGCAAGGAAACCACCGCATATATCTGCGCAATATACTGCTGACAGAGAGAGGGGAGGGGCTTCTGCCGGGCTGGGCTTTTTTCCTGAGGGCGGTGGTCAATGTGCACAACCTTGTTCCCGCTTTGTCGAGGGAAGATTTTTGTGACGACGGTTTGTTGAAAAAAACACGTGCTGAGCTGGGGAAATGTATCAAAGATTATTTTGCCGGGCTTGCCCGCGATAACTCCCCGCTCATGGATGATTTTCTGGCTGAGCACCTTATTGGCCTCAAGCTGGTGGCACTGGAAAATGAAGAAATACTCCGCGCATTCATGGACTACTTTCCCTTTGAGACATCGCTTGGGACTTTCAGCTTCAGAGAAATAAAAGAAGTCTCGCGAACTATAAGATATGTGAACAAAATCGACGAATTCAGACAGCTTGCGCCTGTGTTCGGCGCCGGCGGACAGATGATTGTGAATGCCGGATATGCCTACGACGCGGAAATGATGTCTATGCTTTCTTTTTATAATCCATCCATGCGGATTGAGCGTTTTGACGCGGGTGATGTTTTGCCGGCCATGCGCGAACTCCCCGCCGGGGAGCGTGAAATCTATGCGGCTCTTCTGAGGGCCGCTTCGGAATATCTGGCGCACAGGGAATGCCGTGTTGAGATAAGAAAATTCCGTCCTGTTGAACTGCCCGTTCTCT
>JAVBTI010000179.1:0-5733 GCA_031556255.1 Deferribacterales bacterium | reverse complement strand
AGTTTCCGGCAAGATCGAGTTCGTAGCCAACAGCCTGCTGCGCTATGATCCCAATGACACCGAGCGCCCGCCCATGTCCATATACAGACCTTCCTGGGAAGGCCCCGGCACGGAGCTTGCCGAAAAGTGGCCTTACCAGCTTTTCATACCCCATAACAGATACAGCTTCCACACCCAGCAGGATATGAAAGACAGCTGGCTCCAGGATATCACCGACCACCGGGTGAAAGTGAAGGACTGGTATTATTGGATAGCGCGTATCAACAACCGTGACGCCGAGGAAAAAGGGATTAAAGACGGCGACCTGGTAGAGCTCTGGAACGATCGCGCTTCCGTGATCTGTGCGGCGAGAATCACCGGGCGGGTACCCAAAGGGTCAGTACATTCCTACGGATCGGCGGCGGTCTACCGCTGCCTGGGCGAGCCGGGAAAATCCACCGAGATCGGCGGCTGCGTAAACGCGCTGTCTCCATCGCGCTCCATTGTGAAAAAATCCCACTCGACGGCGGCTAACTCTGTGCTTATCGAGTTCAGGAAGTGGGACGGGCAGGTACGCAGCTTCGATTTCAGCAAGATTACCGTGCCCAACTGCGCTGATGACGCCATATTCGGCGATATACCGGCGGCGCACAACAACATACTCAACAAAACCAAGTAGGTGAGCGATATGAAAAAGTGGAATATAATAATAGACGTCGAACGCTGCCATAACTGCCACAACTGCTTCCTGACCACAAAGGACGAGTATGTGGGAAACACATTCCCCGGCTACTCCCTGCCGCAGCCCCATCACGGGGTTTACTGGATTGAAATCCTGCGGCGGGAACGGTCGGAGGGTTCGCAGATGGAGGTGGCATACCTCCCAACCACCTGCAACCAGTGCGACAACGCCCCCTGTATAAAGGCTGCTGAAAACGGCGCCATGTACAAACGCCCGGACGGCATAGTCATGATCGACCCCGACAGGGCGAAAGGGCAGAGAGGGCTGGTAGAGGCCTGCCCATACGGCCATATATGGTGGAACGACGAGCTGAATGTGCCGCAGAAATGGTGCATGGATGCGCACCTGCTGGACAGCGGCTGGAAACACCCGCGCCCCGTGCAATCATGCGCTACGGACGCTTTCAGGGCAGTGTGCGTGGAGGATTTGGAAATGGAGGCGATGGTTAAAGCCGGGAAACTCGAAGTGTTGAAACCTGAACTTCAAACCGCCCCCCGCGTGTACTACAAAAATCTGTACAGATACAACAGGGAGTTTATCGCTGGAAGCGTCTGCACGGCAAAAAACGGCGTGACGGACGTCGCGGAAGGGATTAAGATTGAGCTTATCAAAGACGGCAAAGTTATCGGCACGCAAACAACAAGCCACTTCGGAGACTTCAAGTTTGACAAACTCATGCCGGATTCCGGCAAGTACAGCCTGAAAGTCCACGGAAGCAAAACGCAGGAAAAAGTGGTGGATCTGAATCTAAGCACGACTGTTGAAGATATCTACGTTTAAACGATTTGTTACCCCGCAGAGGTTTCTCTGCGGGGTGAGGAAATTATCTGATGTTAAAAGTTAACCGTATAAAACTGGCGGATGAAAAACTGGAGATGCACACAATAAGCGACAAAGGGGATGAACAAACCTTTGAGCTGCTGACTGCGGATATACCCATGCTGATACAGATGCTTCTCGCCGCGAAACAACAGAAAGACAAGAAGGACAGTGAAAAGAACGGCGCGGAACCCACGCTGCTTGTCAATTTTGTGGAGGGCTGGCAGGTGTTTGAGCTGCCCGATGAGATGCCGGAAGGGCTTGGCTTGCATTTTCAGTGCGCGGGTGGTTTCGAGTTCGCCTTTGCCATAACCGATGAAGACAAAGACAGATCCTCAAAGGCATTCTATAACGACTTTACAAGCCTTATGAAAAGTGAAAAAGCCCGGAATTGATGGAAATACGGCGGATGCGCAATCCGCCGCACTGCCGCTTATTCCTTTTCCAGTATGATTAAAAGCTCGTCAATCAGCCTGTCCGTCTCGGCCAGTGTTTTTGCCAGCCTGCCGTATATATCAGGGGCCGGGGTTGCCCCTTTAAGCTGCAGCTCAAGGGCCTCAGCGGCCTGCTGTGCGCTTTTTAAAGACAGGTTCGCAGCCACCCCTTTGACTGTATGGGCATGCAAGGCGGCGGCAGAGAAATCATCGGCAGCAAGGGCGTTTTTTATGTCTCCGATAAAATCGTTCTGCTTATAGGCGCGTAAAAGGGTTGCATAAAGCTTTTTATTGTTATTAAGACGGTCAAGGCACTCTTTTACGTTTATATGGGGAAGAAAAATACCGTAACTGCCGTTCTCCCCGCCGTCCCCGCATATGCTCTGCGCGGTTTCCCTCACTTTGTCACCCAAAAAAGCCGTCAGAGTATCGATAAAAACATGTTCGTCGACCGGTTTCGGTATATGCGCATTCATCCCCACTTTCATGCACCGTTCGATATCCTCTTTAAAAACGTTTGCGGTCATTGCGATTACAGGCACCTTGCGGGCGTAGTCCGAATCTATGCCGCGTATCCTCTTCGTTGCTTCGAGGCCGTCCATTTCAGGCATATGTATATCCATCAGGATCAGATCGTAAACATTTGCGGAGGTTGAGAACATTTCCAACGCAGCCAAACCGTTTTCAGCGACATCCATAACCGCGCAGGTGCCTGCGAGGAGTGAAACTATGATCTCGCGGTTGATTTCGACATCTTCCACTATAAGTATTCTTTTGCCGGTAAAATCAGGGGTGACGGTTTTCTGCTGAAGATTTTTCTGTTTTACGGGAACTCCCATGATTTCATTTATAGTGTTTATGATTGTGGAAGGGAAAAGCGGTTTGGAAAGGAATTTGGTAATCCCTATCTTTTGCGCTTCATCCGCGATATCTTTCCACTCGGCTATTGAGATAAGTATCACAACAGTGTTGTCCCCGAACTTTTCCTTGATGATCTTCGTCGTCTCAATACCGTCCATTTCCGGCATACGCCAGTCCACAAAAATTATATTGTACGGCGCATGCCTTGCTATGGACTGCTCAATCATCTCTATGGCCTGTTTGCCGCTCTCAGCGGAATCCGCGGCAACGCCAATGCTTTCCATCATCATGGTAAAAAACACCCTGACGTCGGCATTATCGTCAACGACCAGCAGATTAAGATTATCTTTGTTTACATTGTTCGCCAGTATTGTTTTTGCGGACACAGGCACTTTTTCAAGCTTTACCGTGAAATAAAATGAAGTGCCCCTGCCTTCCTCGCTCTCAACCCATATCCTGCCGCCCACAAGTTCCACCAGGTGCCTGCTTATCGTCAGGCCGAGGCCGGTACCGCCGTACTTCCTGGCTATGCCGCCGTCCGCCTGTTCAAATGGGGTAAACAGTTTGGAAAGCTGCGCTTCACTCATCCCTATTCCCGTGTCTTTCACAGCAAATTTCAGCCATATGTCGCTACCGCTTTCGTTATCATGCTCACTGTCAAGCGATACGTTCATATTGACGGTGCCTTTTTCAGGCGTGAACTTGATTGCGTTGGAGAGCAGGTTCGTAACAATCTGCGAAAGACGAAGCTCGTCGCCGATAAATGAGGACGGCACATTCGGGTCGATAAGTACCTGAAAATTAAGCGACTTTTCGTCAGCTTTTACGGTCACAACATTGCAGACGTTCAACAGCATGTTTTCGAAGTTGAACTTTTCAAAATTCAGCTCCAGTTTGTTTGCCTCTATTTTGGACATATCCAGGATATCGTTTATTATGGCGAGCAAATGCCTGGACGAACTGTCTATCTTGTCCAGGCACTCTTTTATCTTGGTAATGTCGGCGGAGTTGTTTGCTATTCGGGTCATCCCTATTATAGCGTTCAGGGGAGTCCGGATCTCATGGCTCATCCTGGATAAAAATTCGCTTTTGGCGTTGTTGGCTTTTTCCACAATGACAATAGCGTTTTTAAGCTCCTGTTCGCTTTTTTCGAGAGCCAGTTGAGCTTCTTTCCGTTCGGTAACGTCTTCAAAAACCCCCAGTACGGACGATATCTCAGAATCCTTACCATACAGCGGAACCTTGCTGACGCGGAGCCACCGGCACTTCCCCGCTTTAGTAGTGTACTGCTCATCCATGCCGATAATAGGTTCACCCTTTTCCAAAACCAGCTTGTCTTCAGCAAGATGCCGCTCAGCGTCGATCTGGTTGGAAATGTCATAATCCGAGTGCCCCACCACCTCATCATCCGTCATATCATGGAAAAGGGAAAACTGTTTGTTAACCCCCCTATAAATGCTTTTTCTGTCTTTCCAGAATATTGATACCGGCACGGTATCCAGAATATTTTGCAGTGTTTCTTTGGTCTCGTAAAGATTGTCTTCTATCATCCTCCGCTTAACGGCCGCGGAAAATATACTGCTTACAGCATGCATAAGAGTTACGCCGGCGGAATCCAACACGCGCTCTTCACGGCAAAAATCCAGCCCCAGCACGCCCCAGAATATTTCATCCACAAAAACAGCGATAAGAAAGGTGCGCTTATCCTGAAGCTCATCCACGGGCACATCGCCGAACATCTCATAATCGGCTTTATTAGTGGCTGTAAATATTTTATACGCCGTGAAATAACCTATCAGATCCCTTTCCTGGTCATAAAGCACGGTTTCCAGTTTATCAAAAAGAGAGGCAAGTCCCTGAGCCTTCCACTCATAGGTTATTCTGAAATTATGATCTTCTTCCACATGTTTGTACAGATACGCCCTGTCCGCCTCAAAAAAACCGGCAAGGCTCCTGAGAACGCTGTTGACTATTTCATCAAAAGTTGCCGACGATGCAAAATTCATTAAAATGGAAGAGATCAGTTCCTGCTGCCTGTACTGCTTTTCCGTCTCCACGTGGGCGAGTTTCACTTCGGTGACATCAACAGAATGCTGTATATGTACTTTTTTATCGCCTACCCAATCTATAAGCGTGTCCGTATTTGTATAATAGCGGCCGTTGACCGTGTTACGCTCGTCCCAGACAACCTTTCCCTCCCCTCCGAGAAGGCGCGGCACCGGGCAAAAGGGGCACCTTGCCTCCATGCCGGCCTGGAGAACCTGCCAGCATGTTTTGCCGACCAGTTCGGCGTTGCCGAAAGCCTCACGCATGGTTTTGTTAATATAAAGGATTTCGTCGGTCTCGACATCCGACACATAGATACAGGTGTTCAGGCTGTCCATGACCTTTTCCATTATGTCAAGATTCACGGCCGTATCATCAGCTATTGTTAATCTTTTATCTTCACGCATAGGAAAGTTTTTACCCGAGATATGAAAAAAAGTCCAGTCACATTTACCTTATTTAATTTTATGAAATTAAAAAATGATCAGAACGATAAACCGAAGTACACGCCCGCGTTTATACCGCCGACCTGCTGATTTTTACCGCCGCATTTGATTCTGCCGTCCGAATAACTGCCGGAAAGACCCGCGATAAAAAGATCGCTGATGGCATAGTCCACGCCCGCCTCCACCCACACACCATTGGAGAATAAATTATACCCGGTGGAGCCGGAACAGATGTCATCCCCCTGATCGGTCTGTTTGTTGAAAGAGGATGTAATATTGGTTATCCCACCTCCGCCGAAAATCCGGAATGTCTTGCCGTAGTAGCCACGCAGACCCAAGCGGATCTCCTCGGTTTTAGCGATCACATTTGTGAGAGTGTTATCCACAAAAGCCATCTCTTCATAAT
>JAVBTI010000015.1:0-14959 GCA_031556255.1 Deferribacterales bacterium | reverse complement strand
TGCCCACACCTTTGTGGGGGCAGTCCGGCAGCTTATAATACCCCAGTACCGCCTGCGAACGGTGCCAGTCAAGCTCCACAAGCGATATCACGCCAAGCGGTGTTTCGCCGCTGTAAACAAGCCAGTATCCGCCGGTTGTCGACAGGCCGAGAGACAGGATAAAAGCCTGGTGCCTGCTGAGCGTTATAAGCTGCTGGTTTATGCTTCCCGCACGTACCGCGGGCGTATTCCGTGCGTTCCGAATGAGTTCATGCTCGGCGGGGCCGCAGTGCAGAAAGTTTTTAAGGTAAAGTCCGCCTACAGGATAGTTTTCTTTCAAAAGTTCGCTTTTGGCCGCTCCCTCCGTTTCATCAAGCATGATATCCGCTATGCGGCGCGCGCCCTGCCCGTCTGCGTTTATAGCTCCCGTCCGGCTTGCTTTCAGCCACTTACCATAATCGTCCAGTTCTTTTATATACCACAGCGCAGCACCCCCCACCTCCGGGCTGCTTTTATGCCCGGCGAAGCGTGCGAAACCGCGTTCTGTCCATGCTTTTATATTATTTCTCTGATTGTCCGCCATTTCGACTACCACCGCCGGAGTGCCGCAGCGGGCAGCCTCGATGAGTGTGCCTCCGCCTCCACAGACGATTACGCGGGCAGAGGATATTATATTGCACATCTGTTCCGCGCTCTGCCGTGCGCCAAGCAGTGTAACATTTTCCGGCAACGGATTATGGAGGTCACGGCCTGATGACACAAGGGTCACGGGTTCAGGGAAACGTTTTCCGAGTTCCTCTATTATGAAATTAAGGCACAGCTGGTCATCAGAGCCGCCGAGGGTAACCGCAACCCCCTTCCTTTTTATCTGCGGGCGCGGTTCAGTATCCCAAAACGGGCTCCGCATGGGGAAATAATCCACCCCCGCGTAAACCTTGCGCCCGCTTTTCTTCAGGTACATATCCTTATTTGCACTTATTTCGGGGTTGAATATTACCCCTTTCGGATACTCCAGTCTGTAAAAATCGTCCATAAAGAAAAGGGGAACCTTGAAAACAGCAAGGTTTTCGAGGAGCGCCTGCGATGCATGGTATGAGTCGACAAATATCCCTTCGACGCCATCGGAAATATCCAGTTCGGCAATCTCATTTTTCAGCGCCGGCCAGTTGTTCTGCCATTTCTTGAGCGTGAGAATTTTGTGAGGGAACGTTTCAACAGTTTCCGGCGCGGCATCTATTATAAATGCAGATTCTTTCCACTGCTCACTGAGTGCCTGCGCTATGGCGTCGCAGCGCGTCATATGCCCTATGCCGTAGTTCCCGCCCGCCTCAGTGAGAAATAAAAAGCTCATAGTTGCTCACATTGTTTTTAAATACTGTCCGAGTGCCGCCGCGGCCACCGTCATCCCACGGTTTTCCAAAAGATTAAGGGCATCCGCCAGTTCCTCTTCCGTGCTGCCGTATACTTTCTTTTGCACGATATTTTCGTTTATCATACCGAGCCAGCCGTGCGTTTTGAACAGAGAAACCAGTTCTTTATGGGAAAAAGTTTCCCCCAGAAGGTCGTAGACTGCTGATAAAAGTGTATAATCTTCCCGGGTGTCCAGCGTAACGCGTATATTCTCTTCCCCCGGCGTGGCCTCTTTATTCACATAGCTTCGGCAGTTGAAAAGGCCGGATTTATAGATATAGGGGGTAACGTGTTCCCGGTATGACGGTAAAGATGCTTCTTCCCGGGCGCGTTTCAGCGCGGCGAACGAGAATATCTCCGTGTCGAGGCCGTGGGGGAAAGTCCGTTCGATGGTATTTGACAGATAATCCGCGCCGGATTTGCGATATGCCGCAAGCATCTCCGAAATAATTTCGCCGTCAATGCAGGGGCAGTCAGCGGTAATCCTTATGACCGGGTCGGCGCCATACTTTTCAGCCGTCCGGTAAAAGCGGTCAAGGACGTCGCCTTCGGAGCCTCTGTGGGAAAGACAGTTGTTTGCTCCGGCCCACTTCTCCACCATATCATCTTTCGGATTGGTCGTTGTGGCGATAATAAACTGCTCTACGCCTGCTGCAGTGGATACGCGCCTGCAAACCTGCTGCAATACGGAGGTTTGCCCGCCCATCGGCAGCGGCATGAATATCTTGCCGGGAAGCCGGGTGGAGCCCATGCGGGCCTGGATTATTGCGGTGGCTTTTCCCATGCCGTCCTCCCAGCACTGCCTGCGATATCGGCCAGTGTTTTGACCACATACTTTATCTCATCCCTCGTAAGTTTGGGGTATATGGGAATGCTGACCACCCGGCGGGCGAACTCTTCCGCCGCGGGCATGCTTACGCCGCCGTAACCGTGTTCTTGATAATACGGATGTTTATGCACGGGGCCATAGTGCACCTGCAGGCCGATCCCGGTTTTGTGGGCTTTTTCTATAAAACTGTCTCTGTCTATTCGGCCGTCAAGGAGAAGTGCATAGAGGTGGTAAGAATGCGTACGCCCTCTGCGGGTCTGAACCGGCCTCAGGAGTTTGCTTCCCGCAAAGGCTTCATCATAGGCGGCGGCGATCTCCCTGCGCTTTTCCACGAACCGCTCCAATTTTCCCAACTGGCTTGAGCCCAGAGCGGCCTGTATGTCGGTAAGCCGGTAGTTGTAGCCGAGAAGCTGCATACGTTTGTCCCACGGCTTGTCCGGTGATGATATTCCATGGCTGCGCAGGAGCCGGAGCGCGTTATACAGCCCTTCGTCGTTGGTGGTAACCGCACCGCCCTCTCCGGTAGTGATGTGTTTAACCGGATGGAAGCTGAATACCGTCATATCGCTGTATTTGCAGCTTCCGACGGGTATACCCGCAAACGATGCCCCCAGAGCATGGCATGCGTCTTCCACCACTCTTATATTATATTTTCTGGCCACCTGGTTGAGTTCCGCGAGATCCACCGGCTGACCGCCGTAATGCACGGGAGCTATCAGGCGCGTGCGTTCGGTTATCCTTGCTTCGAGCTGCGCCATATCCATATTGCCCGTGTCAGGCTCTATGTCGGTGAAAACAGCTTTAGCGCCCAAAAATAGCCCCGCGTTAGCGGTAGCCGCAAAAGTCAGCGGGGTGGTGACAAACTCGTCATCGCAGCTTAATCCGGCGGCGGCATAGGCTATATGAAGCGCCGCGGTGCCGTTTGCCACAGCCACGGCATATTTTGCGCCGACTTTACCGGCGAATTTTTTTTCAAATTCGTCAACGGCCGGGCCGCATGTGAGATAGTCGGACTTCAGAACAGCCGAAACGGCATCAATATCATCCTGTTCGATCGTCTGTTTCCCGTAAGGCAGATACTTAGTGCTCATAAGGTATTCCGCATTCTTTGGCCACAAGGCGCGCGGTCTGGCGTAATTCTTCAGCCTCAAGCCATTGTGTATTGTTGTCGCTGGTGTAGCTGAATGTATCGGGCACTGATTTGCCGCCGTTTTCCATATTATGCGGCGCCTCCCATTGTAAAAACTCAGGTATGATGCGGTAGTGGTCTTTGTATTCCCTTGTGTGCCGCGCATCGTCCATGGGGATCATAATTTCATGCATTTTTTCCCCGGGGCGTATCCCCACGACCTTCATCTCAGTATCCGGTGCGAGGGCTTTAGCGAAGTCGTCCATCCTCATGCTGGGAATTTTGGGGACGAATATTTCTCCTCCCTGCATCAGCGTGAATGCTCTCTCCACAAGGCTTATAGCCTTCGGCAAGGTAATCCAGAAACGTGTCATGGACGGTTCTGTTATGGTGACGGTACCCTTCTGCCGCTGTTCGAGGAACAACGGGAGCACTGAACCACGGCTGCCCAGGACGTTGCCGTAGCGTACGACACCGAAACGGGTGGTTCTGCCGCCTGCATAGGCGTTGCCCGCCACAAACAGCTTATCGGAAGCAAGCTTTGTGGCTCCATAGAGATTGACGGGGTTGGCGGCTTTATCGGTGCTGAGAGCGACCACACGTTTGACACCATTGTCTATACAGGCTTCAATGACGTTCTGGCCTCCGAGAATGTTTGTTTTAACGGCTTCGAAAGGGTTATATTCAGCGGCGACCACTTGTTTGAAAGCGGCGGCGTGCACGGCGTAATCAACACCGTAAAAAGCCCTGTAGAGGCGCTCTTTATCCCTCACGTCGCCGATAAAATAACGCAGTGCGGGAACATTCCCGAACTGGCGCTGCATTTCATACTGTTTAAACTCATCGCGGCTGAGGATTATTATTTTTTTTGGTTTATAGTTGGCCAGCAGATGTTTGGTAAAGCTTTTGCCGAAAGAACCGGTTCCCCCGGTAATCATAACAACTTTGTCGTTAAACATAAATGCCTTCCTGATGCTGTTTTATAGATAAGTATCATCCGTAAACAGAAATAGCAATTTATGTGCCAGGAGGTTGTCCTTACAATATCGCCAACGCTTGCAATATACCCGCTTGCATTATATTCAGCGACCATCGGAAGCGGAGCTTCGGAGTCAATGCCCTGACAAAAAGCTCCTGCGTGGCATTTCCGCCTGCCAGGAATCCGGAATGCATCATTTTTATTCTGATGGCGTCATGCAGAAAAAATTATCCTCCTGCGTAAAGTCCATATTTTATTACAACGGCATCGAAATCTGTTTTGTATACCGGTAATAATTCAAATTCTCGCCAAGCAGTGCTCTATTCCGGCGGGTTCGCGCGGAGCTGCATAATCTTGTCCGTGGCTTTAAGCCCGGAGCCGGACAGGAAAACCACCGTGTATTCATCGGGTTTGATGGTTCCTTCCCGCAGAAGGGTTGTCAGCCCGGCAAAAGCCGCAGCACTGGTTGGTTCCACGTAAAACCCCATTGATGCGAGCCGTGTAAATGACTCCCATATCTCCTTTTCGCTGACAGCTACGAAAGAGCCGCCGCTTTCCCGGACGGTTTTGAGCACCGCTTCTCCGTGCACCGGCGACGCGGAAGCTATTCCCTCGGCGATGGTATCTTTTTTATCAATCACACGCGGCTTGTCTTCACCATGCGCCCAGGCTTCGTAAAGCGGTGCACAGTTTGCACTTTGTACGCCGAAAATCCTGGGTGTCGCCGATGATTTGCCGGAGCGGGCTATCTCCGTAAATCCTTTCCACGCGCCATTCACGAGACTCCCCTGTCCGGCGGGCACTATGATATTGTCGGGAGCAACGCCCGCGGCCTGCTCGAAAATCTCAAACGCGTATGTCTTTATCCCCTGCGGAAAGTATGGGTTCCAGTTATGGCTGGCGTAATACACCGATTCAGCCGCTTTTTCCGCGGCAATGGTGGTGGTTTCCCGCGTGCCGGGAATACGTCGCAGATTGGCGCCGTAAGCGGCTATTTGCACACATTTCCCTTCCGACGTATAGGCGGGAACGAATATGTCGCATTCAATCCCGGCAGCGGCGGAATATGCGGCCATAGCGGCGCCGGCGTTGCCGGATGAGTCTTCCACAAGCTTTTTCAGCCCCAGTTCTTTCAGGCGGG
The DNA here is from genome assembly GCA_031556255.1 of Deferribacterales bacterium. Taxonomy (GTDB): domain Bacteria; phylum Chrysiogenota; class Deferribacteres; order Deferribacterales; family JAISNW01; genus JAIRQX01. Next base: position 9,492 of record JAVBTI010000015.1, on the reverse strand, counting down.
TTATCTGCACGGCGATGCCCCGGTCTTTATACGAACCGGTGGGATTGAGGGCGTCAAACTTGCATTTGACTGCGGCCTTACCCCTGCCGTAATCCCATATGCATTCCGCCAGCGGCGTCATCCCCTCTCCAAGGGTAACCGGTGTTTCGGGGCAGGCAACTGGGAGGGATGATGCGTAACGCCATATCCCGGGCAGTTTAGGGTTAGGATTAAAATTAAAACCCGTGTCGTCGCAGGCAAGCGCCCCGCCGCACTCGCACCGCCACAACAGCGCTTCATCCGCCACTTTCTGCCCGCATTTCTCACAATAAAGCATCTTAAACCTCCGCTTCGCTTTTTAAGAAGTTAGATTTTTTACCGATGGAATGCAATCAATATTATTGTAAATAGTTTGCGGAAGGTATACACTCGGCGTGGAGTTGAAAAAAAACATGGACTTTACTTTTATTTCCAATATATTTCAGCAGATTATAATCTCTGTATTCGCCCTGCTCGCCATTACGAACCCCTTCGGTAACCTGCCCGTCTTTATATCCATGACTGACGACCTGAACGAGCAGCAGAGGGAAAAACTGTTCCGCAACGTGGTGTTCACTGCGGTGCTGATTGTCCTGATTTTTGCCATGATAGGCACCGTTATAATGGAGAAATTTTTTCAGGTGGATCTGGCGGAACTGCGCATCGCGGGCGGCATACTTCTTATTGCCATGGGAACCAGGAACCTGCTTTACCCGCAGGAAAGCCGGGAGCATCCCGTTCCCGGCGAAGGGCCGGCAGGCGACGACGCTATCCACGGGCGCATTATCCCCATGGCATTTCCCATGCTCGTGGGGCCTGGAACCTTGTCCACAGTGATTATTATAGACAACGAACAAGGAATATTCGTTACCATCGGTTCCATACTTATTGCATTCGCCCTGATAATGCTGCTTTTCAGCAGGACGCGCCTCATCGAAAGGCTGCTGGGTAAACTGACCTTACATATCCTGTCGCGTATAATGCAGGTGTTTATTATGGCAATAGGGGCGAAAATGCTGGTGGTAGGGCTTAGAGACGTATTCCCGGTGCTGATGAAATAATATTGGGGATAAGCTCCACAAACTGCCATGACCCCTTATTAACGATCCCTTTTTTGTTTGTATACATAATCCGCACAATATCGCCGTTTGCCGGCGGGAGTACCCTTTCGCACCCGGCGTAACTCATAAGGATCATCATAATCAGCCCGTGGCTTGAAACACCTATCTTTTGAGCACGTTCCGTCATGGCGATATCCAAAAGCGCATTGATTGTACGTGTCAGCGCCGCACGTTTTGTTTCCCCGCCCGGCAAACATTTATTGAGTGATTGTTCGTCATGAAATGATAAAAACTTACAGATACGCTCTTCGCCATAGGCTGCGGAGACATCCTTCAGCCTGCGTCCTTCAATTTCGCCGCAGTCGAACTCCGTCAGGCGCTCGTCCACTCTAACCGGCAAATTCAATTGCGCATTGACTAATTCCGCAGTTTCGATAGTGCGTTTTAACGGGCTTGACACTATAAACTCAATCTTATCCGCAAGCATTGAGGCAAGCTCCTGCGCCTGCATTCTTCCCGTTTCATTCAACGGAATATCGCTGTGTCCGAGAACACGTTGTTCTTTATTCCAATTTGTCTGACCATGACGAAAAAAGTAAAAGTTTTTTACCATCCACTGTACCCGCAGAGATAATTTTAATATGGAATTCACACGTGGTGATAATAAATCTTACTTGATAATTTTCATTTCCTCCAGTTTTTTTATGGTTTCGTAAAAAAGAACTGATTGCATACATACGTTAGAGCTACAGCCAGCATAGTTCCTGCCGTCGTAGCAGGGGGAACACGGCATCCCTGCAAACAGCGCGGACTCTCTGATGCAATACGGAAGGCGGCTTTGTGGCATTACAGGCCCAAAAAGAGCCACAAGCGGTGTATTCAGCAGGTATGCCATATGCATAGGCCCACTGTCATGTGAAACCAGCGCGGATGCACCGGCAATTACTTCCAGGAGCTCGCTTACAGTTGTTTTTCCTATAAAAGATCTGACCGGAAGCCCTATAAATTCATCCTCCAGCCATACATCGTCCGGGCCGCCGATTAGCCCCACCGGCACGGATCTTGAAAGGAGCACTTCCGCCAACTTTTTGTAGTGGCTGACCGGCCATCCCCTGAGACCGTCGCTGTTCATAATATTCCGTGCGCCGCCGGGGAGCAGCAGAATCATTCCTTTTGATGCTTCCGACGGGGCAACGGTCGTTTCAGCAAGGGCATAAGATACATCCACGGAATGATCATGCCCAAGCGCCAGACGGGCGTACTCCGTGCCGTGGTACCTGCCGGGAAGCGGGCCGAACCGGCCGCCGAAATGCCTGCGGGCTTTGCACACGGCGGTTTTTGATAAAAGTCTGTAGCGTGAATCGCTGTGCCCGGTAAGACAGAGATCATATCTTCTGCCTAATAATTTTTTCCAGCTTTCCAACACAAATTTGATTTTATTCAGAACGTTCCCGGCAAGCAGTTTATTATTTAAAGTAATTATTTCGTCAACACCTTTGAATGTTTTAACCAGTGCCGCAATCTCCTCACCGCAAAGCCACGTTATATGAGCGTCCTGGTGCCCGGCACGTATCGCGTTTATCATGGAGCTCGCCATCACGGCATCTCCGAGCGCACCGATCTTTACTATGAGAACTTTGTATTTGGGCACTTAGTTTCCTCCGCCTGGTTTGGTGGCTTTCTGGGCGTCCAGTATTTCCTTTGCCCTTGCCAGAGCGATGTCTATATTTTTCACCACATTATTTCTGCCTATGAGGTTGACGAAGCCGTCGTTTTCCATTACGCGCCGCGTCTGCCCGTGTGCCTGTATGCCGGATAGTATGAGCACCACCCCCCGGTTTTTACATGTTTTATAAAAGCTGTGAAGAGCGTGCATCCCGGTTGCGTCCACAGTGGGCACTTTTCGCATTCGCAGTATGAATACTTTAGGCATATTATTGATCTCTTCGAGAGTTTGTATCAGTTTATCCGCCACTCCGAAGAAAAACGGCCCGTTAATCTCATAAACACCCACTCCGTCCGGAACTGTCTTATTATTGATCGCGTCCGGGTCATTATCGGTGTATTCTGTGCTGTTGTTGTTCGGATCGAATACCGTTTCCAACTTTGTCACGTCACTCATACGTTTCATGAACATAAGCGCCGCCATAACCACACCCACCTGCACAGCCACTGTAATATCCACCATGACAGTCAATATCAGGGCCGCCAGCATGACGGTGAGGTCGCCGCGAGGAGCGTTTTTGAAGCGCACAAGCTCTTTCACCGACATCATATCCCATGAAACCACCATGAGTATCCCCGCGATTGAAGCAAGCGGTATCAGCTCCACAACCCGCGTAAGGCAGAGCATCATCACAAGGAGCGTCACGGCGTGCACCATGCCGGAAACGGGTGACCGGGCACCCAGTTTGATATTTGTGACTGTGCGCGCGATGGCGCCGGTGGCTGGTATACCGCCGAAAATGCCGGAGAAAAAGTTACCCGCCGCCTGGCCTAAAAGCTCTGCGTTGGAATCGTGCCTGTCGCCGCTCATACCGTCGGCGATCACCGCGGACAGGAGCGACTCTATCGCAGCCAGAAGTGCAATGGTCAGCGAATCGGGGAGAAGTGTTTTAATCTTGTCCCAGGTGACCACAGGAATTGACGGCACGGGTACGGTCACCGGAAGTATACCGAACTTGCTCCCGATAGTCTCCACCGGAAGCGAAAAAACAGTTACGGCAAGCGTTGCGGCGGTTATGGCGAATATATGCGCCGGGACTTTTCGTACCTTTCTGCGTATGGTAATCGTCAGAACGAGGGTCAGGAGGCCGATGAACACGGCATAGGGATTGATTGTGCCTATGGCCTTGGCGTACTGGGCGCACTTTGTCACAAAACTGGGGGACAGTTCGCCCACGGCGAAACCGAAAAAGTCTTTCAGTTCGGTGGAAATGAGGACTACTCCTATTCCCGCCGTAAAACCGGTGGTGACCGGGTAGGGGATAAATTTGATATATGTTCCTATTTTGGAGTAGCCAAAGATGAAGAGGAACACCCCCGCCATAATGGTGGCAAGAACGAGGCCGTCGTAGCCGTGGCGGGTGACAATGCCGTAGACGATGACAACGAACGCGCCGGTGGGGCCGCCTATCTGATAGCGGGAACCGCCGAGGAAAGAGATGAAGAACCCCGCGATAACAGCGGTTATTAGCCCTTTTTCCGGCGCGACACCGGATGCGATGGCAAATGCAAGGGCGAGGGGGAGCGCCACTATTCCCACCGTGAACCCCGCCATGAGGTCTTTGGAAAAGTCGCGCGGGGTATATCCCTGCTTTATTACCTGAAAAAATTTGGGTGTTATACTGGCTATATTGAGCTTCATTCCGCACTCCGTAAAAGGGCAGATGCAAAGAGTAACTTCTAAGCCTTTTTTCTGAAAACAGCAAGGGGAATTATGGTGGTGATATTTACGATATTTGCCGTGGCGATATTCCAGAGTGTCGCCCTGGCGAAACTTCACATTAAGTGATATTTACTTGCGGTTAAATCAATCGCAATAAGTTTGCTAAAGTGGTGATGCCGGTCTACGGGAAGATGCGGGTGCGGCTCTTAAACAGTTTTCCGGCAGCACGCCTGATAACCTGACTCTACTCCGCAGCAGTTTGCGCGCTTGCTCTGTAGCACGGCGGCGAGTGGGTGCAGCCTTAAAACGAATTATGCGAACGGGCTTGTGATTTTTCACAAGCCCGGCTTAAGCTTATCTGATGTTTGTATCAAACCTTGAAATATAGGCGGAGTTAACCAGCCCCAGCATAGACATGAAAGTCAATAGCGATGAGCCGCCCGCGCTCACAAACGGCAGCGGGACGCCCACCACCGGGGCGAGGCCGATGGTCATGCTGACATTGACATAAAACTGGAAAAATATAAAACCTGCCACAGCCACGCAGAGAACCTTTCCCTGCGCCTCCTTCAACTGCACCGCCACATAGATGATCCGCGAAATCAGGACAAAAAATATCCCGATGACCGCAACCCCTCCCATAAAACCGAACTCTTCGTTTATAACGGCAAAAATGAAGTCCGTATGTCTTTCCGGCATGAAACGCAGGTGCGACTGCGTCCCTTTCAGATAACCCTTGCCGGTCAGCCCGCCGGAGCCTATCGCTATGCGTGCCTGTATCGCCTGGTATCCCCCCTCACCCGCGTATTTGTCCGGCGCGAGAAAGGTTATCACCCGCATTTTCTGGTAATCTTTCAGATGCCCCCACATTATCGGGGCGGATATAAAAAATGCAATGAGCATCAGCCCCACTATGGCGCGTTTTATCCCTAAAAAAGCCACTACCAGCCCCCACGCCATGAGGTAGGTGGCCGCCGTGCCCAGGTCCGGCTGCAGAAATACCAACAGAAAAGGGGGGATCAGCCACAACAGCTTTCTTGCCAGCTTAAAGAAGCCTATGCTTTCGGCCTGCAGGTCGGCAAACACCCATGCGAGCATCACCACCCACACCCATTTGAACATTTCGGACGGCTGCATGCTTAATGGGCCTATGTAAAGCCATCTTTGAGCCCCCATACCTATGGAGCCCTTGAACATAACCACCACCAGCACAAGACAGCCGCAAATATACAGCGGCAAGGCATATTTAACAACCCGCCTATAGCCGATAAATGATATTGCCATGTAACATAAGAGCCCCAGGGCAAAAACTTTCACCTGCTTATAAGGGTGATTCTGAACTTCCCCTGTCGACGGATCGTAAACGGCGCTGAATATGGCAAAAAAGCTCACAACCACCAGCATGACCAGCAGGAGGAGCATAAAATAATCCGATCTTTTCAGTATGTTTTTAATATTTTGCAGCATAGCTCCGGCTCCGTCATTCCGGTCTTAGAGCCGGAATCAAAGTTTCCTCTTCCGTCATTTCTGCTATGAAATAAATATGTCGCGCCTCCGGCGGGCGCCTGTAAGTTTATTTCGCAGTATATCCCAAATCCAGCATTTTGTTGGCGATAGCGCCCGCAACCGGCGCACTGCTTCTGCCGCCGGAGCCGCCGTGTTCAATCATAACAACAATAGTATAGCGCGGGTTTTCCGCAGGGTAAATACCCGCAAACCAGCTATGATCCCGCCAGTGTTCGGGGATCTCCTCTTCCTTCATGTTTTCTGTCCGCTTGAGACTTACAACCTGCGCGGTACCGGTTTTCCCGCCCAGATGCACCCCTCCCGTCCTCGCCCGCCATGACGTGCCGGATTTATCCTCCACGGCCATGACCAGACCTTTCATAACCATATCCCTGACAGGTTTAGGTATGGATATGGTGGTCGAAAGCACCGGCGGAATGATCGTCCTGTTGTCAGTCAGCGGATCTTCTATGGCCTCCACGAGCCGCGGCACATAAACATTGCCGCCGTTGAATATAGACGACACCATTACGGCTGTCTGAAGCGGAGTTGTGGTAGTATAGCCCTGCCCGATCGATATGTTCACAGTTTCACCCGGATACCATGGTTCCTTGAGGACTGACAGCTTCCATTCCTTTGAGGGGAACACTCCGGATTTTTCATTGGGGAGGCTTATTCCGGTGGTGTGCCCCAAAGAGAGCCTGGTTGCATACTCGTGAAGTTTATCTATCCCAAGCTGGGAACCGAGGTTGTAGAAGTAAACGTCGCAGGATTCTGAAAGGCCGCGCAGCAGGTCGACCTCTCCGTGCCCTGTCTTCTTCCAGCAGTTATGGACTATGTTTGAACGGGGAGAGACACGGAAAGAACCGTTGCAAAAGAATGTCGTGTCCGGTGTCACGGTGCCTTCCATAAGCCCCGCCGTGGCGGCGAGTATTTTGAACACGGAGCCGGGAGGATACGCGCCCTCGATAGGCCTGTTCAGGAGAGGCTTTTTAGGATCTTTCAGCAGGTTTTGCCAGTTTTCATCGGTGATGAAAGGGTTAAACATATTGAGATCGTACGTGGGTGCTGAATACAGTGCCAGTACTGAATTGTCCTTCCCGTCCAGCACGACCACAGAACCCTGCCTGCCCTGCATTATCACATCAATGTACTGCTGCAGCCGGTAATCTATGGTAAGAATGATGTTGTTGCCGGGGATGGGAGGAATTTCGCTGAGAATCTCCGTCACACGGCCCACACTGTCGACCTCTACCTGCCTGGAACCGTCTTTGCCGCGCAGGACGGCCTCAAACTGTTTTTCTATGCCGCTGCGTCCGATTATGTCACCTGCCAGATAATCCGACAATTCAGCCACCTCACGCTCATTTACCTCGCCCAGATAACCTATGATATGGGCGAAAATATTACCGTCCTGGTAGCTGCGCATGGGGTCAGCCACGAACTGCACTCCCGGATACTGAGCGGAGTGCTCCATAAAGTAGGAAATCTGCTCGAAATTAAGCCCCCGCGTGACTTTGACCGGTTCGTAAAGGTAGGACCTCCGCACCCTGCGCATGACTTTGGTTTTATCCATTGGAATCATGGACGAAAGGTTGTCCAGAAGCAAATTTATATTGCCCACGTCTTCTTTGATTATTTCAAGTTCATATCCGGGAGTATTTTTGACCAGCAGTATACCGTTACGTTCCTTGATAAAGCCTCTGTCGGCACGCACCCGCATGACCCGTATTCGGTTGTTTTCTGAAAGTGTATACAGTTCCTCGTATTTGAACAATTGAAGATATAAAAGTCTGTATGAAAGTATTCCGCAGAGAAGCAGAACCGCGATAAGCGCATATTGCCCACGCTTTTTGAAATAGTTTAATACATCGTCCTTAAGAGCGCGAAAAAGCACGTTTGCCCCCGATAAAGACAATGATAATCGCAAGCGCGATTATATCCGCAATAAAATAGTGCGCAAAACTCTGCCAGTATGTGGATGCCGGGTAACCAAAAAATTGAAGCGTCAAAAGGAGGTAAACAATCAGCACCCCCACTGCAAACAGCAGCCGGGAATACGGCTTGGACATATCTATCATAAGATAGGCGTATATTTTTATGACATTCAGCAATTGAAACAGCAATATGCCCAGGCCGATGAATATCTGGTGATTGAGATCGTAAAAAATTCCGAAAAGCGTCGCATATTGCAGGGCGGTATCGTCGTCTATCTTAGGAATACAGAATATATAAAGGACTATTATGTAATCGAACCTGTTGAAGGGGCTTCCCGCGGCGTTGGCGAATATATAACAGAGCGCCAGCACGATGAAAAGCCTTGCGTAGATGTTACCCCATACCGCTTTCGGCGCGCGCCTGATCATTCCTGGCCCTTGCGGTCATGCTTTACCACGAGCACCTGCTCCAATTTGTAAAAATCAACGGAGCAATCCACCACCAGCTTCTGAAAAAGCCCGGTGGGGGGGGCTATTATATCCCTTACCGTTCCTACGCGTATCCCTTTGGGGAAGAGCTGCCCCATCCCCGACGTGATGAGAATATCGCCGATCTGGACTTCGTCCAGCCTGTCGTAGTAGTCCACGTAAAGGCCGCCATGCCCGTCCCCCTTGAGTATGCCGACGGCACGGGTGCGGCTGTTAAACACGCTTACGCTTGAGTCGTGATGATAAAGCAGCACTACTCTACTGGTGCCCAGATATACATCGTTGACGCGTCCCACAAGCCCCGCCGCGGAAACCACGGGATCGTTCACCTGTATTCCGTCTTCAGAGCCCCTGTCGATAATTATATATTTCATATAACCGTCGATATTGCGCCCTATGACGTTGGCCGCGGTGGTCGTGAAGGCGTATGTATCACGAAAATTGAGTAACTTATTAAGATTTTCAAGCTGGATAAGCTTTTCCGACAGAACAGAGTTTTCCAGGGTGAGCGTTTCAAGCCTGTTGCGCAATTCAGTATTTTCTTCCGCCACGCCGCGGAGCCACACATAGTTGCCCCACGAATCGTCAATAAAGACGCCTGTACGGTTCACAAGATATACAAAGGGGTTCAGCAGGTTTCCCAAAATCCCCTTGAAAGGGCCTGTAATCTCGGGATTACGGAATTGTATGACCACGAGCAGGGTTAAAAAACCTGCTACGATGAGGTAGCGTTTCCAATTTTTCATTAATCCACAGTAACTTTCTTGAGCAGGTCCACGCTTTCCAGTACCTTGCCGGAGCCTACCGCCACCGCCGTGAGCGGATCATCGCTGACGATTATGGGGAGCCCGGTCTCCACGGTGAGGCGTTTGTCCAGATTTTTCAGCAGCGCGCCGCCGCCGGTCAACACTATACCCCGGTCAACAATATCGGCCGCCAGTTCCGGCGGGGTTTTTTCCAAGGCTATTTTGACCGCCTCGACAATTTTTGTTACCGACTCTTCCAGCGCTTCACGGATTTCGGAATCAGTTACGTCCTTGGTTTTTGGAATGCCGGAAACCATATCGCGCCCTTTTATCTCCATGCTGACTTC
>JAVBTI010000158.1:0-8982 GCA_031556255.1 Deferribacterales bacterium | reverse complement strand
CCCACAAAAAGCGCGCTATAGTCTTCCGCGGCTCCCGGCAGCTCTTCCAACCCCCGCCTGAACAGCGCAATCCCCTCTTCCGCATATACCCGATCGTGGACGGGCCACTCATCCCAGTCAAGATTTTCAAGATAGGATGCGGTGAGGTGCGCTTCCGGAACGTCCGGCTCATAATAACAAAAAACTCCCAAAATATTATTTATTGCGGCAATTTCTTCAAAAAGCGTCATTGTTTCACCGGCACATAGTTGTTTTATTTTTCTTTTACATTTTTTAGCATGTTTCTTTAATTAATTCAAGATAATCACTATTTGTTAATACTTGTCTAACAATATTGTTTGGGTGTATAGCTCAGGTACAGGAAAGTTGTGGTATTTTAGCGTATTAACATCATTTCAGGAGTGTGCTATGAAACTAAGTAGACGCGGTTTATTAAAGGCCGGCCTGGCGGGGATCCCTCTCGTGGGTTGTGCCAAGGCGGTCTCTGTCCCCTCTGTGCAGGATACAGGCATGCCTGTGCCGAAAGAAGAAAAGGTTATCAACACCTGCAGCACGTTTGACTGCGGGGGGCGATGCCAGATCAGAGCCCATGTTGTGGACGGCACCCTTGTGAGAGTCAGTACGCGTACCGATGCTGAACTGAATGAGGATATGCCCATCATGAAGGCATGCGTGCGTGGCAGAAATTATCGTTTTTATCAGGAAAGCCTTGACCGGCTTAAATACCCCATGAAGCGCGTGGGCAAACGCGGTGAAGGTAAATTCCAGAGGATAAGCTGGGACGAAGCCACCACCATAATAGCCGAAAAGATCGGCAGTATCGGTAAAAAATACGGCCCATCCTCACGTTTTGTGCATGTAAGCACCGCAGGGCTTGTCAGTGCCTCGTTTATGCAGCGCCTGCTGGCGCTTGACGGCGGATATCTTAATTACTACCACTCGGTGAGCCTCGGCAACACCGCCGCGATCACCCCCTATACATACGGCACCGCCGCCAGCGGCAACTCGCTTGACAATCTTAAATACAGCAAGCTGGTTATACTGTGGGGACACAACCCGGCGGAAACCATATTCGGGCATACCAACTATTATTACAGCCAGCTAAGGAAAAACGGCTGCAAAGTGATAGTGGTTGACCCGCGTTATTCCGATACGGCGGTTTCATACGCCGATGAATGGATAGCGCCGCTGCCCACCACTGACACCGCCCTGATGGATGCCATGGCCTACGTTATAGTTAAAGAAAACCTGCACGATAAAAAGTTTCTTGATCGTTGCTGCATAGGGTTTGATGAGGCGCATATGCCGAAAGGCGTACCCGCCAACGAATCGGTTTACGCCTATCTTATGGGCAAAAAAGACGGGATCGTGAAAACCCCCGAGTGGGCGGAAAAGATATGCAAAGTGCCGGCGTCGAAAATAACTGCGCTTGCCCGCGCCTATGCTACAACCAAACCTGCGGCGCTGATCCAGGGATGGAGCCCCCAGCGCCATTATTTCGGCGAGCAGACAGCCAGATCCGCCACGATCCTTGCCTGCCTCACAGGTAACGTGGGCGTCAAGGGCGGCTGGGCGTCAGGCTACGGCGGCATAGCTTCACGGCGCTTCCCCTTTACCGATCCGGAGTACGACAACCCTGTTAAATCCTCCATATGCGTTATGCAGTGGATGGACGCGATAGAGGATATAAAGAAAGTCACCCCCGCCGAGGGGCTGCGCGGCTCCGAGGCCCTTGCGTCGCCGGTGAAAATGATCATATCGCTGGGCGGTAACTATCTCGCCAACCAGAACCCCGATATAAATAAAACCCGCAAGCTGCTGGAAGACGAATCCAAGCTGGAGTTTATACTGGTGAGCGAGCACTTTCTCACTCCAAGCGCGAAGTTTGCCGATATACTCCTGCCGGACACTTCATTTTTCGAAAGGTGGAACATCGGGGATACCTGGGGAACCGGCAACTACGCCCTTTTAAATCAAAAGGTTCTCGAGCCGCAGTTTGAGCGCAGGAGCGGTTATGTGTGGATGAGCGTTGTTGCCGAGAAGATGGGGCTGAAAGATGGCTTCACGGAAGGGCGCGACGAACAGGACTGGGTAAAATATTATGTGGAGGCCACGCGCAAGGCGCAGCCCGAGTTCAAAATCCCCACTTACGAGGAGTTCGAGAAGACCGGGGTGTACTTCTATGATATGCCGTCGCATGTGGCGTTTGAAAAAGAAGCGGCTGACCCTGAAAAAACTCCTTTCCAGACGCCTTCAGGCAAGATAGAGCTGTTTTCGAAGCGCCTGTATGATATGAAAAACCCGCATATCCCCGGGATACCCAAATATATTCCATCGCCGGAGGGGCCGGAAGACAAGCTTGCCGGGCAGTACCCGCTTCAGATGATCACGTGGAAGGCAAAAAACCGTGCCAATTCGACATTCTACGGCTGCGAAATGATGAGGGAACTGTCCCCGCAGACCTTGTGGATAAACCCGGAAGATGCCACGGCGCGCGGTATATCTGAAGGCGACATGGTGATGGTATATAACGGCAGAGGGAAAATGAGGATACCGGCACAGATTACGCCGCGGGTGATGAAAGGCGTTGTCTCCATGCAGTCGGGCGCCTGGTATGATCCGGATAAAGACGGGGTGGATAACGGCGGCTGCGCGAACGTCCTTTCCTCCGACATGAGAACTCCTTTTGCAAGGGGTAACGCACACCAGACTATGCTGGTACAGGTAAGCAAGGGAGGGGCGAAATGAGCAACAAGCAATTGGGTTTTTATGTGAATACCAGCCAGTGCAGCGGCTGTAAGGCCTGCGCCAGTGCTTGCAGGGATAAGAAGAACCTGGAAATAGGGATGTTTTACCGCAAGGTACATGGTTTTGAGGCCAGTAAAGCCGTTGCGTCGCAATATTATGTGTCGTTGGCCTGCAACCACTGTGACAATCCTGCATGTGTGGAGTTCTGTCCCGTGAATGCGATTATTAAGCGTGAAGAGGACGGTGTTGTGCTGATTATGGCGGACAAGTGCATAAACTGTGGCGCTTGTCTTGAAGCATGTCCTTACGGAGTTCCTGTCCAGAACACTGCTAAAACGAAGGTGTCTAAATGCGATTTTTGCATCGATCTGCTGGCAAAAGGGGATACGCCGGCGTGTGCCGGCGCATGCCCACTGGGGCTGATTAAAAGCGGTGAGATAGACTCCCTTCGGAAAGAATATGGGAATATCGCTGATATTAAAGGTATTGCCACATCCGACATAACCGGCCCCAACGTAGTCTTTACTTTGCACATGAACAGCATGAAATGATTCCGGCGGGGGCACAAGAAGGTGCCCCCGCCCTGTTTATGGAAGCCCGTTAATATATAACTGGCATATCCTGAAAAAATATGCTTATTAGCATTGATGAAAAAAGCTTTTGTTCAACTGCATCTGTCCATTCTGCTCGCCGGCTTCACCGGCATCTTCGGCCGTTTAATCACACTCAGCGAAGGGGTGCTGGTATGGTACCGAATGGTTATTGCCTCAGTGCTGCTTTTTATGATGCTCAAATTAACGGGGAAATTTAAACCCCTGCCGCTACGGGACGCCGTCAAGGTAAGTCTTATAGGCTTTCTTCTGAGCCTGCACTGGATCTGTTTCTACGGAAGCATAAAGGCGGCAAACGTTTCAGTGGGCGTTGTCTGCTTTTCGCTGACGGGATTTTTCACAGCCCTGTTCGAACCGGTGCTCACAAAGAGACGATTTTCAGCAAAAGAGATATTTTTCAGCTTTGTGGCGGTAGCGGGGATACTTTTGATTTTCCATTTCGATACGCGTTACCGCACGGGAATAATAATCGGCTTGATATCCGCCGCGCTGGCGGCTCTTTTTATGATCGCCAATAAAAGCGTCAGTACTGAGTACCCGCTGATGACGCTTATTTTTTATGAAATAGCCGGCGGACTTATTCCCTTGACACTTCTGATGCCGTTATATTTGAAATTTTTCCGCATAACGGAAATTATCCCCGATGCCAGAAACTTTATCCTGCTACTTCTCTTTGTCATATTCTGCACAATAATCATGTACATGTTGCAGATAAGTGCACTCAGGAAGATATCAGCATTCACTGTAAATCTCAGCTATAATCTGGAACCGGCCTATACAATAGCTCTGGCTTCAGTTATTTTCGGAGAGCATAGATATCTGAACACCGCTTTTTATGCGGGGCTTGGATTGATAATTCTCTCGGTTTTACTTCAGATGCGCAACGTGATGCGAAAAAACACCTGATTAGCGCACAGCGATCCGAAACTCTACGGCATCATCAATGACTGAACCATATTCGCTTCCGGGTATATTTGCGGCAAAGTCACTGCTCTGATAGGGTGACAGCCCTATGCCGCCCTCGGATTTCGGGACGAAATAGTAGCTTACCAGTACTTCCCCGGTTGTATTCGGAGCCATGGAAAGCCTGATCTGATAATAATTATGAACTTTCAAAAGCTTTGTGCTGCTTTGCATGTCACTGCTGCCGGCGGAAGTTTTCTGGCTGACATTTACTATAAGATTGCTCATGGCCGCCGTTGTGGTGTTTTCAAAAACGAGCAGGAGCTGTCCGTCCTCCACTCTATAATGGATAGCGGCATAGCGCCCTTTGGCGGTACCAAGGTACTCGCCGGAGGGCGCGGTCATGCCGGTTCCGGCACAGGAAACTGCAAACGCCAGCATGGACACTAAAAGACAGTTACGAAATTGTTTTAACATGCCGCCGTTTTCAGCCTTCGGTTTCATCTTTTGCCGCAACGGCAGGCTTTACGGTTTTTTTTGCAGTGCGCGGCGCGGCTTTTTTACCGGCGGTTTTGCTGTTTGTGGTTTTTCCGGCTTTCTTTTTTATCGTTTTTTTTGCAGCCTCGGCCGGGGTGCTTTTGGCCGTCTTAGGCTGCCTGCTTTTTTTGGCGGAGGCTGCCTGTATGGTTTTAAGCTCTTCTTCCGCCTTGGCTATCTGCGCGTACATTTGTGCCACGGATTTGTATTCTTCTTGCAGCGCATCCTTGGTTACCGTTTTACCTTCATCGAGGAGCTGGAAAACTTTGTTGCCCAGCACGGCAAGCTTTTCCCGGTAGGCATTTTTCATCGACGAAAGCGAGATTTTCTTGTGGCCGGTGTGGTACCATTTTGCAACCGTATCGGTCAGTGAACTGAAAGTTTTGCTGATGAAATCTGTTCCTTCGGACTTGTCCATGAATAGATCCTCCTTACGAGATAATAATATAATATGAGTATACTATGTGCGGCGCTTTTTTCTCGCCGGAGTGAATCCGGCTCGAAAACACGCCTGCGCCACGCTGCGTTACACTTGCTTCGCGATCGGCACTTTGTGCCTCACCCATCGTAGCTCCGCTCCGACTCCCCACGGGGAGTGACGCGGCGGAACACAGTTCCGTCATCCCGGACCTGCCCCGGAATCCTGTGCTTTATATGAGGCGTTTCGTCGCGTTACACTTGCCTAATTCATTCTCCGATTATCTTATTAATAAGATAATCTATGCGCATTCGTTGCCAAAATATGACCGCCACCATTATAATATTGACAAGAACCGCAAAAAGAGCAAGGAAAAACCATGCCGGCGAAGCAAAAAAAGCGTTCAGTCCTGTTTTCCGTTTATTATCCGTCTGGTTATCCAGCGCATGTATCAAAGCTTCCGTGAAGTCATCCACGGTATCTCCAACGTTTTTCCAGGCTTTATTCATCCCCTGTACCCGTAAATAGCAATATCGAGCACGGTTGCCGTGAACAGTATTATACTGACTACTGCGTTCATGCTGAAAAACGCCCTGTTGAGTTTTTCCAGGCCGTGCCTGCTCACCAGATAATGTTCATACAGCAACAGGGCGCCTGCGATGAGCAGACCGCCGAAATATGCCGCCCCCATGGAGAATTCCGCGCCGTGTACAAAAAACAGGGCGAAAGCGAGCACATGAAGGTTGCGCGCCGTTACCAGAGTAAGCACCTTCCCCAGCCTGGCCGGGAGGGAGAATAAGCCTTCCCTGCGGTCGAAATCTTCGTCCTGCAACGAGTAAAACAGATCAAAACCGCAGCACCATGCGGTTACTCCGGCGGCAAGATACAGGATGGATGTGCTGAACGTGCCGGTAACGGCGATCCAGGCTCCTATCGGCGCCATACCCAGGGCGATTCCGAGCACAAGATGGCAAAACGTAGTGAATCGTTTTGTGTATGAGTAAAGTATGAATATAGCTATTGGTATGGGAGAAAGATAAAGAGACAGGGCGTTTAGCTGTGACGTTCCGAACACGAACAGTACAAAGCTTCCGATGGTAAGGGAAAGTGCGGTTTTTTTAGATATTCTCCCTTTCGGGATCTCACGGTTTGCCGTGCGCGGATTTCTGGCGTCTATTTCCGCGTCCGCCCAGCGATTGAAGCCCATAGCCCCACTGCGGGCGGACACCATGCAGAACAGTATCCATAAAAACGTGCGGAGAGGCGGCATCCCGTGCGCGGCTATTACCATCGCGGAAAGCGCAAAGGGCAGTGCAAAGAGTGAATGTTCTATCTTTATCATTTTTAAATAACTGACAATAGCGTTCATTCCCTATACCCCCGACAGCAGATCCGCCATGGCGGACACAAAGTCGTCAGCATCGTTCGGCGTCTCAGCGCGCATAATATTTAACCCCATTTTTCTGCCTTCGCACAGCAGATCTTCATCCAATTCTATGAGTGTTTCAATATGATCGTTTATGAAAGAAATTGCAAGCACCACCACGTTTTTCACTCCCCTGCCCGCGAGCAGGGTCAATTCGTCCCGTACGGATGGGGTGAGCCATTTCATCCGTCCCAGTTTGCTCTGGTAGGCAAGGCTGTGGCTTTTAGGCTTCAGCATGGAAACTAATTCGGCACATTGTTCCTGAAGCTGTCCTACATAAGGGTCCCCGCTGTCTGCAACGGATTGTGGCAGAGAGTGTGCGGAAAAAAGAAGGTGCGTTTCGGACATAGCTGTGCCCAGCTTATCTGCCGCGACGCGAACCCTTGATGCCAGAACCTCAAGATACGGCTGATGCATATGGTAATGATAAATTTCCACCAGCGGGGCGCATGGCGGCTGACGGTCAAGGGTTTTCCGGAAGTGGTTGAAACAGGCCCCGGTGGTGGTAACTGAATACTGCGGATACATGGGCAGCAGGATAATCCGCCTGTACCCATGGCAGCGATCGGATCCCATTATATTGATAACGGTATTTTTTATCAGCGGATGCCAATAGCACATCGCCGGGTATGCGTCCAGCGTGATCCCCGTTTTTTCGGTATATTTAACTGTCAACTTTTTCAGGAAAGCTTGAGTGAGGCGCAGTTGAGGCGAGCCGCCGCCCATCTTTTCATAATGCGGCGCGATTTTTTTGGCTCTTGTGGCGGCTATGCGCCCCGCTATGATTCTTTGCAGGGTTTCACCTACGCCGAAATTGATGATGTCCCTGTCGCTCAATAGGTTTACCAGAAACGGTTCTATGGCGCCGATGCTGTCCGGGCCACCCATTCCCAACGCTATCAGCGCATCTTTCATAGGCGGCCTTTGACGAAGTCGACAAGATATTTGACGTTTTCCATCGGTGTTTCCGGCATTATGCCGTGGCCGAGGTTGAAGATATGTCCGGGGGCGTTTTTCCCTTTTTCGACTATATCCGCCGCGAACCTGCCGATAGTGGCTTTGTCCGTGAAAAGCAGTGCCGGATCGAGGTTTCCCTGAAGACAGAAATTCCTGCCGAGCGCATCGTTTGCTTTTGCGATATCCACCTTCCAGTCCAGCCCCATGCCGGAACATCCCAGCGTTTTCAGGTCGTCAAAGTATGCTGCGCCGTCTTTGGCAAAATAAATCACATGAGCGCCGGTCAGGGATTCGGTGAGCGTTTTAACCCACGGCAGCACATTTTCCCTGTATTCCAGCGGAGAAAGGATGCCTGCCCATGTGTCAAATATCTGGACAACAGGGCAGCCGCTTTTTATCTGATTTTGCAGGTAGCGCCGGGTGGATTCGGTAAGTTTATCCATAAGCATTGCATAGGTTTCCGGCTGTGTGTGCATCAGTTTTTTTATTTCGAGGAAGTTTTTGCTTCCGCTCCCCTCCACCATATAGCATGCAAGTGTGAAGGGCGCGCCGGAAAAACCTATCAAAGGTACCTTCAGTTTTTTTATAAGCAGGCGTATGGTTTCATAAACATAGGGGAGTTCTTCCGCTGGTTCACCGACTTTCAGAGACTCTGCGTCCTTTGCAGTCCGCACGGGGTTGTGTATTACAGGGGCCGGGTTGAAGTCAAGCTTTATCCCCATGGGTTCCACCGGGATAAGTATATCGGAAAACAGAATGGCGGCGTCTACGCCCAGTATATCGACGGGCTGCAGCGTGACCTCACAGGCCAGTTCGGGGGTTTTGCAGAGTTCCAGAAAAGAGACTTTCCGCCTGATTGCGCGGTATTCGCTCATGTATCTGCCCGCCTGGCGCATAAGCCAGACCGGTGGACTGCTACATTTTTCTTTGGACAACATTTTCAGTAAAAGGTCGTTGAATTTTGCGCTCTCTGCCATAAAAATATCTTGCTCCGATTGTCTTAAACATAATTGATATAGGATTTATCTGAAAAAGTCCATTTTATTTTCACAATTTCCACTTTAGGGGGTAATTATATTGCCTGTGTATTTGCTGTGCATCGTTTTCGTTTTTACTCTGGACTTGATTCTTACAATATGCAATTATATAAAAACGCTGTAATCTTACTGTAACAATGCATTGCAATCATCATAATGTTTATTCGGCACACTGGTATTGCGTCATATTGAAACAGCCTGAAAGAAAGCGGATTAATCAAGCGTTTGGGAATGTTTGTTAGTGGAGGTTTTATGAAGTTGCAGAGTAAGTTGTTTTTTGTCACCTCTGTGCCATTGGTTGTTATTTTCGCGGTGCTTGTGTTTTTGACTGAATATATGGTTAAG
>JAVBTI010000026.1:0-25319 GCA_031556255.1 Deferribacterales bacterium | reverse complement strand
TCCGGCTTAACAGATTGCGGCTAAGGCTGGTTCCTGCCGCCGGGATCCAGGTGCCGAAGGCAACCGTAATGCAGCGAATATCACGCATACGGGTTTGGATAACCGGCAGCAGTTGCGGCATCCCGGAGGTCTTTCCATATCTGCTTAACCTTTTTCATCGCACCTACAGTGCTTTTGGACTGAACACAGACGGTGTCGCAGTTGCCGCACATAATGCAATTCCACAGGCCGGCGTCAACAGCCTCTCTTATTCGGTTTCCCGCATCGTAAGGATCATAGAACCGGTAGGCGATGGCCAGCATTTCTGCAGGCCCCACATAGCTTGACGGGTCGGCGTTATAGGCCGGACACCCTGATGTGCAGGCCATGCAGCGGGCGCACCACTCTAAAGACTCTATCCGATTGATTCGCGTATTCACATCTTTTGCAGGATCGGGATCCAGCATGTAAGCGGTGCCCAGAGCAGAATCTTTAGAAAAATTATCGTTTATATCACTGAGTTTGTTCAGATCTACCGATATGGTTTTCATCCTGCGATAACGGGCTGTCATCGCGTCGTGGTCAGCTTTTTTGTCGACTATAAGATCACGAAGGACAGGAAAGCCTTTGAGAGGTTCTATGGTATGCGCTTCATCCTTAATAAACGTGCAGCATGCCATGCACTGAACGCCGTCCAGCATAACCGCGCAGCGGCCGCACTGGCGCCCCCTGCAGTTATAGTCGAACGATATGGGGTTTTTTTCATGGGCAAACTGAATTGCCTCAAGTAAAGTCATATTTTTATACCAATCTACGCTGACTGTTATCACATACGGTTTTGCGTCAACACTAGGATCATATTTTGTTATTTTTAGTTCCATTGAAATTTCTCCATTATTTCTCAGTAAATTACTGTTTTCTTATTCGTCAAAAATACCCGGTTTCAGGATCAACATAATCCGGCGGGGCCATAAACCCGGACATGACGGACGGAAGCCAGTTCAAGGCAGGCAAATGACGTTTGGCAAATGTAAGATTGTTGTTTTCCAGCCGGCCGATAAGCGAACAGTTAAAATTAGTGTCGTCCTGATTTGGGAAATCCGGCCTGTAAAAATACCTCGATTCTTCTCGCGCAAGGGAGGCGTTGACAAAAAGCTCTGCCATATCCAGCAGGTTATAGTTTTCAACCGCCTGTTTCCACTCAATGTTGTACATTCTGGACTTGTCAGCACAGGTCTGTTTTGGCAAATCTTCAGCGCGGATTCTTGCCAGTTCTGCCTTAGCCGTCACAAGTTCGTCCTTATATCGCAGGGGGCCGCATACCGGCCCGCAGGCGTGTTGTATGCGCTGGCGTACAACATGAGGACGCAGGCCTCCGGTCACTGAGCGTGTCCGTATCTCTTCCAGTCGCTGCAGTTCGTTTTCCGCCTCTGAGTAATCAACTGTCCCCACAGCACCGGCGCTGCTGACATACGCAACCGCTTTCCGGGCGGCGTGCTGACTGAAAAGCTTGTTGTAGCCTTCAACTATGCCACCCATCTGACCCATGGCTCCGGAACCGCGCTGGTTAAAAAGTCCTTTGATTTCCGTCATCATATCTGTATCTATAATGGGTGTGCCGGCATGTTCCCACATCTCAATCTGGGCTTCTATCTTTCCTTGCGTGACAGGGTTAAACCCGGCCTGTTCGTACAGCCAGAAGTTTCTTCTGTAAATGTTACGTATTGCAAGGGTTCTTTTGTCATTTGGATCCGTGAGGAGATATACTCCCCCGTTGGGGCTGAGTCTAGTGGGGCCGCCGGGCTTTGTCTTTTCAGCGTGTATAAATTTAGCGGTTGCCACCTGTAGATCCTGCGTACCGCCGATCCTTTGTCCCGATTGCTGCATAGCTGGCCAAAAACCGTAGTCTTTCCAATAGTTGTCTCCGTTTTTATCAACAATCGTTTCCGCATGGGTGCAGTCGCCGCCGATGATCAAGTTATATCCGCCGATAAAACCTTTTACCACGGAGGTGGTATAGTCGTACTGGGCGTATTCCGCGTCACCTATTCCACATCCGCGACGGAAAAGTGCCATCTCAACATCTGAGGTATTATCCGGGGAGTTGGCGCCATGCGAAGAAACGCTTTCCCAGCCGGCCCACCATGTGTTGCCGCCTGCGGTCAGGATAACTGCGTCCGCCGTATAAACAGTATATTTTCCCGTCGGCAGGTAAACGCCCACCACACCGACACAACGGCCGTTGTTGACCACAATATTTGTGACCATAGTGCGGTCTATCACAGTCACGCTATCTGTATGAGCATCCTGCCAGTGCCGTGGAAATCCACCGTCTATCATTCCGTTTCCGACACCAGTATTTGTGGTAAATGCATTATTGTTTCCCGGAAACATATTGAAGATGTCCCATTTCAAATTACCCTCTTTTGAGGTGAAAGTGATAGGAACAGGTGCCAGATAATTATTATAGGGAGGGGTGTAAATATCTCTGGGCCTGTTTTCTGTGTTCCACAGGTTGGCCTCCTCCGTGCTCAACCGCCGGGGGAAGACTTCTTCGCCCTTATCGACATAGCCGCGCACGTGCATATATTTTTCAGCTATTCGCGCTTCATATGCAAGCACTTGGTTGCCGTGGTAGGCAGTCGATTGAAGTGTGGCGGGATCAATTTTTATTAATGGCTCGCCAAATGCCATGCGTACAGGGCCGCTGCCGGGAATTGTCCCGTCGGCATCCCAGTTGCCTGATGTATTCACGTCCCAGTTATAGCCGGAAGCACCTCCGGCGCGCCAGGGGCCTTTATCAATGACCGTCACTTTCTTGCCCTGCTCAAGAAGCTCCCGGATGCCGGTCAGAGATCCTATCCCGCCGCCAATGAAAATATAACCTTCAAGTTTTTTTATTTCATAAGATGTATCGGGAAGGGTGCCGGGAATGTTTGTCCCGGAATCGCTACCGTCAGAACTACAGCCGGTAAGGTTGCCCATCATAAGCCCGCCCGCGACAGCCGCGCTCCCTTTGATGAAATGACGGCGGGTAAGAGCCATTTTCATTTCTTTCCTTTTTTTCTTATCCATTTAATCCTCCAGTTGTACAAGATTCCACACGGTAAACAGAACCCATCTATAAATCAAATGCCAGTTGCAGGTTACAGACCAGCCAACTAACAAAATCGGCAGGCCAGATGGGAGAAACGAACAGGCCAATGAATAAGAGTTGGAATTATATCTATGTTTGAGATATGATCTTTTTAGGGAGATGAGATTATGCCGGCAAAATATATTGAAATTGCATACGAATTGCGCACATTGATCGCGAAAGGCCTCGTCCCTTTGGGAGAACGTTTGTCCGAACGTCAACTGGCCGTCCGTTATAACACGGGACGTTTTACTATAGCTTCTGCCTTCCGGCTGCTCAAAGAGGAAGGCTATCTCGAATCTTCGTCCAAATCCGGCACGGTGGTCCGCAACAGGCCCATTGAGGCTTCGGTATGGGATAGGCTCGTTCACGGAGGGCTGAATATCACAGAGAATGATAGCGCACGCAGTACGGTGCGGTATCTGCTCAACAGCGAAAAAAAAGGCTATATAATGAGCCTGCACGACAGTTTCAAGCCGAATGAGCCTGTAAAAAAAGCTATGAAAAGCGCTTTAAGCAAACCGAATATTGATGAGTACCTGAACACTGCCCACTATAAAGGCTTTCCCCTTCTGCGCGAAGAGTTGGTCAGACATTTGAAACGATACGGCATTAATACTGAAATGGAAAATATAATAGTATTTGATGGATATACGGAGGCTCTTTATGCCATAGCCGTTGCGCTTTTCAATATGGGCAGGAACCTGTATTGCGTCCGCAACTGCTTTATAAAGATGCATAGTGTAGTCAAGTCTACGGGTGTAAATATATATGAGATACCTGTAGACAGTGAAGGGCCGATAATAGCGTCTTTTGAATCACTTATAAAACCGGGAACGGGTATGTTATATGTGAACCCCTTGAACGCGTATCTTTCCGGGATGAATTACAGCGGACGCAGAATGAGAGCGGTTATGGATGTGTGTCATAAATACAAACTGCCTGTGCTGGAGAACGATTTTCTGCGGGATCTGTGGATAACAGAACCGGCACCGCCGCTGAAAGCGTTAAGCAGCGATTATGTGATCTATATAGGGGGTATGGCAAATAACAGTATTACAGGATTGAGCACGGCATGGGCAGTGCTTCCCGCTCCGGTGGTGGACAGGCTTGGCGACATAAAACGGCAGATGACTTCTTCCAATAACAGCCTGGATGAAATGCTTGCTTATATCACGCTTTCGGAAGGGTACTACGAAGAATTTCTGGAACACGCCAGACATCTGCTTCCGGAACGGGTGCAAAGGGCGGACGAAATCTTATCAGCCCATCTCAAGGGCATTGCTCAATGGGAACCTAATAATATGATAAATACCGTAACGCTGGAATTTCACGAAAGTGTGAACATAAACCGGCTTATCTTTGAGAACCCATATTATATCATGCACAATACATCGGCAAGCGGGCGGCCACGCATCTTTATCAATTATGCGGGCATGAGTATCGAAGAGTTCGAGGATTTTGTAATTCATTGCGCTAAGAGCATAAACTCAAAGCATTAATCTGTCTCCACGCCCGCTTCACTCAGGGTGGCCACCTCGGCGATCGTGGAGGCGGCAAATTCCACAAGGGGTATCGCGCACACCGCGCCGGTACCCTCTCCCAGCCGCATTCCCAGCCGGAGAAGGGGCGTCAGCCCCAGACAGGCCAGCATATATTTATGGCCGCACTCTTCTGATTCGTGCCCCGCAATCATGTATTCCCGGCAGGCGGGCGCTATGGCGTCGGCAATCAGGGCCGCCGCCGTGGCTATCACGCCGTCCAGCACGACGGGTATTTTATGCGCCGCCGCCGCAAGTATAACCCCGGCCATGCCGCCAATCTCGTAACCTCCGACAGCAGCAAGCACACCTACCGGATCTTCCTTCGCGGGCTTATGCCTTGCCAGTCCTTCTTTAATGGCGTTGACTTTCCTCTGCCAGCCGGCGTTGTCGAGTCCCGCACCGTAACCTGTCAGCGCTTCCGGCTCCAGCCCGGTGAAAACGGCTGCTATCGCGGCCGATGGGGTGGTGTTGCCGATACCCATCTCACCGGTTGTGATAAGATTAAGCCCGTCCTTCTTTATATGCTCCGAAGCGATTTCATAACCCGTCAATATGGATTTTTCGGCGTCAGTTCTCGGCATGGCGGCGGTTTTCGTAAAATTGGCTGTACCTTTGGCGATCCTGCGGCTGTAAAAGAGCGTGGGCGCACTTTCCGGCGGTACTATTTCCCCCAGCGCGCCCATATCAACAAGGATTGTCCGGGTGTTCGTATGCCCGGCGTACACGCAGACCGTGGAGCGCCCTTCCAGCATGGTCTGCATCATCAGCATAGTCACTTCCTGTGGAAACGAGCTGACCCCTTCGGCGCACACGCCGTGATCACCTACCATTATGAATATTGCGCGTTTATCCACTTTCGGTTTCAGCGTGCCCCCTATGGCGCAGAGCTTTTCCGAAAGGGTGTTTATCTCCCCCATAGCCCGGGGAGGCATGGCGAGGGCGGCGGTACGTTCAGCCGCCGTCTTTTTTATTTCAGGGTCGCATGGGGTTATAGCATTGCTTACTTCTTCGAGAGTCATTTTACTTCCTTTATTTTCATCGGTATTCCGCTTACCATCATGTAGACGCTGTCTGCAAGCGCCGCCAGCCGTTTGTTCATACCGGCCAGCAGCCTGAGGTATTTTCTGCTCAACGGGTCCGAGGGGATGAGCGCCAGTCCGGATTCGTTTGTGATCAGTATTATATCCGCGCCCTGAATGGGGAGTGCGGCACAGAGCTCTTCCATATATCTTTCCGCGTCGGACTCGTAATGCAATAGATTGCCAAGCCAGACGGTCAGGCAGTCCACTATGACGAGGTCAGCGCCGGTAGGTTCGCGCAGTGCTTCCGGCAGTTGCAAAGGCACTTCCCGCGTGGTGTAGCTTTCATCCCTCTCCGCCCGGTGCGCGGCAATCTTGCGGCGCATTTCGTCGTCTATAGGCTCGGCTGTGGCAATGTAAAGCTTTTGGGAATATGCCTCCGCCAGTTTCAGCGCCATGGCAGTTTTACCGGACCCATGTCCGCCGGTTACAAGAATTACCGTTCCGCGCTCACTCCTGCGCATCGTCATACCAGAGGTTTGGTCGTACCCATGAAGAAATAGTACATGACGGCCATTACGATGAAAAGCACCACAGTCGCGTAAAGCGCGGCCACTATATCATCGAGCATTACTCCCAGTGCACCTTTCACATTTTTCTGCACCCAGCCCACATGGAACGGTTTCAGTATATCGAAAAAGCGGAACAGCACAAAACCCACCAGATATATTTCCAGACGCCATATGCTGCTCCAGAAAAGGGTGGGCAGAATGAAGGTAACAAGCTGCCCGACAACCTCATCCACCACTATGAAAGAGGGATCCTGATTGTCTTTGCTGTAACGCAAAGCGATCACCACGAAAAAATAGGCGGCGATGAAAATAAGGAGCGCTCCCAGAATCAGCCCCTTGGACTGCCCTACTTTGAAGAGAAACCACGCCAACGGCAGGGTGGCAAGTGAGGCCACAGTCCCCGGCATCAGCGGAATAAACCCTATCCCTAATCCCGAAGCCCAAAAGTACGACCATTTCTTGAAAACGCTGTCTTTTTCCTTTATGACCGGCGCTTTGCTCCCGTTGACATCAGACATGGCAACCCCCGTGTTTTTCTATATTATTGCCCGCGAAAGCGGGGAAATATCATGGCATGAATAGCTTTTCTGCCGCAGGACATCTATCTTCACGCGGTATTGCTTGCCGCAGAACGTGCCCAGTTTATCCAAAAGATCGTAATCGTTGTTTTCTTCGCTGACGTGGGCAAACAGGCAGCGGTTCAGGCTTCCGCCATACAGTGCCGCCAACACGGATACTGCGTCCACATTGGACAGGTGCCCTTTGTGCGACGCGATGCGCTTTTTGAGATAGGCGGGATAGCGCCCCTTTTTAAGAAGTTCCTCATCGTGATTCGCCTCCAGCACGAGGACATCCACACCTTCCAAATGAGCAAGCTCCCCCTGCGTTACGCAGCCGAGGTCGGTCAAAAACCCCACATTGCCGCAGGGGGTCATCAGTTTGTAGCCGAACGGTTCCGCCGCGTCGTGGGAGACGTTGAACGGTGTCACCGCGAAGTTGCCCATATCGTAATATCCGTCCGCCGCCAGTGGGTAGAGATAGTCCTGTGGGACGCCGTTTCCGGCAAGCTGCCGCGCCGTACCAGCGCCGGTGTAGATTTTCGGGTGCAGAGCGCGTATAAACGGCATTATCCCGCTGATATGGTCCGTATGTTCGTGTGTAATGAAAAGGGAAACTGCTTTGCCGGATAGCAGCGGGTTCAACTGCTTTCTGACTGTGGTGAAAGTCACCCCGATATCCACGAAAAGCAGGTCGGTATCCGTCTCTATACAGTACGAATTTCCGCTTGAACCGCTGGAGAGGACATGAAGCTTCATAAACCCCATTTCTCCTCGAAAATAATTTCATAGGTGCTGAAGTATTCCAGAAAGTATATCGCAAACAGCGCGCATGCCGCCGCAAGCTGTCCGTCCGGCTGAAAAATGAAGTACAGCCACAGGAGGGCCAGCAGCGCGCGCAGGGCAAAGCTCCTTTTCAGCAAAGTATTCCTGCGCGCCGTCGCGGGTTTTTTGATGAATACCCCGAGAGCGTAACTTACTATGAACAGAGCAAACGCGGTGAGGATGATAACCATATCCGCGAGTCCTCCGGCGAACAGCGCGTAAAGAATACCGAAGCAGGTGATTTCCGCCGGTATAATAATCAACACCGGGCGGATAAAGTTACGCCAGAGCGAATAAAAGGTGGAAAAAACCGGCCCTTTATTGTTTTCGCGGGCATACAGGCAGCCCCGGGCAAGCACTATGGCGAAGAAAAGCACGGCGAACGAGCCCGGGGAGATCCGTTCCTTGGTAAACAGCGCTATCAGCAGTACCCATACGGGGAATCTGGCCAAAAGCAGGGTAAACACGTTAAACACGGTTTTTATGCTATCCATTGGCAGACTCTTTCAGTTCAGCAAGCAGATTCATGGCGGCCATAGGCGTGAGGTTGTCCAGGTCGAGCGTTTTCAGCCGGGTTATTGCCGGATGGTCTTCATCGAACACCAGTATGGGTTTTACCACGATCTCTCGTGTTTTGTTATGGTGCGGGCTGTGCCCTTTGGAGCTGCCGCCTGCTTCCGCGGGCTCTTCCAGATCCGCCAGAACCTCTTTAGCTCTGTTAATAACATTTTCCGGCAGTCCGGCGAGCTGTGCCACATATATGCCGTAGCTTTTATCTGCGGAGCCGGGGATGATTCTGCGCATGAATATTATTTCCCCGCCCTTTTCTTCCACCGATATGGTGTAATTTTTCGCCCCGGGGGCATAGGAGGCTATCTCGGTGAGCTCGTGGTAGTGTGTGGCAAAAAGTGTTTTGGCTTTTGTCCTGTTCAGAATATATTCGGATACTGCCCAGGCTATTGACACGCCGTCGAAGGTGGATGTCCCCCTGCCTATCTCGTCAAGGATTATAAGCGATTTGGGAGTGGCATGCGTTAAGATGTTGGCTGTTTCCACCATTTCCACCATGAAAGTCGATTCGCCCCGGGATATGTTGTCGCTCGCACCCACACGGGTGAAGATCCTGTCTACAAGCCCTATACGGGCCGCGGAAGCGGGAACGAACGAGCCGGTGTGCGCCATCAGCACCACAAGAGCGGCACTGCGGATATATGTGCTTTTTCCGGCCATGTTCGGGCCGGTGATGATGTTCAAAAGATTGTCGGAGGTGTTGAGCTTTATATCGTTGGATATAAAGAGGATTTTACCGTTTGCCTCCACCACGGGGTGCCGGGCGTCCGCAACCTCTATCTCGTCCGAATCGTCTATGACCGGGCGTACGTATCCTCTCACCACGGCGGCATGCGCGAGGCTGAGGTGCGCGTCGAGCCGGGCGGTATCTTTTGCCGCGTCGCGCAGCAGTTCGGCGTTCTCCGCTATTGAATCCCGGATGAAGCAGTATAATTCGTACTCAAGCTCTCCGAGCCGCTCTTCCGCGCTCAATATGGTATTTTCCAGTTCCTTGAGCTCCTGTGTGATAAACCGCTCGGCGTTTACAAGAGTCTGCTTGCGCTCAAAATAATCCGGCACTTTGCTCAGATTGCCTTTGGACACCTCTATGTAGTAACCGAAAACTTTGTTGTATGAAATTTTAAGCTGGTTTATCCCTGTGGAGCTTTTAAGCTTCGCCTCAAGGGAGGCAACCATCTGCCTGCCGTTGTTTTTGATATACCGGAACTCATCAACCCCCTTGTGGTAGCCTTCACGGATGATCCCTCCCTCTTTCAGCACGTTGGGCGGATCCTCCGCGATGGATTGGGAAATGAGTCCGGCTATCAGTTCGCAGCCCGCCACGGAAGAACCCAGCGCCGCGACGTCCGCCCGTCCGGTCCCCTCAAGAATGTCCGCGATCCTGGGAAGCTCCGCGAGGGAATCCCTCAGCCATATGAGCTCTCTGGGGGAAACGCGTTTGGAGGCCACGCGGTTGGCTATCCTTTCAATATCGTATAATGACGAAAGAAGTTTCTCAAGCTCTTGCGTAACGCGCCATTCGGTGACAAAATATTCTATGATGTTCTGGCGGCCGTTGATGACGTCCGCCCTGCGGCTCGGCAGCATAAGCCAGCGACGCAAAAGCCGCGCACCCATGGCTGTGGATGTGTAGTTCAATACAGAAAAGAGGGTAATGCCCTTATCAGTGAAGCTTTCCGTAATCTCCAGCGTGCGTGCCGCAATCTGGTCTACCATCAGTATATCCGCGTCGGCAAGGAGCGCCGGGCGGTAAAAGGAGATCTGCAACATGGCGTCGGAAACATAGCTGGCGATCATCTCCATCGGCACAAAAAACCGTTGATCCGCAATTCCCAGTTGAGACGAGGAGGTCAGGCCGTACATTTCGGCCACGCAGGCGGCCGCTTTCGCGGGGGTTTTAGCCGTCCGCTGAGAAATATTTCCGTGGTCAAGCCGCACAGGAGCGGAGCAGATGATCTCTTTGGGCGAAAATGAGCCGACAGTCTCTGGCAGTTTGCCGGCATCGGCACCGGCGAGATAGAGTTCCCCGGTGGATACATCTGCAGCGGCGACAAAATATGCACCGCTGTCTTGATAAATGGCCAAAAGAAAATTATTTGCCATGTCCGGCAGCTCTTCGTCGTCTATCATGGTTCCCGGGGAAACGACCCTTGTGACGCCGCGTTTTACAAGACCTTTGGCAACGGACGGATCCTCAAGCTGATCGCATATAGCCACCTTATAGCCGGCTTTTATCAGCTTCAGCATGTATTGTTTATATGAATGGTGAGGCACGCCGCACATAGGGATCTGTTTTTCAGACTGCTTGTTGCGGCTTGTCAGCGCTATCCCCAGAACCTTCGACGCGGTGTGGGCGTCTTCATTGAACATCTCGTAAAAATCGCCCATGCGGAAAAAAAGTATGGTATCGGGATACTTTTCCTTGACGGCGTTAAACTGCACCATCATGGGAGTATCTTCTGGCTTCGTTTGCTTCCCGGACTTCGGTGAGTCGTCGGCGGATTGCGGCTGCTGCATATTATTCGTAATCCAGTGAGTCTACACTTCCGCATTTGGGACAGACTGCCGTAAAATCACCGAACTCCGTTTTGCATACACCGCACCGGTAAATATTGTCGAAATGTGCCAGCCGGGGCAGCACGGCATCATTTGCCAGCCGGGCATATGCTTTGGCTGCTATTATTTTGGGTGGGAATTGCGTCAGATAAGCTTTCAGAACTTCCTGTGCGCGGACGGTATCGTTTTTCTTGCCGTAGTAGCTGGATATAAAAAGATAGGGTATTGGGTTCTCGCTTTCAGCGGCTACCCGGGATGACATGATGCGGAAAAGTTCGTCCAGAGTGCTGTATTTATAAAATATATTCTCTAGTTTCCGAAGGTCGGCCTTTGTTTTAATAAGGTCGTTTTCGGCCATGGCTTTGACCTCAGCCATCCCCTGCTCGGTCTTTCCTTCTTCAAATAAGGCTTCAGCAAGAATGATCCGGGCGTTCCAGTTTTTAGGATAAGATTTGGCGATATTGCGCAGGGCTTTGATCTTATGTGTGGAGTCTTTAGCGTTCTGTGCCGCCCGGATGAGCATATCAATCACCACGCTGTCGCATTTTTCGCCGGACTGTTTTTCATATTTGGCGTAATGACGGGCCGCGGCTTCGAAGTCCCCTTTCTCTTTGGCTATCTCCGCCTGTATAAGGCTTACAGATGGCAGGTTTTGGAGTTTTTTCGGGAGTTTTTGCAGGCAATCATGGGCGTTGTAGCTTTTGCCGGCTATCAGATAGTCTCTTGCCAGTTCGCGCAAAGCTGCGGCTATAATATCTTCCTGCCTGTCCGTCCCTAGGAGTACCTCTTCGCTGAAATGCACCGCTTTGTCCAATTCCCCCTGGAGCCTGTACAATGCGCTCATGGTGATATACGCTTCCGGTGTGGCGCTTCCTTTGAGGGTTACACGCTTAAACTCTTCCAAAGCGGCATCCGGCCGCCCTTCAGTCAGATAGCAGTAGCCTTTAACGGCGGACAGCCTTTCTTCTTTACTGCCGCTGGCGAAAAAACGGCTGCCGTTGAAAAACCATGCGCCGAGAACAATAAAACAAATCACCACTACCAAAAAAACCATTATCACAGAAGAAGACATAATCAGCTATCCTTTTTCAAATTGTCGGAATCCTGCAAAAGCGGACGGGTGCGGAGCCGCTGAAGCTCTTCTTCCGTACGGGTCAGGTTCCGGCGCGTGTTCTTCAGCTCTTTTTTGAAACGCATATGCTCGGTGGCAAAGCCGAGCGCAACCACTATCCCTCCAACAAACAGCGCTCCCAGAATAGGCACGAATAGAGGAATTTTAGGGGCTAAATACTTTGGAAACAGCACTACTGTGGTTTCGCCGGCGTTTGAGACTGCAAAAAGCACAATATATATCAGTATAGCAGCTTTCACTATTGTATTGACATAGTTCATGGATATTCCTCCCTACAAGGTATTGAGTCTGCTGAAAGCTTCCGATAGTCTGGCATATGTGGCGTCCATATGTTCGGATATAACTTTCGTTTCCGATATGACAGGCATGAAATTGGTGTCGCCGTTCCAGCGCGGCACGATGTGCATATGCAGGTGGGAGGCGATTCCGGCGCCTGCGGCGGCTCCGAGGTTGCAGCCCACGTTGAAGCCCTCCGCATGCATGATTTCTTTTATTATTCTCACTGAAGCGCGCATCAGGCTACCCATTTCTTCGAATTCGGTCTTGTCCAGCTCAAGCACATCCGCGACATGGCGCACTGGGATAACCATGAGATGCCCGTTATTATACGGGTACAGGTTCATAATAACAAAGGCGTGTCTGCCGCGGAAGAGCAGATAGTTGCCCCGGTCGTCAGAGCTTTTGAATTTATCGCAAAAAACGCAGCCGGATGCCGGTTTCTCTCCGGTCACGTAAGCGCCGCGCCAGGGCGCCCAGAGTATGTTTTGCATAGCAGATCGTACCTCTACTAATATATTAGCAGATCAACTGTTGCTCGGCAAGGTTATTTAAGAAAGGAGCCGTATTGTGGTGGACTGTGATACGGGCGCGCTGCATCCCGTGACAGTTCATCACCCGGCACGAATTGAGGCCATTGTGTGGCACGCAAAGGTGGATAATTTTTTATCATCTCTGGCTTGACCCGGAATCCAGGATTAACGGATCAATTTTATCTGACTTCCGCCTGGCTGCGCAGCCTCTCCAGATTCCTGTAATACCTGCTCTTTTCGGATATGAAATACCAAAGAACCGGCAGACATGTCAGGGCGGCGCCGGTAATATAGGCAGTCTTATACGATGTGTGCTGTATCAGATATCCGAGTCCCAGCGCCCCGAGCCCCATGCCGATATCCATAGCGGTGAACACCGTGGCGTTAGCTTTGCCGCGATAGAAGGATTCCACCACGTTCATCGTCATCGTGCTGATGGTGGGCATGATCATTCCGCCGCCAAACCCTGCCAATGCGCCGCTGACAAAAAACACCACCGGAGATGTCGCAAAGGCGAGCGATACCGCCCCCAGCGCAAAACACAGGTACCCTGAAACCACCAGCGGTGTGGGTCCCCGCAGGTCAAGGGTATTGCGCACCACAAGGCGCGACAGCAGTACGCCCGCCGCATACAGCATGAAGAAAACCCCGCTGTTGTCTATGTTGTTTTTGTGCGCATACAGCGGGAGGAAAGTAATGATTCCGCTGTATGTGAAACTGTAACAGAACTGCATAAACGCCAGCCCCATTGCGCGTTTTTCGTACAGTGCCGGGATGGACAGCACCAGCGGTTTTTTCGGGCGTGCCAGGGACGGCAGTTTCAGCAGGCACGCCAAAAGCAGCGACATTACGCTTAAAACCACGCTGATTATAAAAACCACTGTAAAATTGCGGAAGATATCGTAAATCACCAGCCCCAGCGCAGGGCCGACAATCATGGCGAGGGGCATGGTCATTGAGAAGTAGCCAATCCCCTCTCCGCGTTTCTTCTCCGGCACTATATCGGCCACGACCGTGGCGGTGCTGGTGGTTATCGACGCCCAGCTTACCCCGTGCACCATCCGCACAAGCAACAGCACCACGATAGTTGTAATAAAGATATAAGAGGTAAACGCGCCTATGAACAGTACCAGAGCCGCGAGCAGCAGTATCTTGCGGTTATAGTTGTCCAGCAGATAGCCTATAAACGGACGGCTGAGGAGCGCAGTGAGAGAAAATGCCCCCACAACCAGGCCGACACGCCCCTCTTCAAGCTGTACCGCCTCCATGGCAAATATCGGCAGCACGGGGAGTAAAAGCATAAAAGCTGTCGACGCCAGAAATGACGCCGACAGCAGAAAGATATAATCCTTTGTAAACAAACTTTTCAAAACAAAACCCGGAATGCAAAGTTAATGCATTACATTATTATTTAACTATACTGTCTAAAATGTAAAGCGTGGCCGTATCTTCCTCGGCACCATCCTGCGCGTCGGCCTGAAGTATCTGGTAAACAATCTCAACCTCTTTATTGAGGTAGTTCGCCTTTAAATCTTCCGCTGCATCCGGCTCGCAGTACATTTGATAGGAATCGTTGTCTATCTTGAAACCGCATATGCCCATCATTTCGTCCACGCCGGTGAAAACCGCCCTGGTATTGACGGTGTCAACTATGCTGTAGCCGCCCTCTTCACCTTCATGGTAAGCGCTCTCTTCGCTGTATTCCTGCAGAAACAGCGCCGCGCGCAGTATGTTGTCGGCAGTGATCAGCCATTTGCCCTTGGCCTTCTCCATGGTCAGGGCGGCCGTTAAAGTCTTTTTGGGTGCATCGGGCGCCTGAAGCTCTTTCACAAGTATGGCATCCAACTGTTCGTCGGTGATGTTGTCCATCGACAGCCCTTCATTCATCAGCTTTTCCGTCATATTCATCATGAAATTCTGTACTATCCGGAAAAAATCCACAGCCGTGATGTCCACGGTAACCGTGGCCGCCAGTTCCGCCTGTTCAGTCACCTTTATATTCGCGACGTCCATAGTGCCGAAATATACCCCCAGCAGCTTTTTCTCGGCATCCACCATGTCAACAAACACGGGCGTGCTGAGGTACGTTTGCGCTTTGTCGTAATCGGCCTTTTTCAGATCCGCAAAAAAAGCGGCCACCGTCTTGTCCGGCTTGGAAAAAAAGCTGCAGGCGGCAAAGCCGATCATAAGCAGCATTAACGGAAACAGAAACAATTTTCTCATCTGATTTCTCCCGGAAGGTACAACTTACTTTCAGAATATACACTAATTCCTGTTTTGGCAAGAAGTTACTTGATAAGTACAAATTAAAACAAACAGCGCAAACAGATCTGTAATTTTCCACACACATGGTGCATATTAGTAAAAAGGAGGCGTTTATGAACTCATTCGAAAATGCTTTTTACGTGCTTATGGGCATGGCTCTCAAGGGAAAAGAGAAGGTCGAGGATGCGGCAAAAAAGTTTGCGGAATTTAATAAGATGAACGCGGAAGATGGAAAAAAATTCGTTGATGATATGGTGACCTCCGCCGAAACCGCAAAAAAAGATCTGTCAAAACAGATTGAAGAAAGAGTTAAAAGTGTTACCAAAAAGATGGGGGTGCCCGATCCGAAAGAGTATGATGAGTTGAAAGCGCGCGTTGCGAAGCTGGAAAAAGCGCTCGCCGCCAAACCGAAAGCCAAATAACGCGGAGGATCCATGGGGTTTGTTTCAAGGACGTTCCGGCATACAAAACGGTATCAGGAGATTATCAGTGTGCTGATAAGGTACGGTATGGGTGACATAGTCCGTTCGCTGGGGCTTGCCGAAACATTCCCCTTCCTGCGGAAAGTAATTCCTAAACGGAACGCGCGGCCGGTCAGCGACCTTACCCGGTGGGAGGATATTCGCATGGCCGTGGAGGAGCTGGGGCCGACCTTTGTGAAATTCGGGCAGATGCTTTCAAACCGTCCCGATATCCTCCCCCCGCAGCTTATAGCGGAGCTTGCAAAACTGCAGGACGACGTCCCCCCTTTTCCCGGCGCGGAGGCGGTCAGGCTTGTGGAACAGGAGCTTTCCGCCCCGATGGGGGAGTTATTTGAATCTTTTAATGAGACGCCCCTTGCGTCCGCGTCCATAGGGCAGGTGCACCTGGCCAGGCTTCCGGGCGGCAAAGATGTGGCGGTGAAGGTGCAGCGTCCCGGCATTGAAGATACGATAAAAACTGATCTTGAGATACTGCACACCTTCGCGCGCCTCGCGGAAAACAACATAGAGCATCTCCGTTATATAAATCCCACCGGCATAGCGCGGGAGTTTGATCGGCAGATACGGCAGGAGCTTGATTACAACCATGAGCGGCTCAATTTGGAACATTTTCAGAAGATATTTGAAAAAGACAGCACTGTCTATGTGCCGGCGGCTTACAGGGAGCGGTCCACGAAGCGCGTTTTCACGATGGAGTACATTGAGGGGGTGAAGGTGTCCCGCATCGCGGACGAGGATCTGCCGGGTTATGACCGCAAGGTGGTGGCTTATCGCGGAGCCACGCTGATCCTGAAACAGATATTCCTCCACGGCTTTTTTCATGCGGACCCGCACCCGGGCAATATAGTGATACTGGACGGCGACAGGGTGTGTTTTCTCGATTTCGGAATGATGGGTTCTCTTATCCCCGCCCAACGGGAACTTCTGGGGACCCTGCTTATAGCCATTGAGCGGCGCAACAGCACGATTGTGACAAACATCATCCTGGAGCTTACAAAATCCCCTGACCACGATGAAAAGCAGGACATAGAGTATGAAGTGCATGAGCTTATCGACCGCTATGTGGATCTCCCACTGGCGGAGATGGACATAGGGGAGATCCTGGAATCGCTTATGCAGTTGATGCTGCGGTTTAAGCTGCGGCTGCCGTCCGACCTGGTCATGATGGGCAGATCCATTGTGATGATAGAGGGGGTGGGCAGGCAGATTTATCCGCAGTTTCAGATAAGCGACATCATAAAAGACATAGTCCTGAGGATTATAACCCAGCGTTTGGGGCCGAAACGCATGATTAATGATGCGTTCCTCAGTTTCATGGAGTATAAGAAGCTTCTGTCCGATTTTCCGGGCGATATGCGCACGCTCCTGTATAAGGCCAAGCGGGGGCGAATCAAGATAGAGTTCGAGCATAAAGGGCTGGAGCCGTTGCGTTCCACGTTGGATGCGGTGAGTTACAGACTGCTGTTTGGACTGGTATTGGCGGCGCTTATCGTGGGCTCGTCACTGATGATACGTTTCGATTCTTCGGGCTGGAACGTCGCGGGGCGTGTAGGCTTCATCCTGGGAGCCGTCTTTGCGGTGGTGATTCTGGTCATCACTGTGGTAAGGACGTTTAAGGAGTGACGGCGGAAAGCCGTGATAAGGAGCAGCCATGGGTAGTATGCATTTTGCCCGCTTCGCTGTCATTCCGGCCAGGCCTGCCCCGGATCAAGTCCGGGTGACGAAAGGGTTATTCTGGACATAAAAAAGCCCGTGCACACTTGACATGCCACGGGCGTGTTTGGAGTTAACCCCGGGAATTTCTAATAGTATTTATACTTTTCCTGAAGTTTGCGCTGCAATTTCTGCTGCTTGCGGCGCGCTTTCAGGAGTTTCTTGCGGCGTACTTCGGTTGGTTTCTCATAGTACGCATGGCGCTTGATTTCCCTGATAAGCCCTTCGCGCTCCACCTTCTTTTTCAGAAGTTTCAGCGCATGTTCCACGTTATCGCCGTCCACACGGACAACTGCGTTAACTGCCAAGTGACATCACCCCGCTTTTATTAAGAATGTTAAGGTCAAACAGTTCGTCTATAGTTGTGACGAAATGAAACCGGATCTCGCTTTTAACATCTTCCGGGATATCCGTCAAGTCTTTTTCATTTTCTTTCGGCAGGATGACTTCCCGCAGCCCGGCCCGGTGCGCCGCGAGCACTTTTTCCTTGATTCCGCCCACGGGAAGGACTTTTCCCCGCAGTGTTATTTCACCGGTCATTGCTATGCGGCAATTGCATGAGGCATCCGCCATAGCGGACATGATGGCGCTGGTCATTGTCACCCCTGCGGACGGTCCGTCCTTAGGTACGGCGCCCTCCGGTACGTGCAGATGCAGGTCGTAATCCTTGAACCTGTACGCGGGCACGCTGAAGCGCTTCGCACGGCTCTTCACCACGGAAAATGCCGTCTTGGCCGATTCCTGCATGACGTCACCAAGCTGTCCTGTCACCATCAGTTTACCGGAACCTTCGGACAACGCAACCTCTATCTGTAAAAGGTCGCCGCCGTATGGTGTCCATGCAAGGCCTGTGGCTACACCCACTTCGCTGTCGTCGTAGACCGCGTGCACACGGAACTTGCGGTTGCCAAGGTAGCCTTCCACGTCTGATTCAGTGATGGTGACATTCTTAATCTCCTCATCTTTGGTGAGTTTCCGCGCTGCTTTGCGTATCAGGGAGGCTATCTCCCGCTCGAGGTTGCGCACACCCGCTTCTTTCGTATAGTAGCGGATTAGCTCGTATATTGCGCTGTCATCTATCGTCACCCGTTCTTCGTCCAGGCTGTGCTCTTTGAGTTGCTTGGGGATGAGGTATTTACGGGCTATGTGGTATTTTTCGTGCTCGGTGTAGCCGGAAATCCGTATAACTTCCATTCGGTCAAGGAGAGCGGAGGGGATGGACTCCACCGTGTTCGCCGTGGTGATGAAAAAGATTTTCGACAAGTCGAATTCCACTTCCATGTAGTGATCTACGAAATGTTTGTTCTGCTCGGGGTCGAGCGCCTCAAGGAGGGCGGCTGCCGGGTCGCCCCTGTAATCGGAGCCCAGCTTATCTATTTCATCCAGCAGGAAAACGGGATTTTCGCTGCCCGCTTTGCGAATGGACTGTATTATCTTGCCCGGCATGGAGCCGATGTAGGTTTTCCTGTGACCGCGTATCTCCGCCTCATCGCGGACACCGCCCATACTGACGCGGATGAATTTCCGCCCCATTGATTCCGCAATAGAGCGTGCCAGTGATGTTTTACCGACCCCCGGAGGTCCGACGAAACAGATGATCGGCCCCTTGAGATTTTTTGCCAGTTTACGCACGGCAAGATACTCAAGTATACGTTCTTTTGGTTTTTCGAGGCCGAAATGGTCCCGTTCCAGCACTGTCTCGGCGTTGGTCATATCAAGGTTATCTTCGGTGCATGTGCCCCAGGGCAGACTGACGAGCCAGTCGAGGTAGTTGCGCACCACGGTGGATTCAGCGCTCATCGGCGGCATGATCTTCATCTTGCGCAGTTCGCGTTCCGCTTTCTCCCGTACGGGGTCGGGGAGTTTCAGCTCCTTCATCTTCTGCTCGATCTCGTCGAGGTCGGCCTTGAAGTCGTCGTCTTTCCCCATCTCTTTCTGGATAGCCTTCATCTGTTCGTTGAGGTGGTATTCGCGGTTGGTCTTGTGCATCTGATGTTTGACACGCTGCTTGATCTTTTCGTCGAGACGGATTATTTCAAGCTCGGTATGCATCAGCTCCACCACAAGTTCGAGGCGTTCCATGAGGGTGGGTGCGTCCAGCACGCTCTGAAGGTCATCGATACGCACGGACAGGCTGTCGGCGATGGTGTATAAAAGCAGGCCTATATCGCCCGCCTGCAATATGGTTGAAAGCAGGTCGGGGGATATTTTGCCGGTGGATTTGGCATACTCGTCCAGCGTTTTCTCAAGGATCTGGCGGTAGACGTGGTCGCCCGCGGCGCTGAGTTCTTCATCGGCGCGTTTCACCACATTGGCGTACATACAGCCGTCACGCTCTTCAAACGAGGTGGCATCGGCAATATAGAGCCCCGCCACCAGTGTTTTTACGGTATTATCCGGTAGTTTGCTGTATTGGCGTATCTGCGCGACAACTCCTGCGCTGAAAAGATCGTCAGGTTTCGGGTCTTCAGCCTTCGGATCTTTCTGAAGCGTGAGGAAAAGCAGTTTGTCTGTGCCGTTCGCCACTTCCAGCGCCTGATACGAACGCTGGCGGCCAATGATAATCGGCTTAGTCACGCCGGGAAAGACGACTATATCCCGTAGGGGGATCAATGGATATTGTTCTAAATTAGGCATATAGTTACCAACTCATATGTTTTTAAAAGTGCGGAACTTCCTCTCTGTCATTCCGGCCAAGCCCGACCCGGGCCTGCAATGACGAAGATATCAGTTCCCGGTCTTCTATACAAATTAATCCAAAGTAGCAAAAAACACAGCGAAACGCAAACCCCTTTCCGGGGAAAGGGGTTTATGAGGCCAGACAGGTGCCTTTTGTCATTCCGGCCGAGCCTGCCCCGGACTAAGCCTCCCCGGACACCGATCCGGGGATCCGGAGAGCCGTAAGCCAGAATGGAAATGATACGGAATCTTCATATCATTATTCCGGATCAGGTCCGCAATGACGGTACCTGCCTAATGCCTGTAGTTATGCCAGCTCTTTCTTTTCGTGTAAAATCAATATAGGTTCCGCACCTTTATGGACCACTTCTTCATTTATCACGCACTCGCGTACGTCCCTGCGGGAAGGCATGTTATACATGAGGTCGTTCATGGCCTCTTCCAGTATCGAGCGCAGCCCGCGTGCGCCGGTTTTGCGTTTTATGGCCAGCTTGGCGATGGCGCTCAATGCCGCCGGGGTAAAGGTAAGCTTGACGTTGT
Source organism: Deferribacterales bacterium (assembly GCA_031556255.1). GTDB lineage: Bacteria > Chrysiogenota > Deferribacteres > Deferribacterales > JAISNW01 > JAIRQX01. The sequence continues at coordinate 4,941 of JAVBTI010000026.1, read as the reverse complement.
CAAAGCGGAACATCTCTTCGTACTGTTTAATAAGCGCGTTCTTCGGCTCCACAAGAATGCGTATGAGCGCCTGTTCGTCCAGCTCTTCCAGCGGCGCGTTTACAGGGAGCCTGCCCACGAACTCGGGGATAAGCCCGTACTTTATCAGATCATCCGGCTGGAGCTGCCCCAACAGCTCATACCGGGTGTGTTTCTTCTCTTCGCTGAACTGGGTGGCAAAGCCGAGCGCTTTTTTACCCAATCTGCGGCGGATTATATCGTCCAGTCCGTCAAAAGCACCACCACAAATGAAGAGGATATTCGTGGTGTTCACGGGAATATATTCCTGATGCGGATGCTTTCTGCCCCCCTGTGGAGGAATGTTGGCCACGGTGCCTTCTATGATTTTCAGGAGCGCCTGCTGCACGCCCTCGCCGCTTACGTCTCTTGTGATGGACGGGCCGTCGGTTTTGCGGGCGATCTTATCGATCTCGTCTATAAAAATGATTCCCATCTGGGCGCGCTGGACGTCGTTTCCGGCGTTCTGCAGAAGTTTCAGCACGACATTTTCCACATCTTCGCCGACATAGCCCGCTTCGGTGAGTGTAGTGGCGTCCGCAATAGCGAAGGGCACGTTCAGTATCCGCGCCAGTGTGCGGGCGAGAAGGGTTTTACCGGTACCGGTGGGGCCGAAAAGCAGGATGTTGCTCTTCTCCAGCTCAACCTCGCTCCTGCCGCCGTAAAGGATACGTTTATAGTGGTTGTGCACTGCCACGCTGAGGATCTTTTTAGCCTGGGACTGGCCGATGACAAACTCATCAAGTTTTTTATGTATTTCCACGGGGGTAAGCAACTTCAGCGCGGGATCGCCCGCGGCATTTTCCTCGCTCCTGACTATTTCGTTGCAAAGCTCAATACAACTGTCGCAGATATATACATCTCTCCCGGCGACAAGCTTTTTTACTTCGTCTTTGTGCTTGCCGCAGAAAGAGCACTGTACTGTTTCACCGTTTTTGGACATTAAAATGCCTCCGTTTATTTAAAATGTTTATGGAATTTTTTTCTATCTATATAATAGTTAAATATTAACATTGCGCAAGGGCAACGTGGGGCATATTTCACGTTGCCCGGAATTTAGTCAGTGCGGGGAGTATGGCGACGAATCAATCCGGAAGAAATAAAACCGGATTGCCGCGCCCGTCTCCGGCAGTCTCGCAATGACGGGTAAGGGAATTAAACCTTCTTTTATAGTGATCCCTTAATAGCATTATGGGGGGTTGCCGCCCCCCGTTGCTTATTATGTGGAAATGCCGGGTTCGGGCTGGTGTGGAAGCGTGAGCCCGTGCCGTATTTTAAATGCCAGACTCGGGACTCATTAATAATCCCTTTGCGCGGCATGCCGCGCAGAATGTATCAACCTCCGCACCTCACCCCGGCCAGGCACTGCCGTGAGCTCAATTTATACAATAACGCAGCTCAGCCGTTGCCATTAACGCGGCTAACAGGAGCGTTAAGTGTGATGAAAATAAACAAAACCATGCGCAGCGCCTGGAATGACGGAGTTTTTTTGTGTTCGCCGTTCCCGCTGCATTTAATGAATTCTGAGCCTAGCGATGCTCGATGACTGTGTCAACGAGGCCATATTCTTTGGCCTCCTCCGCGCTCATAAAATAATCCCTTTCGCAATCCTGACGGACCTTTTTTTCATCTTTTCCTGTTTTTTCGGCCAGTATTTCGTTTATGCGTTTTTTAAGCCGCAGGATCTCCTGTGCCTGTATCTCGATATCGGTGGCCTGGCCGCGGGCACCGCCGGACGGCTGGTGGATCATAATCCGTGCGTTGGGCACCGCGAGGCGCTTGCCTTTTTCCCCTGCCGCGAGAAGAAAAGCCGCCATGCTGGCCGCCTGCCCCAGACAGATAGTGGACACGGGGGATTTAATATAGTTCATCGTATCGTAGATCGCCAGCCCGCTGGTGATAACGCCGCCGGGGCTATTGATATACAGGTGTATTTCCTTTTCCGGGTCGTCCGCCTCAAGGAAAAGCATCTGGGCTATGATAGAGTTTGCGACTATGTCGTCGATCTCCGTGCCCAGAAAGATTATCCGGTCTTTAAGCAGACGGGAGTAAATATCGTATGATCTTTCCCCCCGGCCCGTCTGTTCTATAACATATGGAATGTAGTAGCTCATTATTAAGTATTCTCCTGTAAATTCGGCTTTTCCTCATTCCGTCATTCAGGCGTCCATAGGTGGCCGGGATCCGGAGAATGCCGAAGGTATAACCTGTCTATCCAGGGTTCCGGATCCCCGGATCAGTGTCCGGGGCAGGTTTGGCCGGAATGACGGAAAGTTTAGTCCTCTTTTTTCTTGCGCGGAGCGGCCTTCTTCTTGGGCTTTTCTTCTGCTTCCGCTGCCGGTTCTTCTGTTTTCTCGGTGGCTTTTTTGGTTGATTTCTTTTTAGGTTTCTTTTCGCCTTCCGTTTCTTCTTCCGTTTTATTTTCGCCGTTGCGCGCAGCTTCGGCCTCGGCCTGGCGGGCTTTTTCAAATTCGGCGCGGGTAATTTCCTTCTCGCTTATCGTGTTCTCTCCGCAGAGGTAAGCGTACACTTTGTCTGACAGGAGGTCGTTTTGAAGGGCGGGGAGGTTCTGTTCGTTGCCCAACAGGTCTTTGCGGATGTCATCCGCCGGACGGCCGCTCATTTCGGCGATGCGCTCCACTTCTTTGTTCAGGTCGTCAGAGGTGACGGTGAATGCGTTCACTTCTGCGATCTTACTTATGATGAGAGCGCGTTTGATCTGCTTTTCCGCCTCGCCCACGAACTGCCCGGCCATGGACTTTGCGTTCATGCCGAACATTTCGGGATTTATCCCCATCTGCACATATTGCTGGAGGCTCTGCTGTGCCATACGTTCCGCCTGTTCCATCACTATGGAGCGGGGTACTTCGAAGGCGTTTTCGTCCACGAGTTTGTTGAGTATGTTGGTGAAGGTTTCGAACTTCACATAATGGTCGGCCTCGTGCTGAAGGTCGGCGCGGATGCGCTCTTTCAGCTTTTCGAAGGTTTCGAACTGGGCGTTTACTTTTTTGGCAAATTCGTCGTTCAGTTCCGGCTCGATCTTTTCTTTGATCTCATGGAGGGTGACGGTGAATACAACTTCTTTCCCGGCGAGGTCGGCGGCATGGTACTCTTCGGGGAAGGAGAGGGTGATATCTTTCGTCTCTTCGAGGGACATGCCTATAACACCGTCCTCAAAGCCGGGTATAAACTGACCGGAGCCGATATCAAGTGTGTGTTTTTCAGCCTTGCCGCCTTCGAAAGGCACACCGTCTTTTTTCCCTTCGAAATCGATGACAGTTTGGTCTCCGTTTTTGACTTTGCGTTTTTCAGCGACGGGTTTGAACTCGGTGAACTGTTCTTTCAGGCGCTGCAGTGTATTGTCAACGTCCTCGTCGGTCACTTTGATGCGGGTACGGGTGAATTCGAACCCTTTGAAGTTTTCCACACTGAACAGGGGGAAGACGTCGACGTAGACGGTGAAGGTTATAGGTTTATCCTCGTCGGCCACGACGTTCTGAATGTCCGGCTGGGCGATGGGGTTGATATTGTTGCCCACGAGGGCGTCGCGCACTGCGTCGCCGATGATCTTTTCGAGGGCGGTGGTTTTTATTTTCAGGGCATTCTGTTTTTTCACCACATCTTTGGGCGCTTTTCCGGGGCGGAAACCGGGAATTTTGGCGTCTTTGGCTATCTTTTCGCATTCAATATCGGACGCTTTTTCAAGCTCTTCGTATGGAATCTCAATAGATATCTCTTTTTGCGAGTGCGGCGCGTCAACAACCTGTACTTTCATATTTATCTCCTATAAATTGCTTATTTTAATGTCATTATTTATATAAAACAAGGGGAAGCTTTTCGCTTCCCGTGAAAATTCAGCGGGTGACGGGGTTCGAACCCGCTACCTCAACCTTGGCAAGGTCACGCTCTACCAACTGAGCTACACCCGCATATTAAAGATATATCATATAGCACAGGCAGACCGGTAATGTAAAGAAAAATGAACAAAGCCCAGGCGTTTTTCTCAAACGCAATTACGCCGCAAAGCTATTTGACCTTTATAAACACGACATCCGTTCTTGTGGTATGTTTTGACGGTGCCGGTGAATAACGTCTCGCGATCGTCTTCCCGTCCGATAACGAGCGCGCCGTCCGCCACCCCCTGCAGTTCGCCGGTGATATAATAATCGTACACTTTGCCTAGGGGATTTCCTTTTGCATCAAAGGTGACCAGCCTGTAAAACTCCGCCTCTGATTTCGGGCAGGATTTCCAGTCTTTGTTGTAGTACAGTTTTTCCTTATTCTGTCCGAAAGCCGTCGTGGTCAACAGGAATACCAAAATAAAAGGGAAGATGCGTATTATCATACGACCACCTATGGAGAAAGTTTATTGGATTACACCATATGGCGGTTGTCAACCGGGTCATTATGTTTAAAGGTATATTGTGACGGTAAAAGTGAATAATAAGCGGAAGTGTAAAGAAGAAGTATGCGAGCGGAGGGACTTGAACCCCCACGCCGTGAGGCACTAGATCCTAAGTCTAGGGTGTCTACCAGTTCCACCACGCTCGCGAACAGCACTGCCTCCATAGGGAGGCAGCCCGCGTATGGAAGGGTGAGTGACGGGGATCGAACCCGCGACACCCAGAGCCACAATCTGGTGCTCTACCAACTGAGCTACACCCACCATAATTCCTAACGACAGGGGACACAATATATAATCTTATTTTTGAAAAATCAAGCAACTTCTTAAGTAATTTACCCTCGGTAAGTTGTAAAAAAAGAAGTCCCTATACTCTGGTTGTGTTAAGATGGGTTTACGAAGACCAAATAACACAGGAGCAAGGGACAGATGGATATTATCAAGAAACGTCGTGAATTGACAGAGAAAGATCGGTATGTGAT
>JAVBTI010000044.1:0-10393 GCA_031556255.1 Deferribacterales bacterium | reverse complement strand
AAATCTCTGAATGTGTCACTCAGGCGGGCAATGGCTAAGGCCATTGCCTTCGCTTTGTGCCTTGCCACGGCCGCACAGGCGAACGCAATCCCGATATTTAATGAAATCCGGCCCTGATAATATATTTGTTGCATCATGCGGGCAGTGTTGCTAACATATGACAATGCGTATTGATAAACTGTTAAACACCAAACAAACATTGTCATTTGAGTTCTTCCCTCCTAAAGAGGCGGCGCAGGAATCGGTTCTTTTCGACACGATTGAAAAACTTGCGCCGTTTAACCCCGACTTCGTTTCCATAACTTACGGCGCCGGCGGCTCGACGGGGCATAAAACATTCGACTGGACACTGAAGCTTAAAAACGACTACAAACTGAACGCCATGATGCATCTGACATGCTACGGCAACGATTTGCCCTCTCTTCATGAAATCTGCGATAAATTATCCGGCAGCGGAATTGTCAATCTGCTCGCACTCAGGGGCGACCCGCCGAAAGAAGGCACGCAGAGCGTGAATCACAACTACAGCTACGCCGATGAGCTTGTTACATTCGTTTCTGAAAACTATCCCGACCTGTGCGTCGGCGTGGCCGGATATCCGGAGAAGCACACTCAGGCCGTGTCAATACACAGGGATATTGATAATATGAAACGCAAGCTGGACGCGGGCGGCAAGTTTATCATCACCCAGCTTTTTTTCGATAACGATTTTCTCTACAGATACCGTGACCTTCTCCATAAAGCCGGGATAGCTGTGCCTGTTGTGGCGGGGATTATGCCCATCGTCAACTACGGACAGATAGTGAGGTTCACTCAGATGTGCGGCGCCACTCTTCCCGCAAAGCTTATCGAAAAGCTGGAAAAAGCCTCGGAAGCCGACGCCATGAAAATAGGCGAAGAACACGCTGTAATACAGTCCCGCGACCTGCTGTCACAGGGTGTCGGCGGTATACACTACTACACTTTAAACAGATACCCCAGCACACTTAATGTGCTGAAACAGCTCGCATAAATAAATTTTTCCGGAGGCTGTATGGACAACAGCAGCTTCGTAGAAACCCAGGCCCGCCTGCGCGCTTTTTTCAATAGCGGCGCAACTCTGCTGGTAGATTTCAGGCAAAAAGCGCTGCGCTCTCTTAAAAAAGCCGTTTCAGATAATGAAGATGCTCTCCACGCGGCGCTTTACACTGACCTTCGTAAAAGTGCCTATGAGAGCTATCTCACAGAGATCGGGCTTGTCCATAAAGAAATCGATACAGCCATTAAAAATCTTTCCAAATGGAGCAAAGCTAAAAAAGCGTCCGGTACTCCCGCCCTCTTCCCCGCCAAAAGTTTTATCATCCCGGAGCCACTGGGACTGGCGCTGATCATCGCTCCGTGGAACTATCCGTTTTTACTGACTATGGCGCCTCTGGTGGGGGCTGTTGCTGCGGGCTGCTGCTGCGTAATTAAACCGTCTGAATTTGCCCCCGCGACGGCGGCGGTTATTGAAAAAATAATAAAAAGCTCCCTGGAAGATATATGCGCCGTCTCACAGGGCGGAAAAGAGGTATCCACGGAACTATTAAAGCTCAAGTGGGATCACATCTTTTTCACTGGCAGTACGGCGGTCGGTAAGGTAGTAATGAAAATTGCGGCCGAAAACCTCACCACCGTGACGCTGGAACTGGGCGGCAAATCCCCCGTCATTGTATGCGAAGACGCTAAAATAAAGCTTGCGGCCAGACGGATTGCCTGGGGGAAGATAATTAACGCCGGACAAACCTGCATAGCCCCCGATTACCTTTTTGTACATGAAACAATTGCCGGAGAGTTTATCGCCGAACTTGCGGCCGCAATCAAGGAAATGACCGGTGACCCCTTATCTTCAAGCGATTACCCTAAAATAATCAGTGAACGGCATTTTGACAGACTGACAGGCTACCTTAAAGACATAGAGCTGATTTACGGCGGCCAAAGCAGCCGGGAAACACTCACAATCGCACCTGCCCTGGTTAAAATGCCCGGCTGGTGCCATCCTCTGGCAAACGAGGAGATCTTCGGCCCGATCCTGCCCATAAGAATTTTTAAAAATATCTCCGAACCGCTGGATTATATTAAGGGGCATCCCAAGCCGCTAGCGTTTTATCTGTTTACAGAAAATAAGCAAACCCAGAATAAAATATTGACGCAGCTTTCATTCGGCGGAGGATGCGTTAACGACACGCTTATACATATAGCTGCGGGCGGAGTGCCGTTCGGCGGCGTAGGCGCCAGCGGCATGGGGCAGTATCACGGCAAATACGGGTTCGACACATTCAGCCATTACAAAAGCATCGTCCGGCGCGGCACATGGATGGAACTTAATCTGAGGTTCCCGCCGTTCAAAGGGAAAAATTTAAGTTGGCTGAAGAGATTTATGAGATGAAAGCCGGTTTATTCCAGCTCTTTTGATCGCCGGATGGCGGCCTCGACGGCGCTGATCATCGCCGCCCTGACCCCTCTCTCCTCCAGCACCTTCACCGCCTCTATAGTGGTTCCGCCGGGGGATGTAACCATATCTTTCAGCGCGGCGGGGTGCATGTCCGTCTCCAGCACCATATGGGCTGAGCCCAGCGCTGTCTGCGCAGCAAGAGTTACTGCGTCTTCCCTTGAAAGACCCGCCCTCACCCCGGCATCGCTCAGCGCCTCAATGATCATATAAAAATAAGCGGGACCGCAGCCGGATATACCCATGGCCGCGTCCATAAGGTTTTCCCTGAGAGTGATTACGCCTCCGGCGCGCCTGAATACCCCCTCCGCCAGCACCATATCGCCGTCCGTGGCAAAAGAGCCGCGGCATAAAGCGGTGCTCCCTTTCATAACCAGTGCCGGGGTGTTGGGCATTGCACGCACAAGGCGCACCTTTCCCGGGAACATCTTTTCCAGTTTCAGCGTGGTCAGCCCGGCCAGGATGGATATATATAAAGGTTCATTGGCTCCTGATTTCAACGCACCCAGCACCTGTGAAGCAACCTGGGGCTTGACGGCCAGTATCACAGTTTCCGAAGAGGCCGCCACCTCGTCGTTATTGACGGTCACGGCTACGCCGTACTTTTTATTCAGTTCCGCAAGTCGGCTTTCCCTGGGATCGCTCATAATAATCTGCGCCCCGCCGTAACTCCCGTCCGACAATATCCCTTTCAGCAGCGCCTCCGCCATATTTCCCGCGCCGATAAAGCCTATATTGAACATATTATACTCCCTGATCTCTGTCGTTTTTAGTATGCACTTTTCCGTTCATCCCTTCGTAAAGGCGGGACATAAAGGTACTTTTGTCGTTTTCGTAACGCGCCGCAAAGTGGGCGAAACGGACATATTCCGAGTTTGATCTGAAAAATATATCTTTTGATCTGTTCAATGTCAGATGGTTTTTTTTGATCGCGTGTTCCTCATCCTCATCCAGAAAAACCGCTTCAATGATGAGCAGTGTGGACCTTGCCGCAAACCTGACGGCCTTTTCAATATTATCCGCTGTAGGGGCGCAGTCGGTTATGTATGTGACCGATTGGGGCGGCCGTATAACCACCAGTTCGGCCTCCAATTGCGCAGCAGTCAGAATGATCTCTTTCCCGCCGCGCACAGCGGTTATCATGCGATCCGTTTCCCTGGCCGCCAGCGCGTTTTTCAGTTCCGACACCCACGGGCCGCCTTTATAGCCCAGCCCGGCCAGCTTGTCTTTGTCTATGCTGTATTGCAGCGGTTCGTTCACGCGATATCCCACCGACAGGGTACGGTGATCGAAAAACTCATATTCAAGGGTGAAACCTTCGCCAAGGTCGATTTTATCAGTGTTCAGTTCCGATATTACCGGTACAAATCTGTTTTTAGCTGAAAAATATCCAGTTTTATGTCTCCCATCCGGGTGCAGTTCGACGGCACGGACACCGAAGGTGTATTCGTCTATCAAATCCCATGTGTATCCGCGGAATTTGCCGTCCACATTGCCGAGGAAGCCGGGGGGGCCGAAGATGCGCAGTTCCATATCCGCTTTCAGCGCGCCCCTGAGTATACGATCAAAACCCACAAAGTGGTCCATATGCGTGTGGGAAACGAATATATCGCCCAGGCTCAGGATTTCCGAATGGGTGAGACCGCCCAGACGCCCGCAATCAAACAGGAACGCTTTCCTGCGGTAAATATTCCTCACAAAAAATGCCGAATCGTCAAACGGCGAATTAAGTTGATTTATAGTGAAATTAAACATCAAGTCCTATTAAATACTCCAATATCCCTGTGATATTATTCGAAATATCATTCACGCTGTTAACGGTAAAATCTGAGGGAAGTTCTGCGACGAATGCTTTCAGCGCCTCGTAATGCTGAAGCCTGCCATCCGTCACAGTAGCCCTGGATTCCCGCGATTTAAGCCTTTTTATGATCTCGCCTTCCGGGGCGGTAAATGTGATGTATACAGGTTTTGCGCCGGCGGCGTTCTCATACGCTTCCTGATAAGCCTTCCTCATGAACGTACCGTCCGCCAGCGTTATACGTCCCGCCTCCGTGTTCGATTTCGTTAAGGTGCCCAGCATAGAATATACCCGGACGGAGATATCGCTGGTGTAGATCCCCTCACCCACCGGCACCACGGCTTTATCCAGTGCGTCAAGCCCCACAAGTTTTTTGCGAACCTCGTCGGTGTTGATCCTTTTCACGGGAAACCGCGTGGCAACATATTTGGCGTTAACGCTTTTTCCCGCCGCAATCATGCCGCAAAAGACCAGAGAGGGAACTTTTTTCATGGACAGTGCGTATGTGACGGCCATATCCATCATACGGCGGTATTCATCCTGTTTCGCTTTATGGAACGGATCGTCTTCTTTCATCCCCTTGTACGTGAACACCGCCACTTTGGCGCGCACCATGGCCCTGTAACAGCGATAAAAATTTAAAAGCCCCAGCGAGTATTTGTCCGGAAACTTTTTGAAGAAGCCCCGCAAAAAAGCGTCCGAAAGCTCCAGATTCCCGGCGTAATCAAGCTCCATCGAAAGGAAAGCGGCCTCCGAAACGACATCGTTCGTACGGAACCGCTTGTTAAACTCAATGCAGTCTATCAGCCCCAATTTATCGCCGCTGATATATATATGCTCCAAACGCAGATCGCCGTGCCCGTCGCGCACAAACCCACCGGCATAGCGCTCTGTAAAAAGCTTTTCATTGGAAACCAGAAACTCTTCCGTTATTTTTTCGACATACCGCACCCGGCTGTCTATCAGTTCCGGCGCGGTTTCTTTAAGCTGTGAGAAGTTTTCACGCGCGTTGAAAGCGATCAGGTCGTAAGATAACATATCTTCCACTGTTTCCGGAGATTTTTCCGCGTTTGACAGGCGTTCTGCCACTTCAAAACCGATCTTCTCCATCTGTTCCGCGGAGGTACGCCCGAGCCGGTTGCTTAAAAACTCATCATCAGGGATACGGCGCATTTTCAGCACATATTCCACCGCGGGAAGGCTGCTTTCGACCGGCGCGAGCTCATATACGTCATCCCCTTTCTGCACAATTTTAAGAACTTCCAGATACACACCGTCGCTGTAGCGCGCGTTCAGCTCTTTTTCCAGAATAGAATACATGCGCCGCTGTTTGGCCTGCCTGTAGTCCAGAAATCCGAAGTACACAGGTTTTTTTATTTTATAGACATAACTGTCCGTGATAAAAACAGCGGATGCATGGGTATGCACCACCTTCCCATTCCCAACAATATTTGACAATATTTCCATTTCTTTCATTATATCCTCATGATCGAAGCGATTTCAGCAGTTCAAGCTCTTTTTTATAAGTTTCATCCTCTCCTACGGGAGTTTCCAGTATACCCAGCACATCTTTGAATCTAATATCATTCACAATCCTCCGGAAAGTTTCCAGACCTATCGTACCTTTCCCTATGAAGTCATGCCGGTCCTTATGCGCACCCAGAGGATTTTTGCTGTCGTTCAGGTGCATAACCTTCAGTTTATCGCCGAATCTCGAACCTACTTCCTCCATAACCTGCTCATATTTATCGACTATGTCGTAACCGGCCGCATGCATATGGCATGTATCCAGGCATATACCTATTTTGGCACCACATCTTACCCGGTCACATATCATCTGAAGATGCTCAAATCTGCCACCGATGCTGTTACCCATCCCGGCGGTAATCTCCAGAAGGAGCATGGCGGATATATCCCGACCGGCGTAGACTGTGTCCACCCCCTGGACGATCCTCTCCACACCCGCGTCAAAGCCGCTGTCCAACGGAGACCCCGGGTGCAGCACGTAGAAAGGTATTTTCAGGAGATCACATCTGGAAAGTTCTTCTTTCATTGATAATATGGACTTTTCCCGCACATCATCCCTGGGTGAGGCAAGATTGATGAGATATGCCGAATGGGTCGTTATATTGGCAAAACCGAAATCAGCGCCCTGCTCCAGAAACAATTCTATCTCACCCGGCTTGACAGCAGTACCCGCCCACCTGTTGGGGGATTTCACAAAAAGCTGCAAGGATTCGCACCCGTCTTCCACTGCCCTACTGACGGCGTGATGCATACCTCCGGCAACAGATTCATGGGCGCCCAGTTTCATTAATTAACCTGCGGCCCCTTCTTCCTGTTCCGTTTCATTTTTTTTTTCGGCGTTGACATACTCCATATACATATCCACTTCGTTTTTGGAACCTATGATAAGCGGAACACGCTGATGTATACTTTCCGGCTGTATATCCAGAATATCCTGGACGCCGTCCACAGCCCTGCCGCCTGCCTGCTCAATGATAAATGACAGGGGAATCGCTTCATAAAGCAGTCGCAGCTTCCCTTTAGGGTTTTTAGTATCGCCGGGGTAGAGGAACACACCGCCTTTTAAAAGATTCCTGTGAAAATCCGCCACAAGCGAACCTATATAGCGTGCAGAATAAGAACGATCCTTACTGGTACGCAGATCCAAAATATATTTCTGTATCTCCGGAGTCCATCGTTCAAAATTACCTTCGTTGGCACTGTATATTTTCCCCTGTTCCGGGATCATTATATCAGGGTGGGACAAAATGAACTCACCAACGGTGGGGTCAAGAGTGAAACCGTTGACACCGCGCCCCGTGGAGTAGACAAACATTGTGCTGGAGCCATATACAACATACCCGGCACAGACAAGCTTGCGCCCCGGCTGCAGGAAATCAGAAGTACAGGCCTCGCCGGCGGCTCCCAGCTTCTTGTAAATCCCGAATATGGTGCCTATGTTCACATTCACATCTATATTGCTCGAACCGTCCAGCGGATCGAACACTATCATATATTTACCTTTTGGGTATTTGTCGGGTATGGGGATAATCCCTTCATCCTCTTCGCTGGCCATGCCGCACAGGAGGCCCAGATGATCAAGCGACTGGATCATTTTGGTGTTGGCAAACACGTCAAGTTTTTGCTGGGTTTCTCCATGAACATTGGAGGAACTGGCAGAGCCGATGATATTCGCAATCCCCGCCTTGTTAACCTCACGGCCTATAAGCTTGGCGGCAAAAGCAATTTGCTCCAGAATAAGGGTAAAATCGCCGGTGGCGTCAGGATAATGCCGCTGTTCCGCGAGGATAAACCTGGCAAGTGTGCTAAAACCTGTACGAATATTCATCAACATTGTACTGCCCCTTTTTAGCTGTATATTTTATGCATGCTTAAATCTATAAACATAACTTAGCAGATCGTTTTGACAAAGTAAATGAAATAAGGTGCTATCTGCTTTCTCCGAAACGCGCGCTGATGAGTTCGGCAAGTGCGGCCACAGCCGCGTCCGCATCATCCCCGGAAGCACGTATGTCAAAACTTTCCCCCACCGGCATGGCAAGCATAAGCAGACCCAATATGCTCTTACCGTTGACTTCTATATCGTTCTTGCAGACTTTTATGTCAGATTTAAACTCGCCTGCCTTTTTCACAAACTGCGCCGCCGCCCTGGCATGCATTCCAAGCTCATTTATCAGTTTCACATTATGAGTTATCGTACTGCCCATAATTCGTATCCTCCATAAAAACCAAGCAGCACCAAAACAACCACCGCCACGCCCCATAAAAAAACGGGCAAACGCACATATTTACGTACCGCGGCACCTGTTATGAAAAAAAACGCCGCCACAGCCGGCAACTTAAAACCCCCGCTGTAACTGTTCTTTATCAGGCAGGTTAAAAGCGCCCCTAAAATAAACAAAGACGCGCTGTCTGCAAAATCCGCCCATCTGTTAAAACTTACCCTGTTGAAAAAGATTATAGAGTGCTCCCCAAGCGTTTCACCCACAATCCCCCCGAATACCAAAAACATCAAATGAAATGAACTGTACGCAATAGGGTAAATCACTACCCCCCAGGGTGAGATCAGCGTACATATAAAAAGTGTGACCATAAAAAGGAGCGGCCTGAGCCCGTGCCAGAAAAAGCTGTCACCCAGGGCGGCAAAAGCCGAAGAGTAGATCTTTTTCAGAACAAAGGCCTTTCTTCCTGACCTGTACTCTTTCAGAAATATACCGGCGACAAGCGTCACAAAAGAAGGGTTTGTATTAAAATACTCACCAAGCCGCGCAGAGTCTTCCGTACTTAACTCAATACCGTCATTATCAAGTATCGGGCGCACAATCCATGAAAACCCTGTCCCCTGCATATTATATGTATTGATATTGCCTTGGTAAAAAAGGGCTTTGGCAAGCGCGGCAATGCGACTTACAGTAATAACCATGAAAACACCCCTCCCGCCAGCAAAAAAACAACTTTGGTCTTTAAAGACGAATGAAAAAAACCTGAAAAATATCCCGCTATAAGGCAGGCAATGATAGCAACAGTGGGCATGGCAATGTGTTTTATCTCAAAATATGTAGTTAAAAAAGCATGAGTCTTTATGAGCAGCAGTGTTCCGGCAGCGTAACATATGACGCCGCGGAGAAAAGAGAGCGCCTGCCCTGCCGCGATAAGCCTAATCTCTTTGCCGGCAGTACTATTTTTCATAGCAGACAGCAAGAGCAATTTGTTGCACCATCTTATGAAAAATACGGCGGCCGTGACGGGAAATATCAGAGTGAAGGCGATAATAATAGCTAGAAGAGAGGATTCAAGAGTTGGAGTCTGGGTATAAACTGTAAAAATTGAATATGCAAAAGCACCGAACGTATCATCCAAACTGACACGTGTACCAACCGGCAGGTCCATAAGGCCGATTATTTCAAAAAACACCCCGCCTAAAAGACACCAGTTCATGTTGCCGCCGACAATACCGATTACTACTGAAATAACCAGAGGGCGTGAAAACATAAAGTTGAAAGCTGTACGGCGATCCATCGCCAGCAAGCCCGCCACAGGCAGCCAAAACCAGCTCATAAAAACCTCTTATGGCTCATACATGGCTCAGTATATTACACAAAATAATTATATGGAAGATTTTTTAGGCTAATACAAAAAATAACGGGCTAAAAAAAGGGAAATGCATCCTTGCAATCGAACGCGTTCCTGATAAAATAATATCCAAATATTTACGGAGCTTAATAGATGAATATAAATATCAGGCATGACCCGTAGGTTTACTCTACTTCACATACCATCTTTGCAGATGTGTACCATTTCTGGTACATGCTCATTTAGGCCCTTGCCTTCGAGAGTTCGTCAGTCCGATGGACATTCTCACCATAGATATTTTATAGACACCCGACCTATAGGCTGCAACAACCACCTCTGATTGTCTTTCGGTTACCTTCACAGGCACTACGGCAGCTCTCAGCCGACTTCACCGAGCTTTTGACGAGTTTCCTTCTACATAGGATTGTCGCCAATCGGAGGATCAGTGTAGGCGTTTCAGGGCGTTACCCCCTCATTACACCTATCGCAATTTCAGTTCCTATCAACATTCTGATAGGGTTAATCTTTTCAATTAACAACAAGTCGCACCCGGGTTGAGCTGTTCACCGCATACCATTACTGATATGCGGCTCCCCCGCCGTGCCCAATGTTATGCCATTACTGGCATCCCACGGGGTGGATTCACACCACTTCAATTATACCCGCATCAAACTTGCGTTTGATGACTCAACGTCGCCCATATTCAATGATTTCTCAGTGGGTAGAAGCCGCTTTCGCGTCAGCCCCCGTTGCCACCGGACGAGTATCTCTCGATACATCCGGCGACGCCCGCTATAGCTACTGTCCACGGTTGGTAATGCCGTGATTTTGCGCCATAGCACCCTGCCTGTATGGTTGGTAATGCCATACAACAGAGCCGAAATTGTCCTGCCCCGGTTTTTGATGCCAAATTGAAAGTGAGTGAGTAGTTCAATTATTATTTCTAACACACCTTCTGTAATAATTCAAATGCTTCCGGTGCCGGCGGCAGGTATTTCAGGCTTGAATGCGGTCTGAAAGTGTTG
>JAVBTI010000118.1:0-11843 GCA_031556255.1 Deferribacterales bacterium | reverse complement strand
CGCCCCCGCCGGGTGTCCCAAAAGTACCCTTTTACAGAAACCGGATGCCTTTAAAGATCACACCTGTATTACGCATCCGGTTTTCGTCATTGCGGGTTCCCGTCACCCCGGACCTGATCCGGGGTCCGGGATGAAATAATGTGGAATGTCCCCGTTATTCTTATCTGGATTGCGGCTCAGGGCCGCAATGACGGAAGTGACTGAAATGACGGGAAAGGCACTTTACCGGCACCCCGCGGCCCCTTTCGGGGGCCGTTTTTTTTCGCCCGTTCACGTGGCCGGGCTTCCGGGGCTGACGCGTACAATAAATATACCCTTTGCAGCGCCCCGGACAGGCAGTCCCTTATCATCGCCTAAATCCGCTGAATCAATCCAGAAGGAAGTTTCGTTTAAGTATAATTATGTTATACGCTTTTTATGCGATAAATTTATATCGATCATGTTCAAATTAAGAACCATACTTAATTTGAGCATATCGATCATATTAGTCATATTTATTATTGATTTGTATTTTAAACTTTGTTATATTGACCAATAATTGCATGAACTTAATAATGGCGGTGTTGAAATTTACGAATATGCGACGCACGGTCAGGCACGTTTTAAAGATTCACGGCGTATAATTGCACCGCTTACCGGCGCAGTGTGTCGTGGGGAAACGATTTGTAAATACATAGCTCTGTTTTGCGCGTTTATATTCAATTTTCAATCAGGAATAAATTTGTGTGATGCCCCGAAATGGAGGGGGGCGTAACTGTGTTTGAAAAATCAGAAACAATGTGTTTTGAAGCAGCGGATTCCGAACTAATTGATAATGTCAGGAGGGACAGCATTTATGATTAGTGACAAAACCAAAGGAAAAGCAGGATTATCACGCAGAAGTTTTATGAAGTGGACCGGGGCCCTGGGCGCCTCGGCCGCGGTGTACGGCTGCAGCGGCGGCAGCGGCGGCGACGACGGATACGTCACCCCCCAGGACACGCTGGTTTTTGACAGCACGGTGCAGGAGTTCAACAGCTCTCACTCCGCGCACTGTATCTCTAACTGCAACATGAGGCTGCATGTGAAAAACGGCAGAATCATTAAAATTACCGGCACCGGCGACATCACCACAGCGAAGGAGAAGGCGAACCACGCGAAGCTGGTCAAACCCGGCGGCACTATCGCCGAAATGTGCGGGTTCGTGCCCGGCGTATACGGCCAGTCCGAAGCTGCGGACGAATCATTAGGGCCTATCCAGAGACGCCCCTGCGTAAAAGCCCTCGCCGAAGCAAAGCATATCTACGGCATGGACAGGCTGAAATACCCCATGAAACAGACAAAAAACAGGGGCGACAGGAGCGGCTTCGTCAGGATTACCTGGGACGAGGCCTACAATACCATCGTAACCTGGCTGAACGAAATGGTGGAGCGGGCGAAAACCCTCGGCTATCTGCCCATGTGGGCGTCCGGCGGCCCCGCGGCACGTCTCGGCAACTATATATCCACCTTCGGCAGCAACTCCACCGGCGGCGTGAACGACGGATACTGGCCATGCTGGGGCTTCCGCGACGTCAACTACAACCAGACCACCACGGATATGCTGAACTCATCCTTCATCCTCCACTGGTCGGCGGACCCCGTGTCAAACAGGAACCATATGCCTTTCTATCTGATAAAGGCAAGGGAGATGGGCATACCCATCGTCGACATAAACTCCAAGCATACGCTGAGCTCAGGCTCCATACCTTCCGGCGTTGCCGTCCAAGGTATTCCCGCGCACATCACGGTGAACGCGGGCACGGATACGGCCATGCAGGCCGCCATGGCCTATGTTATCTATAAAAACGACAAGCATGACAAGACCTTCATCGACAAGCAAACCTTCGGCTTCCACCCCGCCGCCGACGCGGCCCACCCCGACGGCGTCAGAACGCTCGGCAAAGCGTGGACCAAGGATAATGCCGGAACCCGTTCAGGCATAAACTTTGCCAAGGGCGACACTGTGTCGGTTCCCGCCGGCGAGTCGTTTGTGGAATATCTGATATCGCTGGAAAAAGACTGGGGCGGCGACGCGGCCGCGGCGTGGGATACGTCCGTGCCGAGAGGCGCTAACAACCCCGTGGGCGGCGCGGTATACAATAAAGTCCTCGCCAGAGCCTCGGAAATCTCAGGTGTGAACGCGGGCGTGATCGAAAAGCTCGCCCTTTATTATGCCAACCCGGCTCCTGTGAAAAGCAACCGCGCTGTTTCCTATATCTTCTCCCCATTCTGCGGCGGCGCCTCAAGGGCCCAGAACGGCATGTACCATACCTGGATGCTGCTGGCCCTCAACGCCATGTGCGGCCATCTGCAGTACCGCGGCGGCGGCTCGGGCGACGTACGGTTTGACGACGGATACGTGCTGGGCATCCCCAACAGCAACCCCGCCTCGGTCACCCCCAACAGCGGCGTATCGGGCAAGACCATACGCGTGTTGAAGTGGCAGTTCGGGGACGTGGTGCTCAAAAACCGCGACTTCAGGACGTTTGAAGAACTGAACGCGGATGTTAAAGCTGAAACCGGCATCGACCTTAAAAACAAAGGCGTCGTCGTGGAAATGCTGTACAGGGGCGGAGGCCACTCCGCAAGCTGGCAGCAGGCCCCCGACCTGACCAGGAATATGTATCTGTTCCGCGACAAATCCATAATCAAGCACATAGTTGTGTATGAGCAGCACCTCAATACCGAGGCGTCCATCGCCGATATCGTCCTGCCGGCGTCTTTCAACCTGGAGGACGGCCCGTCCTTAACGCAGAACCGGCACAGCGACATGTGCGTAATCCAGGGGGGAGGTATCAAACCTCTTTACGAATCCAAGCCGGACTGGCTGATAGATCAGGAACTGAACATAAAACTGGGCTGGGAATCCTCAAGATACGGCGGCCTGACCTCCGAGGAGGCGCTGGCGGCACGCCTGGACGGCGATCTTACTCTGCCTGATTCGTTTAGCGCCCTTGTTCCCGGTCAGGAGGTCCCCTCCAAGGAAAAACTGCTGGAAGAAGGGAATATCCAGCTTGTGGCGCCGCTGGAGCAATCCATGATGCGTATTTTAACCTATCTGGACAAGCCGGGGACATTCCCCAGCGAGACGGGCTACATCCAGTTCTGGTCGCCCTACCTCGCGGCAAGGAAGAGAGCCATCCTGGATCTGTACGGCCCGCGCCACGCCCCGATGGAAGAAGGCTACGAACTGCTCATGAAATATACCGTGGACATCGGGGTGCCCGCGGGCACGCCCGGTTACGGCATGCCCGGCATGAAAACGAAGAACGGCAAACAGTATACCTATTCGCTCCAGCTTCAGACCCCGCACGAGATTCAGAGGGCCCACTCCAACTACGACAACCTCCCCGTGATTAAAGACATCTTCCCGCACTGCGCCTGCATGCATCCGAGCACGGCGGGGATAAGGGGGATCAAAGACGGAGACCTGGTTTACGTCTATAACGACAACGGCTGCCTCAGAATACCCGCCAAACTCACAAACAGAGTCCGGCCGCATATGGTATCCATCGGCCAGGGCGCGTGGTGGCGGGAAAGCCGCAACCCTGACGGCTCGATAGAAACCTATGAAGCCTGGTACAGGGACGGCGCCGTAAGGCACGTGGGTTCGGACGCTTCCGGCGGCGATACAAGCGTTGCGCCGGTTATGCGCAAGGTTCCCGTTGACGTGGGCGGCGCGGTAAACTCCCTGATAACAGGGCGCCCGGCCGGCACGGCCGACCCGTTTGTCAGCGACTCCGTGGCCCTGCCGACGGTCGGCACACTGATCGAAGTCAGCAGAGTGCACCCTGACACGCTTGCGTAGACGTGTGCAGTGCGTAAAAAACACATTACTCCAGGAGATATATTATGAGTCAATACGGATTTTATTTCGACCAGACAAGATGCCTCAGCTGCAAGGCATGCCAGGTCGGCTGCAAAATATGGAACGAAGAGAAAAGAGGGGACGCGGCATTTAACGCTGTGCTCAACTGGCTGCCGAATCAGGATGTCAATGAGAAGGAAGTTACAAAGTACGCCAACCCCAAAGAGTATGAAGACCTTCCCGGCAGCACCGGCGTGCAGAACCACGCCGAATACGGGAAGTATCACATGAAGGAGAACTGGCGCAGGGTGACGACAACCGAATACGGCGACGTCCTGCCCAACGTGGATACGCTCAGCATGTCGGTAAGCTGCAACCACTGCGCGGACCCCGCGTGCGTAAAAGTATGCCCCATGGGGAATATCTACAAGGAAAGCCAGTTCGGCGCTGTTCTGGCGGGCTCAAGCTGTATATCCTGCGGCAGATGCCTGTCCGCCTGCCCGTGGGACGCTCCGCAGTTCTACGACAGCAACTATGCCACATACGCGCAGTCCGACCCGAAACGCCCCAAAATAACCAAATGCACCATGTGCTACGAAAGGATCAGCATCGGGCGCAGGCCTGCCTGCGTGTCCGCATGTTCCGGCAGGGCGCTGAAATTCGGGCCCATGGACGAGCTGAAGCGGGACTATCCGGGCTATGCACTTACAGCGCCGGGCTTTGCCAGCGACGAACTCCTGCCGGGCACCAAGACAAACCCCAGCATAATTTTTAAAGTAAGAAACCTGCACATTAAAGTGTGACGTCGGAATACGGCCGCGGGGACGGTATTCCGCCGTCCCCGCGGCAATGAAAGGCAACAGTTAATAAGCATCCTTCCTCCCTTTGTATAAACCGCCCCCCGAAAGGGGGCGGTTCCGGACTGTCGAAAAAAGCCGGTTTTTTCCTCTTCCGCCATCGGGTGCTCCGCACGGTTTCGTTTATATTCACCGCGCTTAAAGCTTCCCCTGGCCGCGTTAATAACAACCCCGGACTTGATCCGGGGCCGGAATGACGGAGATGTGAGCGGGGCTTCGGCAATGGCGCGGTTTTTATAATCCCTGCCGCCGCTCAATGGGCTTCCAGAAATTCGAGATCGTTGGGCAAAAACGCTGACATAATCATGCACACAGGCATATATAAACGTTTTGACGCGCTATAGGCGTAAACATCCCCGCAGAAATCAGGAATCCATAGCCCGGGGTGCTCCCTGAGAAAATCCGTCTGCCCGGACAATAACTGCGCAATCATGGGCCTGTCATCGGTTTTTAAAGCTTCGGCGGTTTTAGAGGCCGCAAATGCCATAAAACGCATCTCTATGGATATAAAATCCGCATCCTCTTTATATTTTTCATCTTTGGGCATTTTATATGCGGCATATATATTGGTGCAGGCGTCAAAAGGTTCCTGTCTGGAAAGCTTTTCCCTTGAAAGATAATGGGATTCCGCCGTGCGGACGGAATTTGAATAGCAGAACAACTGGGTATAATGCCTCATATTGTCAAGATCATATTCCTTAAGTTCTTCCTCCGGCAGCTTCTTACGGGTGCTGATAAAATCCGAAAGCGCCGAAGCCGCGTCCGAGGCGTTTTTATCGCCCCAGCCGTCAGCCATGGCCATAATGTCCGGAACGAGATCTTCCAGCATTCTGTAATATTCATCATCCGGCGTCATGATAAAAGTTCTGTAGAACAAATTGTACATGACTTCCCGCCCGTTATGCGCCGACAGCAGTTCCCCGGCGCTCAAACCTAAATTTCGGCATATTTCCGCGGTACTTTTTTCCTGCATTTTACCACCTTAGGCATTATTATGAGGGCGCGGGCAAAATGCCCGCGCCGGATGGGCTTTAGGAACGTTTCTTTATCAAAAAACTCGGTTGTGTGGTATCCGCGCCGTAGCCGTCGGGGTAGGCATAGGGGAAGGCTGATTTAGAAAGCTGCACCGCTCCGGGATATTTGGCGAGCAGCTCGTCATAGTCGCCGCTGTCGAGGGCGTGATTCGGGCAGGCCGCCACACAGATCGGCTGTTTGCCGCTGTCTATGCGTGACCGGCAGAAATCGCACTTCTGCATCGGGTGCGCGACAGACCATGAAGCGTTCCTTTCCGGTTCCTGTTTATCGCCCGCTATCTGCGGCTTGCCGTAAGGGCATGCCTGAATGCAGGACAACAGCCCTATACATTTGGTCCGGTCCACAAACACCACGCCGTCATCCCTTTTGGAGACGGCGCCCGAGGTGCAGGCGGTCAGGCAGGCCGGTTCTTTGCAGTGATTGCACGCTATGGAGAGATTGTAATATCTCAGATTTTTCTGAGCCTCATAATTCGCGGTCTCATCGCCGTAAGTGCGCTGATATCTCCAGCGCACAGGCCCCGGGAGAATACCGTTGCAGTCTTTGCACGCCACAGTGCAGGCGTTGCATGCCATACACCTTGATTGATCGTAATAAAATGCTCTGCGCATGTCGCCCTCCTGTTAACCGACTTTGGTTACTTTGACCATTGCGGATTGCTGGCCGTTCCCATGGTCGACGCGTGAATGTCTCTGCGACATCAAAGTGTTGGCATTGCCGCCGTCATCCACTCCGTCCACCGGATCCGGATCGTACCAGCATCCCTGGTGCAGCGCCACATAACCTTTGGCGGCCCTGCTTGACACCCTTGCCACCACGCGTACCGCGCCGACAGGGTTTTCAAGTTTCATAAGGTCGCCGTCCTCAATATTTCTGGCGATCGCGTCTTCCGGGTTAATCCAGCACTCGGAATACGTGGCGTTACCCTGTCTGTACTGGACAGCTTTGTTGATCCGCGGTATATCGCCGCCGCCGTTTACGGACATGTCGCCGCCGAGAGGCGCCGAGAGGGCGTATTCGCCCCAGTCGTCACCGGAATACAGCCCGCCGGGCTTAATAATATGCCTGCCCGCGTTATTGCCGGAGGAACCTTTCACCGTGCGGTGGGTAAGTTCGCGCGTATAGCCGTTTTCGCCGAATGTCGAGTGGGAGCGGTACCTGTCGTGGGTGGTGGTGAGCAGGAGCCCCTGCCCCGCCCCGAAAATTTCATCGGTGGTTTTCAGTTCGCCGGCCGACGGTTTGCTGTACGCTTCCATAAAATAGTCTTCGTAAGCGAAATATATGGGGATCGGATAGACATGCGGGTCTCCCTCGTAGTCGCTGTTTTTCTGGCCGCGTTCAGCCATCGGCAGATAACCGTGCCATTTTGAGAATTTCCATTCATATGTCCACACATATTGCGCGGAGAACACCTGGAATTTTCCGGAAGCGTTAGGCGCACGGGTAACCCAGTCGCCGCCGCCCGGCAGTGTGCCGAGTGTTTTGGAAGGCAGGGCGTATGTCGGGTAATCGTTGCCGTAGCCCCCCTGATAAGCTCCGGTAAGGCCATCATCCGAGCGGAATGTAACAATGTACGGAACGTGGGCGGCTTCCGTGCCTGTCTGGGCGAGAAACGGCGTGGTTTCGATATTGGTCTTGTCGGCCAGATAGGCGTCAAGATCCGTCCTGAGCGGGCAGTCTATCAGATTTTTACCGCTGCCGGGCAGGCCGGGTATATAGGCGTTCTCAAGGTACTGCTCATAGCTCATGCCGTAGAAAACGCTGCTGCTGTTCTTGCAGAGAGCCTCAACAGCCTCCCTTCCCTTTTGTTCCTGGGTTTTCCCGCCCGTAAAGCTGGCATTATGGGAGGTGCCGAACTGTCTGTCATAGGCGCTCAGCAGACTAGCGGTGTAGTCATAGCCGGATCTGGCCTCTCCCGGAGGCGCGCTCACGACCGGAACATAGATGGCATTCCCGTAGTTGGTGGAGTATGTCATGGGCTGTTCCCAGTTGGTGGCGGCGGGGAGCACATAGTCCGCGCAGCGCGCGGAAGGAGTGAGGTAATTGTCGAATACATACAGACAGAAGGAATCCGCGTTGTTTACGTCGCACTTCGGCAGTTTGCTCCACAAATCGGCAAGGTCGTTCGAGCATTCGTGCTGGTTGACCGGGATATTCCCGGCCGAGTTGGCCACCACGCGGAAACCGGCGCGTTTATAGCCGGTTGAGCCGGCTGTGGGAATAGTGGAACCCGAAAAACCGTCCCAGACGTAATATTCGCCTTTGCCGTCTTCGGAAGGAAGTGTGTTTACGCTGGAGCCGGTCCGTTTCCATTTAAGCATCGCTTTGGCGCCGCCGTCATCCATATAGGCTTTGCTCAGATCGGTGCCCTGGTTGTCGGGCACCCATTTGGAGGCGTAACCGTTGGCGGCGAGCTCCGTGGCGTAAGTCATTTTGATGCCGTTATGCCATGCGGTGCAGGATGCCACCGGGCCGCTGGGGTTTGACGCGCTTGCGGACGCGCCTATGTTGCCTGCGTTGGCATTGCTTGCCTTGCTGAAGTCCTGCGTCAATCCGCGGCCCCAGCCGGCGCCCTTTATGCCCCATACCTTGGCGATACAAAAGAACATCTGCATTATAAGCAGGTTTGCCAGGCCGTCCGCCTGTTTTTGCAAACCGCCGCACCAGTCGTTGTATATCGGGTGGTTGTTCCTGTCGAAGTAAAACCGCGCGAGCTCCGTGATCCTCGCGGCGGGGATGCCCGTGATGGCGGATGCCCATGCCGCGTTCTTTTTGACATAAAAGTCGTTCTTGGTTTTATACCTGCTGCTGTTCGCCGCGGCGGAGTGCGCCGGAACCCCTTTGACCGGGTACGAGCATCTGGACGCGCGTTTATTATTTGCCGCCGCCTCGAAAGCTTTGGCATAATAGTTTGTTTTGCCCGCGCTGTTTGTGGGCATGCCGTAGGTCGCGTTTTCCAGCCTGAGATCGTCCCCCATCACGTAAGAAGCAAGGGAGCGCCCGGCGGGAACGGCGTAAATCCTGCGGCACACCTGCATGAAATCAAGCGTGTCGTCAGGGCCCGCCGATAATGCGGGGAATGCGGCTGAAGTGACTTCCTGATTCCATCTCAGGTTCACGGTGCTCTGGGGCCCCTGTATGGGCACCCATTGCTGGAGATCCGCGGAAGCGGGTTCCGTCAGGGATATGGTGCCGTCCCGCTGGTTTATCCAATACTCCGGCGAATCAAAGAATCCGTAGACCATTGTGTCCAGATAATCAACGTCCATCCATGGGTCAGCCTTCACCGTGCCGTCAGTGTCAAATGTATTGACTATCCCCTCGAAGATCATCGCCAGAAAGAGCGCGGGGTCGGTATACGGCTTGGAAGGGATCCACTCCGTCGCCAGGGTGACCGCCTGGTCAACACATTCCGGCCCCACAAAAATCACTTTGCCTCCCCGTTTTTTCATCTCCTCAATGCCGCGCATCGTGCCGTACGACTGGGGGTGGCTGGTCGACAGATAGTTGGAGCCGTACATGACATAGTTTTTGGTGTCGTCGGTGATATCAAGATGGGTTGCCATGTAGCTGTTCCCCGTATAGCGGGTGGAGAAAGAGTTGGCGGTATGGTTGACATATTGCGGGAAGCCGGAGTACCCGTTGATTACATAACGGAACTGGTGTGTGCTGTAGCTTCCCCAGTAGCCCATACGGCCGCCGGAGTAGGGAAGCAGGCTGCCCACGCCGCCGCCGCCGGAGGCGTACAGGTCATACATCGCATCCGGGCCGTGCGTATCCTGGGTGATCTTCACCTTTTTGGCAATTTCCGCAAGGGCGTCGTCCCAGCTCACGCGCACGAACCCCGTGAGATCCCCGCGGGTTTTCGTCTGCTTCATCGGATATCTCAGGCGCCCCGGATTATACAGACGGAGCCTGTATGAACGGCACTTCGCGCAGGCTCTGGACTGTGTGCGGTTGGGGCTGTTCATGTCAATCCCCTTGGCGGCGTTGCCGGAGCCGTAACCGATAACGCTTTCGTCCGTAAGAAAGCGCGTAATCTTGCCGTTGACAACCCTGCCTCTTATAATGCAGGTTCCGCTGCAGTTATGCGCGTTGGAGCCGTAGATGTAGGTTGCGGCCTCCTCGCCGGGAGTATCCGGAACAGGTGTCGATACATAGAACGTATCGCCGTCGCCGCCGGAACAGCCGTAAAGGGCGGCAGCGGCGCCTGTGCCGATCAGCCCTTTCAGGAATCCGCGGCGTGTTGAGCCGAACTTGTTTTCCGAGCTATCGAATACATTCATAGAAACTCCTCCATTGTTCTATTTGCTGGATATTGATATTTTGTTTTAATTGTGAAGTATATTTTGCCACACGATCCCGGCTTCCGGCGGGGTTGTAACGTCGGCGGCCTATGTGCCCGGAATTGGGCGGCCTGTCCGCATCTCCGCCCGGCCGGTTGAAAAAAAAGAGCAGGGGAGCGGCTGAACCTCTCCCGCGGCTCTTTCGTAATGAGGAGGAAGAACAGTCTTTGAATAAATTTGCTGTGTTCAGTTTTACGAAGCATTTTCAGCATAAAATTTACCAATATTTTATTATTACGAATTAAATCATTATAACTGCCGCCGATAGAAAAAGCAACAGTAATTATCCCTGCCGGATAAAATGGCCGGAGCGGGCATCTGCAGAGCCTTCAGCGGTGTGCCGGCTTCAAGATGCCGTTCCCGGGTGTATGATCTGTGTTTCGGAACCGATGTTTAAACAGGAGTCCCCCGGGGCATTGCCGCGTTCAGCTCCCGCAATGGCGGGCTTCTTTATTTTCCGGGTTGGCATGGCGGGAAGAAGTGTTTTGGACGGACAAAAAAAATCCCAATCTTTTCCGGATTGGGATTTGCCGCAGTTAACCGCATGAGGTCCGGGCTTAATAATAAGCCCAGATGCCCGTGACGCCGGCGGGCCCGTTCGTCATCCAGTATTTGTCGTTGCTGTCGTAATAGGTTTTTATCACATTCCATCCGGGCAGCAGCCGCAGGTTAAAATATGTGGGATCATCAGGATAATTTTCATCGGGTTCATAGCCGGTCAGCACCAGTTCAGCGTCTGAATAGACCCAGTCGTACCAGCCGTTCTCGCAGGCGCTGTCGCTGCAGTAATATACGTCGGTGCCTGTGTTTGAGCCGCCTGTGGAGGATAAGTAAAACCATGCGGTATTCGCGCTGCCGGATACGTTCACTGTTGACGGAAACGACGATCTGTCCGTAAGCTCAAGATCGGCCGCCGCCG
Organism: Deferribacterales bacterium; assembly: GCA_031556255.1. Lineage (GTDB taxonomy): Bacteria > Chrysiogenota > Deferribacteres > Deferribacterales > JAISNW01 > JAIRQX01. The sequence goes on along the minus strand of JAVBTI010000118.1, from coordinate 857 downwards.
GTGTGGGCAGAGTGATCGCCGGTACCCGGCTGTTGGTGTACGGCACGGTGATCAGCAGGCCGCTGTTCCCGGCAAAGACATACAAGTTGCCGTCCGCGGCCAAACCTTCCAACGGAGTCGCCGGGATTGCAGTCACGCGGCTGTCCGCACTGCCACCGCCACCGCCACCGCCGCCGCCGGAATCGTCGCAGCCGAAAACTGAAAACGCCAGCGCCGCCGCAAACAGTAAACTCAACATTTTGCCAAGATATCCGCCCATTATTCACCCCTGTAAATTATAAGTACCTCTATCCGAGTATAGGTACAGAAGGGCATTTAAGTCAATTGATTATTACTGCCTATATTACGCCGCGGGCAAACCGGCGCCGGCCCTGTGGGGGCTTTCTACCGGAACATTTACACCGATGCCCCGCTCCCGCTGGTCGCTCCCGTCTTCCGTCATTGCGGCCCTGAGCCGCAATCCAGATAAGAATAACAGGGACATTCCACATTATTTCATCCCGGGCCCCGGATCAGGTCCGGGGTAACGGGAAAGTGCAATCCAGCCTTCCGTCATTGCGGCCCTGAGCCGCAATCCAGATAAGAATAACGGGGACATTCCACATTATTTCATCCCGGGCCCCGGATCAAGTCCGGGGTGACGGGAAAGTGCAATCCACCATTCCGTCATTGCGGCCCTGAGCCGCAATCCAGATAAGAATAACAGGGACATTCCCCATTATTTCATCCCGGACCCCGGATCAGGTCCGGGGTGACGGGAACCCGCAATGACGAAAACCGGATGCGTAATACAGGTGTGATCTTTAAAGGCATCCGGTTTCTGTAAAAGGGTACTTTTGGGACACCCGGCGGGGGCG
>JAVBTI010000087.1:0-13544 GCA_031556255.1 Deferribacterales bacterium | reverse complement strand
TTGAAAAGCCCAGTGTACGGGTCACTTCAGAAAGGGTGGCCAAAAAAGTATTGTCGTTAAGCTGAATATCCGTCACCTCGGTACCCCTGTCAGCAAAGTATATACATCCACACGTTCCGCGCCGCGGCGTTTCAGCGTTTTTGCCGCCTCCGCAAGCGTTGCCCCGGTGGTAATAACATCGTCTACCAAAAGTATGCGCATCCCGCGCACATCTTCGTTCACCTTAAAAACGCCCCTCACGTTGTCCCTGCGTTCGCTGCGGCTCAGCCTGGACTGGTACTCCGTGTGCACCGTCCTTGTGAGGAGGTTCGAATACCTGAATCCGGACTTTTGCAGGCTTCCGGCGACAACCGTCACCGGCTGCACATACCTGGCAAACCTCCGCAGAAAATGAAAGGGTATGGGAGCCATCCTGTCATAATCCGCCGGGTTCAGACCGGCCGCTTCACACAATTCGCCCAACTGCCCTGTTCCGCGCCAGCGCCAGTCATACTTTATCCTGCGTATGATATCCCGCATAACGCCGGTGTACAGGTAATCGCTGTGGTAACAGTCAATTCCCGCCTCTCTGTCGTCGCAGTGTTTGCAGTGCTCCGCCGGGACGGGCAGCGGATGGCCGCAGCCCCCGCAGAATATCTCCGGCCGGGGAAGCTCCGCCACGCAATCAGGGCAAAGCATCTTATCATATCCGCACTCCCCGCCGCAGCCAACGCACAGAGACCGGAACGCCTTGCCGAACAAGCAGTATATCCTATTTTATCAGGCAAACGCCCGTCATTTCGGCCGGCTGGCTGAGCCCGAATATCCTGAGCACAGTGGGGGCGATATCTGCCAGTTTCCCTCTGCCGGCAGCCAGCTCGCAGGGGTAGTTATGTATTATCAGGCGCACCGGGTTAGTCGTATGGGAGGTGTGGGGCTGGTTGTGCGCCTCGTCCCACATCTGCTCACTGTTGCCGTGATCGGCCGTGACCAGCAGCACCGCGCCCATCCGGTCAGCAAGATCGGCAACCCTGCCCAGCATCTCATCCACAGCTTTGCACGCGGCGATAGCAGCATTTTCAATTCCGGTATGCCCGACCATATCCGGGTTGGCAAAGTTCATCACCACGAAATCGGTATCTCCGCGGGAGAATCTTTCTTCAAAGCGCCGCTCAACTTCCCTCACGCTCATCTCAGGCTTGAGGTCATAGGTGGGCACGTCCCGGGGCGAGGGTATAAGAATCCGTTCCTCTCCTTTGAACGGTACCTCAGAGCCGCCGTTGAAAAAGTAAGTAACGTGGGCGTATTTCTCAGTCTCCGCGATACGGAGCTGCGTCAGTCCGGCCTTTGAAATCTCCTCTCCCAGGAGCCTTGTCAGCGCTTCGCCCGGGTACATCACGGGCACAGGCATCGACTCGTCGTACTCCGTAAGTGTGAGCAGTTCCACCTCAGGCTTTTTACCCCTGTCAAAGCCGTCAAAACCGTCTTTATAAAAAACTGAAAGCATCTCGCGCACGCGATCCGCCCTGAAATTCATGAAAAACACGCCGTCGCCGTCCCTGACCGCCCCGTCGGTACCGTTTATCGTCACGGGCAGTATGAACTCATCCGTTAGGTCATTGTCATACGAGCTTTGTACGGCTTCTTTCAGGGAAGCGGCGGAGGCGCCTTTGCGGCAGCGCAGCATTTCATATGCTTTTTGCACCCTGTCCCAGCGTTTATCTCTGTCCATGGCGTAATACCGGCCGCTTATATCAGATATGACGCCCGCGCCGTTCTTCTTCATCCACTCTTCAAGACCGGTGAGGTACCCCAGCCCGCTCCGGGGCGGGGTGTCGCGCCCGTCCGTAAAGGCGTGGACATATATCTCTTTGACGCCGTTTTTTTTGGCCAGAAGGATTGCCGATTTGAAATGATCAATGTGGCTGTGCACGCCGCCGTCGCTGATAAGACCCAGAAGATGCATGCGTCCGGTCTTCCCGGCCACGGATTTAGCGAAATCAAGGAATGCTTTATTTTTATCCGCGTCACCCGATGCGAAAGAGCGGGTAATCTTAAGCAGATCCTGATAAACTATCCTTCCCGCGCCCAGGTTCATGTGCCCTACTTCGGAGTTGCCCATCTGCCCGGCGGGGAGGCCGACATGCTCTTCGCTCGCGTCTATCAGAAGGCTTGGATCGTTTGCCAGCAGCCGGTTAAAGTTAACGGGGCCGCACAACACAGTGGCGTTATGCCCGGAATCAGCCCGGAATCCCCACCCATCCAGTATCAGCAGTATCACTTTCTTGCCAGACATATAAATACCCACCTAAATCTACAATATAACACAGCACAAGCCCCATGTCACGCAAAACATGTTTATTCCGGCTTTCGGCTTCCGGGATTCATTGAAAAAAATCAGAAAAATGCATTGCAAAGTTGCTGAAGATAATGCGAGGTTTGGGAATGTACTTATTGTCCTTATCTGGATTGCGGTTCAAGGCCGCAATGACAAAAACCGGGTGCGTAATATAGGTGTGATCCTTAAAGGCGCCTGGTTTCCGTAAAAGGGTGCTTTTTTGACGGTCAGCTCCATCCGCGGCGGACGGTTTTCATCTTATGGAGATTAACGGAACGATCGACTTAATACGGAACAAAACATAGGCGCGGCCTTCTCTGTCTGCCGTTCCGCCGCGCGGGCGGCACTCTTTCCCTTAGCCGCTGATAAAGGGGAAACAGCCCGCATAAATAGGGTTTTGGACAGAAATACAATATAGAAGCCAAATTTTCTTGCATATGTCGCCGCATTTTGTTACACATTGATTATATGCGTACCGAAGAGATCAGGTTTCAGCGGCGGACATTACTCATCATTTCATCCATAATGGTTTTGTTCGCTCTGATATTGACAATCACCTACCAGCTCTATGTAGCGCCGAGGTTTAACGAACTCGAGCGCGACATAATGCATCACAACGCTATTATCATTAAAAACATAACCGAAGGCCATGTTACGGTGCTGAAAGCCAAAACGGCCGCCATCTCTGTCTGGGATGTCGCATACGATTTCACGCGCAGAACGCCCGGCACGGATTATTTCATGGAGGACAACCTCAACGACGACGCCCTGCGCGATGAAAACTACGACGCCATGGTCTGGCTGGACGCCGACAATGAAGTAATCTATGCGCGGGAATCGGACCATAACGGCGTCTATACGGAACCCACCCCTGAGTTCGCCATGTTGTGGGAGCAGGCAAGCCCGCTGATACCGGACGACTCCGAGGAAACGGCCGCCGGGATCATAACGCTGCATGAAACCCCCGCGTTTGCGGCATCGGTGCCCGTAATACCGCACAGCTACGACGCGCCGCCCTCGGGAAGGGCCATCTTCATCACCTATATCACGGAAGAGATTCTGGACAGTATCGCTGAAACCTCCGCCTTCGATCTGGATTTTGTACTCCCCGGCGCGGATATGTTCGGCGGGCTGGCCGGTGTGGCGGATGCCGGCGGCCTGTTTGCCGTGCCTGTGAGTAAGGATTTTTACGTTTTCGGCGTTATGGAAAATAACCTTAACGGCACCCCCGCCTTCGCACTGTGTAATGAATACCCGCGCACGCTGGATAAAAACAGCATGCACATCTTCTATTTTTTCATATTCACCCTGATCATGCTTATTGTGCTTGTAACCGCGTTTCAAACTTTCTTTATCCAATATGCGCTTCTGCGCCCCCTGTCTTCCATCTACCGGGGCGTTGCGGGCATGCATAACAAGGGGTACCGTGACGACATCCCCGTCACGGGGTCGCCCCTTTTCAAGACCCTGGCCACCGAAATAAACACCATGACCAGCTCGCTGGTCAGGCACGCCTCCGCGCATATGGCGGCGGAAGAGGCTAACAGGGCGAAAAGCCTGTTCCTGGCTAATATGTCCCACGAGATACGCACGCCGCTGAACGGGGTCATGGGCGCGGCGGATCTGCTCAAAACCACCGAACTCACCCCGGAGCAGAAAGAATATGTCGAAGTCATATTCAAATCAGGCAAATCGCTGATGAGCGTCATCAACGATATCCTTGACATCTCCAAAATTGAAGCGCACAAAATGGAACTCATTTCCGAACCGTTCAACCTATACGCACTCCTGCAGGACTGTGTTTCAATTTTCTCATATACGGCGAACGCAAAAAATCTCAGCATGAAACTGCACTACCCCGATAATATCCCGCACAATTTCATAGGGGACGCGGATCGCGTAAGGCAGATTATTAACAATCTGCTGGGGAACTCCGTCAAATTCACCGAAAAAGGCGGCATCGCCATAAACATGGAATACAGAGCCGCCGAAACTTCGGGGGCTATGCCTCAAATCGCCCTGTCCGTGGCCGATACCGGCATCGGGATACGCGAAGAGGTCATCTCCAGGCTGTTCAATAACTTTGAGCAGGCGGAGAAAAGCACCACAAAACGTTACGGCGGCACCGGTCTCGGGCTCGCCATAACGAAAAAACTCGCGGAGCTTATGGGCGGAAACGTCACAGTCAAAAGCGTCTACCGGAAAGGCTCGACCTTCACGGTATGCCTGCCGTTGGTACCCGATCACAAAAAACAGGCTCAGGCCGCCGCCGGAGAAAAAAAGCCTGAGATGAAAATCCATGCCCGCATCCTCCTAGCGGAAGACAATATAATAAACCAGAAACTTGCCGTGGCCATGCTGGCGCAGCTGGGCGCGGAAACAGAGCTTGCGGCAAACGGACAGGAAGCATATGATAAATATATCACCGGCGGTTACGATCTGGTATTTATGGACTGCCAGATGCCGGAGATGGACGGGTACACCGCGGCGAAAATGATCCGCGAATTTGAAACAGGTCATAATATGTCACATAAACCAATCATAGCCATGACGGCAAACGCAATGCAGGGCGACAGAGAAAAAAGCCTCGAGTCAGGCATGAACGATCACATCACCAAACCGCTTTCCATCCGGCAGCTTGCCGAAACTCTTGAAACATGGTTGAATAGCAAATAGTATATTACTTAATCAGATCTTGACTGATGCAAGTGAGCAGAGGTACCCGTTTATGATCGAAAAGTTATTTATGGATGAACTTCCGGATATTCTGGAAGACGGCAAAATAGGCCTGTGGTTTATGGAACTGCCCTCTTTCGAGGGGGTAATCTACGGCAGAACCTGTATACAGACACTGTTAGGCGAACAGGCGGACAGTTTAAAGGTAAACCTGGCCAAATATATAGAAAGCCGCGTCCATCCCGACGACTTTGAATACGTCAGGCGGGAAATACGCGACACCGCCCAAAACGGCGGCACATATGAATCGGAATACCGCCTGCGCAACAACACAACCGGGGAGTGGCGCTGGGTACACTCATTCGGCAGGGTAAAAGGCAACCGCTTCAAAGGCGGGTTCCATGACATTACGGAACAGAAAAACAAAGCACAGACGCTTGCGGAAATGCGCGAGGCCGACGAAAGAACCCGGATAATGCTTGACGCAACCCCCCTCTGCGCCAACTTCTGGGATTCGCAGTATAATAATATCGACTGCAACCAGGCTGCGGCAAACCTTTTTGACCTTTCAGGCAAGCAGGAATACCTTGAGAGGTTCAGCGAACTCTCCCCCGAATACCAGCCCGACGGCAGGCTTTCATCGGAAAAAGCCCTGGAGAAGATAAGGCTGGCCTTTGAAACGGGCTACCAGAAGTTTGAATGGATGCACCAGAAGCTGAACGGGGAACCTATCCCGGCCGAGATCACGCTCGTAAGGGTTAAATGGCGGAACGGATATATAGTGGTCGGCTACACCCGGGATTTGAGGGAGCTCAAAACCATGCTTGCGGAAATGCGCGAGGCCGACGAAAGAACCCGGATAATGCTCGACGCCACCCCTCTCTGCTGCAACTTCTGGGACGCGCAGTACAACAATATTGACTGTAACCAGGCGGCGGCAAACCTTTTTGACCTCGCAAGCAAGCAGGAATACCTTGAGAGGTTCGGCGAACTCTCCCCCGAATACCAGCCCGACGGCAGGCTTTCATCGGAAAAAGCCCTGGAAAAGATAAGACTGGCCTTTGAAACGGGCTACCAGAAGTTTGAATGGATGCACCAGAAGCTGAATAAAGAACCTGTGCCTGCTGAAATCACACTCGTAAGGGTTAAATGGCGGGACGAATATATTGTGGCAGGCTACACGCGCGACCTTCGTGAGATAAAAGCCACCTTCGCGGCAATGCAGGAGGCAAACGAACGAACCCAGATAATGCTGGACGCAACCCCCCTCTGCGCCAACTTCTGGGACGCGCAGTACAACAATATCGACTGCAACCAGGAGGCGGCAAACCTTTTTGACCTTTCAAGCAAGCAGGAATACCTTGAGAGGTTCGGCGAACTCTCCCCCGAATACCAGCCCGACGGCAGGCTTTCATCGGAAAAAGCCCTGGAAAAGATAAAACTGGCCTTTGAAACGGGCTACCAGAAGTTTGAATGGATGCACCGAAAGCTGAACGGGGAACCTATCCCGGCCGAGATCACGCTCGTAAGGGTTAAATGGCGGAACGGATACATAGTGGTCGGCTACACATGGGATTTGAGGGAGCTTAAAGCAATGCTGGCCGAGATGAAGGAGACGGAGGAAGAACTTCGCAAGGCCCGGGATATCGCCCAGGAAAGCACGCAGGCCAAAAGCAACTTCCTTGCCAATATGAGCCATGAAATACGCACGCCGATGAACGCCATTCTGGGCACCACCTATCTTATGCTGCAAACGGAGACCACACCCGCCCAGCGCGACTACCTTAAAAAAACCGAGCAGTCCGCCCAGCTTCTTCTGCGCATAATAAACGACATACTGGATTTTTCCAAAATCGAGGCCGGAAAACTGGAAATAGAAAATATACAGTTCTCCCTGTACATGGTGGTCAGCGACATCTTTGATATCGTGGCTGAGCAGGCGAACGAGAAAAAACTTGCCATAATCAAAGACATAGGCACCTCCATACCGAATCTCCTTATGGGAGACCCGCTGCGGCTCAAGCAGGTGCTCCTGAACCTCATCAATAACGCCATCAAATTCACGAACAAAGGAAACATAACTATCTCCGTAAGCGAACGGCACAGGGAACCGGATGCCGTAACCCTGCTTTTTTCCGTGAGGGACACCGGCATAGGGATGGGGCAGGAGCAGCTTAAACACCTCTTCACACCCTTTACCCAGGCGGATGCATCCACAACACGCAAATACGGCGGTTCCGGCCTCGGCCTGGCCATCTGCAAAAGCCTGGTGGATCTGATGGGAGGAGTCATCTGGTGCGAAAGCAGGCTGGACGTGGGCACCACGTTTTACTTCACCGCCGTGTTTAAAATTGTGGAAATGATTGAGGCGCATACGCTTTTAAACGAAGCCGAAGCTGCCTCGGCTCCGGCACTGCCGGAAAACGCCGGCGACGATCTGAAAGGGTTGCGCGTGCTGCTCGCCGAAGACAATACCATAAACCAGATGATAGCACTGGAGCTGATGAAAATGAAAGGGATTATAGCGGACGTGGCGGGCAACGGCAGAGAGGCGCTCGCGCTCCTTCAAAAATCAGATTACGACATTATTTTAATGGATATACAGATGCCGGAAATGGACGGCATCTCCGCCACCAGAGAGATACGGAAAAACCCGGATTACAACCGCCTGCCCATAGTGGCGATGACCGCCCACGCGATGTCCGGCGACAGGGAGATCAGCCTGACGGCGGGGATGAATGATCATATTACGAAGCCGATAGTGCCGGAAGTACTGTACGCCACGCTGAGAAAATGGGTTAAAAAGTAGCTGTTGATAAAGGAATAACCATGGTTCCCGGCCACCTATAATGCAGGGATGACGGAAAGAGCTGTTCCGGCCCAGACCCGGAATGGCGGGTTAACGTCGTGCCGCACGTTCACCGCCCCATTAACAATGAAAAGGGGCGCTTTCGCGCCCCTCTCGAGTTTACTCTATATCTTCCACTTCATGTTTGTGCATTTCCACAATAGCCTTGTCCGGATCTTCTCCGCGCAGCCGCATCGGCAGCTCGCGCAGTTTTTCAAACACCACGTACAGTGTCGGGATAAAAAACACACCTATGGTACTGGCGAATATCATACCGCCGAACACGACAGTACCGACGCTCTGCTGGGCCGTCGCGCCGACGCCGTTGGCTATGGTCATCGGCAGCACGCCGCCCACAAACGCAAGGCTGGTCATGATAACGGCCCTGAATCTCAGTTTCGCGCCGTGCATGGCGGATTCGAAAATTCCTTCGCCCCTTTCCCGCGCGTCTTTACAGAATTCCACCATCAGAATGGCGTTCTTGCTGGCAAGGGCTATAAGCACTATCAGGCCTATCTGCACATAAAGATCGATAAACTTGCCCCGCAGGTTGATAAATAAAAGTCCGCCAAACAGGCTCACAAGAACCGATACGATAACCGGCATGGGTATGACCCAGCTTTCATACAGCGCCACCAGGAACAGGAAGGCAAATACGAAGGCCAGAGCGAAGATAAACATCGTCGCGCCGCCCGCCGCTTTTTCCTGAACGGCGGTACCGGTCCACTCAAAAGCATAGCCCGGCGGCAGCGGTATCTCTTCCATAGCTTCGATAGCCGTTCCCGTGCTTTCTCCCGGCGCCGCGTTGCCGTTGATGGTAATGCTCCGGTAGTTGTTGTATCTCGGGATCGTGGACGCGCCCACAAGCGGTTGTATATTCAGCAAGGACCTCAGTGATACCATGTCGCCGCCGCCGTTACGAACGTAAAGCTGGGTAATACTGTTCTCCTGGTTGCGGTATTGGGCGTCCGCCTGAAGGTTTACCTGCCATGTACGCCCGAACTCGTTAAAGTCGTTTACATAGTAGCCGCCCAGCATAACCTGAAGTGTGGTGAATATATCGTTGATGCTCACTCCGAGGCTCAGCGCCTTATCGCGATCGAGGTCGAGGAAGAGCTGGGGCGAATTGGTGGTATAGGTGCTGTAAACGTTGCTCAGACGCCTATCCTGGTTGGCCGTGTACACTATATTGCGCATGGTGGCGGCAAGTTCTTCAGGTGAGGCGCCGGTGGTGGATTCAAGCTGGTACTGGAAACCGCCCACGGAGCCGAGGCCCATGATCGGCGGCAGGTTAAACGCGTATATATTGGCTTTATTGTACATAAACGTACGGGCGTAGACCTGGGCAATCGCATTATCCACCGCGAGCGACTTGTCTTTTTTGCGCTCCTCATACGGCGCCAGCGCCACAACGTAAAAGGCGGAGTTGGACATGGCCGCCTGGCTCAGCATACTGAAGCCGTTAATAATCATTACATCATGCACACCCGGAATCCCCTTGAGGATCTGGCGCACTTCTTCGGTGGCGTTCATGGTGCGGTTCAGCGACGCGCCGTCCGGAAGCTGTATTTCGCCGAAGAAAAAGCCCATGTCTTCCGATGAAAGGAAGGTATGGGGTGTTTTTTCAAACAGTGTGAGCACGCCGAAGCCGGCCAGGGCTATCAGCAAAAGGAAGAGTATGGAGAACCGCACAATTTTCGATACAACGAACGCGTAGGTGTCTCTGGAGAAATCGATAAACCACAACACCTTGTTGATAAGAGGGTTGCGGATGTGCCCCGGTTTCATGAGCACGCCGCACAAAGCGGGGCTGAGGGTCAGAGCGTTCAGGGCCGAGAACAGCACCGCGCTTATGATCGTAATGGCGAACTGTTTATACAGAGCGCCGGTCGTGCCGGGGAAGAAGGCAACCGGGATGAAGACCGAAAGCAGTACCAGAGTGATCGCGATGATCGGCATCGTGATCTCTTTCATGGCCTTTGCCGTCGCCTGCTTCGGAGTGAGATCAGGGTTGGCGTTCATAACCCGCTCCACGTTCTCCACGACAACGATTGCGTCGTCCACGACAATACCGATGGCAAGAACCAGCGCCAGAAGGGTTATCGAGTTCGCGGAGCTGCCCGTGGTATAGAGCACGATAAAGGCGCCTATCAGGGAGACGGGAATGGCCGCCATCGGTATAATTGTGGCGCGCAGGTTACCCATAAAAAGGAAAACCACGATAAGAACCAGTATAATAGCCTCTATCAGGGTTTTCAGGACGTCTTCTATCATGTAGGAGACGAAAGTGGTCATATCCGCCATAATCTGGTATTCCAGATCGGCAGGAAAGCTTTCAGCCAGGCGATCAAGCTCGGCGCGGACATCTTTGGCCACGGCAACACCGTTGGCGGAGGCAAGCTGGTAAATAGCTATACCGCCCGCGGGCGCGCCGTTCAGCCTGGCAGTGACGGCGGAAGACTGCTGCCCTATTTCAGCCCTGGCTATATCGCGTATGCGCAGCATTGAACCGTCGCTGTTCACGCGGATAACAATGTTGGAAAACTCTTCAGGAGTGGTTAACCGGCCCTTGGCTTTAACGGAAAGCTGTATCTGCTGGCCGGCAGGCATGGGCTGGGCGCCGATGGAACCCGCCGCCGCCTGCATATTCTGGCCGTTTATTGCCGCAATTACATCAGTGACCGCCACATTCAGGTTGGCCATCCGTTCCGAATCAAGCCATATTCTCATACTGTTTATAGCGGCGCCGAAAGAGCTGGCACTGGCCACGCCTGGTATCCGGGCAAGGCTGTCCTGAAGGTTTATCAGGGCGTAGTTGTTCAGATAGCGGTCATCATATGTGCCGTGCGGGGATTTCAGGGCGATCATCATGAGAATACTGGTGCTCTGCTTGTTGACACTGATCCCCAGGCGCTGTACTTCCTGCGGCAGCTTTGCCTCCACGGTTTTGATCCTGTTCTGGACGTTGACCATGTTCATGTCGCTGTCCGTGCCGAGGTTAAAGGTTATCGAAAGGCTGTATGAACCGTCGTTGCCGCTGGTGGACGACATGTACATCATCCCCTCTACACCGTTGATGGATGATTCGAGAATCTCCGCCACCGTGGATTCCACAGTGACGGCATCCGCGCCCGGGTATTGCGCATGGACGCTCACCACCGGCGGAGTAATATTGGGATACTGAGCCGTCGGCATATTTACAAGACATATAAGGCCGGCCAGAGTTATAACAAGCGATATGACTATCGCAAGGCGCGGCCGTTTAATAAAAACATCGGAAACCATCTACTTGCCTCCGCCGTTAGCCGCCGGCTGGCCGGCCTGCTGGGCTTGCTGCTGCTGCATCTGATTGAACTGATCCTGGGTCATGGCGTTTACCGGTGTGTTGGGGCGTACTTTCTGCACCCCGTCCACGATGATCCGCTCGCCGTCAGTCAGATTATCAAGAATCACCTGCCTGCCCCCGCTCAGCAGCGCGCCGACATTAACCATCCTGCGCTCAACGCTGCCGTTGTCACCGACCACAAGCACATATTTGCCGCTTATGTCGTTCTGGATGGCCGCCTGGGGCACAACTATATGAGGCGTGGGCGTTTTGCTCTGGAGGGAAACGCTTACGGTCTGCCCGAGGGTCAGAAGGCCGTTGGGATTGGGAAACTCGCCCCGCACGCGCAGGGAGTCCGTAGTGCCCGTGACCGCGTTATCGGTAAAATTTATTTTGCCGGGATAAGGGTACATGGAGCCGTCGGAAAGCGTTATGCGCACTTCCGCCAGTGTGCCCAGCACCGATTTGATGTCTATGCCCGCATTATCGTTGGTATAAACCTTGCGCATTGACTGGAGCTGGCGATCGGTGATCGAAAACAGCACATACATGGGCTCCTGGGCCACCACTGTGGTTATCACCCCGACGGCCGGCCCGACGGTTTCCCCTATCTGGTAGTTAATAAGCCCGACCTTGCCCTCAATGGGGGAGGTGACGTCGGTCTATCAGAGATTAAGCCTGGCATTGTCAAGCGCCGCCTGCGCCGCCGCCGTATTAGCCTGCGCCACAAGGTATGCCGCGTTCAGGTTGTCGTAGTTCGCCTGGGAGATGCTGGCGGATTTCAAAAGCGCTTCGCCGCGATCCTTTTGTAGTTTGGCGTTGTTTAAATTCGCCCTGGCTTGGGCGAGAGAGGCTTCCGCCTGCCTGACTGCGGCGACATACTGGCTTTTTTCTATGGTGAAAAGGATCTGGTCTTTTTTAACCATATCACCTTCTCTTACAAGGCGTTTTTCCAAAAAGCCGCTCACGCGTGCGCCTATGGATGCCCTGACCGCCGCGTCAACTTTGCCCACAAAGTTCTCGGAATCCGTAACATTATCGGTATGCGCCGCGATAACTATAACTGTGGGAGGGGGCATCTGCTGCTGCTGTTTGCCGTTGCCGTTGCACCCCGCAACCATAAGTAAAACCGACATTGCTGCCGCGGTAATAATCAATCTCTTTAACATCCATGCCTCCGTGTATGAAACACATTTTCAGCGAACTGCGCCGAAAGTCGTAATTTTACTTTAATTAACTTGCCTAATCAACTATTTTTTGTTTAATATTATGAAAATACCCGAATTGTCGCTATTTTCAGGCCAATTTGCAGTTTTCCTTTTTGCCGGCGATAAAGGCATCCAGGTTAACCTTCAGCAGTTTTTCAGGAACGCTGTTTTTTATTGCCTCTTCCCACTGGCTGTCCCCTATGTCAAGGTATCCGGCAAGCCTTCCCAGCATCACAAGCCCGGCGGTTTTGACGTTGCCGGCATTCTGCGCCGCGGCATCGGCATCAAGCTCGCAGGATTCGGAAAAATACGCCTTCCCGCCGTCGATCAGTCCGTCAGGGTAGGCCTCTGTGCCCATCGCCACTCCCGGAGGAAGAATACGCCTTGAGTTCAGAATCAGTGTGCACATGTCTCCCGCAAAAGAAAGATATCTCAGGTATTCCATCCTTTCGAAAGAGAGGATAAAATCCGCGTCCGCCAGCGGAATAGCCGGTGACCAGACTTTTTCCCCGAATCTGACGTGGGATACAACGCTCCCGCCCCGCTGAGCCATGCCGTGAATCTCGCTTTTTTTGACGTCGTACCCGGCGTTCAGGGCGGCGGCGCACAGGACGTTGCTGGCCAGGACTATTCCCTGCCCGCCCCCGCCCACCATCAGAAGGGATGTTACTTTATCGTTCATACGGTCACCTGCTCTATAGCGTCAAAACGGCATATTTTCGGGCACAGCCCGCAGCCGGTACACTGCGCCGCGTCTATTACGGCCTTCCGTGTTCCCGCATCCCAGGAAATAGCCGGGCAGCCCAGGCGAAGGCACATTTTGCAGCCACTGCACTTTTCATTTATCTCATACGGAGCCTTTAAAGCTCCCTTGTCGGCAAAAATACACGGACGGTCGGTAATTATAACACTCAGCTCTTCCCGCGCCGTTTCCTCTTTCAAGACCCTCATACAGAGCTCGGGATCAAAGGGGTCCACCTTCCGCACATGCTTAACGCCCACCGCGCGGCACAGCGCCTCAAGATCCAGTTTCGGCGCGGGTGTGCCCCGAATGCTGAACCCGGAACCGGGGTTGGGCTGGTGCCCTGTCATTCCCGTAATACGATTGTCCAGTATAATCAGCGTGGATACGCCCTGGTTGTAAACAGCGCTGACAAGCCCGTTGAGCCC
>JAVBTI010000181.1:0-4074 GCA_031556255.1 Deferribacterales bacterium | reverse complement strand
TGCCCGCCCCCAGCAGTTCCCTTATAAAGGCCACCGTCAGTAATACTAAAGAATAACCCGCCGCATTCCCCGCGCCGTCCAGAAAACTTTTCAGTGGCGGATTTTTTATGGCATAGGCTTCCGCACGCCCCATCACTATGCAGTTTGTGATGATAAGCCCCACGAAAACCGACAACTGCTTGCTTATGGAGAAGAAGAAGGCCTGTATGAGCTGATCCACGACGATAACAAGGGAGGCGATTATCGTCATCTCCACTATTATGCGTATGCTGGAGGGGATATAGTTGCGGATAAGGCTCACAAAAAGGTTCGAAAAGGCCACAACAAATATAACCGCCAGCGACATGACGATCGTCGTTTTCATCTGGGAGGTGACGGCCAGCGCCGAGCAGATTCCGAGGATCTGTATCGCTATGGGGTTATTCTTGATTATAGGGTCGAAAAATGTTTTCCTGTATGATATATCACTCATAGCGCAGCCTCATGTATTTTAGCCAAAAACGGCCCGTAGCCGTGGCCGCCCAGCCAGAAGTTCATCATATTGCGCACACCGTCCGTGGTGAGCGTCGCCCCGGAAAGCGAATCCACCCCGCCTTTTGCGTAGCCGCCCCTGCCGATATATATAGACGGCATCAGCTTTGAGTTAAACGCCTCTTTGCCGTTCCACTGCGCCTGCCATTTCGGGTTATCTATCTCACCGCCCAGGCCGGGAGTTTCGCCGTGTTCGTAGAAACGTAGCCCGGTCACGGTGTAATCGTCCAGCTTTATGCCAATATAAGCCCTCATAGTAGACCACAAACCGGCGCCGTAAACAGGAAGGGCTGCCGATACAGGCTTTCCGTTCGCATAGAGTACGTAAACCAGCATCTTGTTGGGCACCGTCCTGATAGATGCGATATCATCCCGCTTTGACAGGCTTGTGTTCCGTGCCGGATCCCGCAGCATCTGGCTGTAACCGGCGTACCAGTCCGCCTCGTCTGCGTCTTCTATATAATCGCCCGTCTGTAAATCCACCATCACAGGCCTGAACAGCTTAAAATTTTCGTCCGCGTCCTTCACGTCAAGGCCGGCGGAGATCACTATCGTATCCACACGCTCCTTTTCCCGGCTTGCCGCCTGAAAGGGCCGCAGCATAACCACCGCCGCCGACACCAGCACGGAACACACAAGCGCCGCGGCTATTCCCACCGTAAAAGCTTTTACACGCTCATCTCGCACAGCGCACCTCACGGCGTTTCATATTGCGTTTCAAATATATATAATCTATCGACGGCGCCATCACGTTGCAGAAGAGGATCGCCAGCATCACCCCTTCCGGGTAGGCCGGGTTCACAAACCTCACAAGCATGGTAAGCACGCCGATCAGGAACCCGTAAACCACTTTGCCGCTCCGCGTGAGAGAGGCACTTACAGGGTCGGTGGCCATAAAAACCGCCCCAAAAGCAAATCCGCCCAGCACAAGGTGCCAGTGCGGGCCAAGCTGCATAAAAGGGTTATCCGACACCATATTGAAGAAAAGCGTGGTGACAATCAGCCCAGCCGCCGCACTCAGCATTATCCTGAGCGAGCCCAGCCCCGTCCATACCAGCACAAAGGCTCCTATAAGGCAGGCCAGCGTGGAGGTCTCCCCCATGCTGCCGGGGATAAGCCCCAGGAAAGCGCTCCACCAGTCAACAGTCATTAACCCCTGTTTGGCGGCCGCCAGCGGAGTCGCGCCGCTGATTCCGTCAGCATAAACACCGTACCAGATTGCTTCCCCGGTCATAGACGCCGGATAGGCGAAAAAGAGGAACGCGCGGCTGAAAAGCGCCGGGTTCACGATATTGCGCCCGGTGCCGCCGAAAAGCTCCTTGCCGATAACCAGACCGAAGCTTATGGCCACCGCCGCCTGCCACAGGGGCACGGTCGGGGGCAATACCAGCGGGAAAAGCAGACTTGTTACAAGGAAGCTCTCGTTTATAACATGCTTGCGCAGCACGGCGAACAGCATTTCCCAGAACCCGCCCACGATAACCACCACAGTATAAAGGGGCAGGAAGAAAAGTGCGCCGTGCGCCATATTATCAATAAAACTGTGAGGATTAAACCCTATGCCCACGGCGGATAATATGGTTTCACGCCATGTGAACGGGATCTCCGCCCCGGCGGCGGTTAATTTGGAGATAACAAGGTTGGCCTGGTACCCGGTGTTAAAGAACGCCATGATCACGCAGGGGATAAGCGCGATGACAACCGTGATCATAACCCGCTTCAGGTCGAGGGAGTCCCGCAGATGGGTTTTTCCCTGGGCCACTTCTGAGGTCTGGTAGAAAAAAGTGCTGACCATCTCGTAAAATGACGCGAACTTTTCCAGCCTGCCGCCTTTTATGAAATATTTTTCCTGGTCGTGTATAAACTTTCTGAACGGCATTAGAACATTTCCTTCCTTATTTCATTCAGTACGTGCCGTAAAAGCGGTTCAAAATCGACTTTCGCCGGGCTGGCGTATGTGGAGAGGCTCAGATCCTCCTCCAGAAGCTCCAGAGCGCCCAACTGCTCCGCCCGTTCGACATCTCCGGAGTCCAGGTACCTCGTAAACGGCGTCATCAGTATATCCAACGGTACAATACGGCTGTAGCTGGTCACCGGCACCATAGAGCGCAGCGACCCGTGCATGGAGGTGGTAAAATTATACTTCTTCGGCTTGAATATGTGCGACATGAAGATCCTTTTTACCGAGAAAAGGTTGAAACCGGGGGTCATCCATGAGAAAAGCGTGCTCTCGCCCCCTTCCGCAATGGTGCTTATTTGCTGGTGGTAGCGTCCCAGCCACCTGCGCTCTCCGGTCACCCTGCCGCCGTAAAGGACGCTGCCGCTGATAAGCCTGTAATTGCCCTCTTTCAGCTTTCCTTTGGTGAGGTCATAAATATTGCTTCCCATATCGGCGCTGACAAGACATGGCTTCATTACGCCCTCGCCCGCGAGGGAAAGGACCCTGCGCCTGTTTACAATCCCCGTCAGAAAGAGTTCCCCTATGGCCGCGACATCCTGATAGCCTATCTCCCATACGAAACGCTTTCTGTCAACGGCGTGTAGGAAATGGACGTGCGTACCCGCGAGCCCCGCCGGGTGCGGCCCCGAGAAGCCCACGGTTTTGATATTCCTTTCGTTTATCTCTTTTATCCTGCCGTCCGGCGAAACGCACAAAAAGGCCGTGCCTTTCGTGAGCCTGCCGACTATGCGCACCCCCGCACGGAAAAACTCTTCCCGGCCGTAAAGCGCGTCGTCCACATCCGGCGCCAGCGGACGCGTGTCCGTGGCGGTGATGAAAACAGCCGACGGCTCCGTTGACGGATCCGCCACGGTGCCAAAGGGGCGGGTTGTCAGCGATGTCCACAGCCCGGTTTGCACGAGCGTGGTTACGATATCTCCGCGTCCGAGACTATCAATGCCGTTTTGATCCGCCGGATTTATCGCCCGCCAGAGCGCGGGATCTTCCTTGCGCAGCACAATACCAAGGAAAGCCCGCTTCTCTCCCCTCATCACGCTCTCCACCACGCCGCCGAACGGGGAGACGTGGGGCAGATTGTTTATATTCTTATCGTAAAGCAGAGTGGCGCCGGCGGAGACGCGGTCGCCCTCTTTGACCCGCACCGAAGGCTTGAGGTATTGAAAATCCTCCGCCAACAGGGCATACTCCCCCGACTCAACATCTGCTATCTCACGGTTCCGGACTTCGCCGGCGACGGGCAGATTCATCCCGCGCCTGATTTTTATTACCTGCATATATTTGGATCCTTTTATTAGATTATACCGGCTATTCCCATTTAATCGGTTCGTTTTTGATATACTCCGCGTCACCATAGGTTTGCAGAGCTTTCATCTCTTCCTGGAATACCGGTTCATATATCTGATCCACGCTTTTACTGTCGATAAACGCGAGGACGTAATACGTGCCCGCCCGGGAAACCCAGACATCTTTCTGCATCACATATTCGCCCGCGGCCTGCCCGGTCCGCGCGCCCACCTGCCATAAAAAGCGTTTTTTCACATCGTCGGACTCTATATTTTTAACCAGTTCAACTTCCAACATAT
>JAVBTI010000057.1:0-8126 GCA_031556255.1 Deferribacterales bacterium | reverse complement strand
AAGACCGTCAGGAAAACCATCTGGAGCTTATTGCCAGCGAAAACTTTGTCAGCCCGGCTGTTATGGAAGCCGCCGGATCCGTGCTTACCAATAAATACGCGGAAGGCTATCCCGGTAAAAGATACTACGGCGGCTGCGAGTTCGTCGACATCGCGGAACAGCTCGCAATTGACAGGGTAAAGCAGCTTTTCGGCGCCGAATATGCCAATGTGCAGCCGCATTCCGGCTCCCAGGCCAATATTGCGGCGATGTTCGCCGTCGCCCAGCCGGGTGACACCGTGCTGGGGATGAATCTTTCCCACGGCGGCCACCTCACGCACGGCAGCCCTGTGAATTTTTCCGGCAGATTTTTCAAGATAGTGCCTTACGGCGTCAATAAAAACACGGAACAGATAGATTATGACGAGCTGGAATCACTCGCCAAAGAGCATAAACCGAAGCTCATCCTCGCCGGCGCCAGCGCCTATCCGCGCCTGATAGATTTCAAAGTGTTCCGTGATATCGCGGACAAGGTCGGCGCGGTGTTCATGGTGGATATGGCCCATATCGCCGGACTTGTGGCCGCGGGTATGCACCCAAGCCCTATTCCGTTCGCTGATATCGTCACCACCACCACCCATAAAACGCTCCGGGGGCCGAGGGGTGGCGTTATCCTGACCAACAGGGAAGATTTGGGGAAAAAGATCAACTCTCAGATCTTCCCCGGATTTCAGGGCGGGCCGCTCATGCACATCATCGCCGCCAAGGCCGTGGCTTTTAAAGAGGCGCTCCTGCCGGAGTTCAAAGAGTATGGCGGGCAGGTGGTCAAAAACGCGGCGGCTCTCGCGAAGGCGGTTTCGTCAAGGGGTTTCAGACTTGTTTCCGGCGGCACGGACAACCACCTTATGTTGGTGGACGTGTATTCTAAAAACGTGACCGGGAAAGACGCCCAGAACGCGTTGGATAGAGCCAATATCACCACTAATAAAAACACGATTCCGTTTGAAACACTCAGCCCTATGATTACAAGCGGGATACGCCTCGGCTCCCCCGCCGTCACCACCCGTGGTATGAAGGAAGCGGAGATGGGTATTATCGGTAATTTCATCGCCGATGTGCTTGAGAATATCAACGATGACGCGAAAATTGCAAAAGTGAAGGCGGACGTCATCGCGCTGGCGTCAAAGTTTCCGCTGTATAAAGATCTGAATTAGTATGGGGAGTAATTATGCGTCCTTCCTGGGATGAGTATTTTATGGAAATGGTGAAGGTGGCCAGTAAACGCTCCACCTGTGTGCGCAGGCAGGTGGGTGCCGCTTTGGTCAAAGACAACCGCCTGCTCGCCACCGGATATAACGGCGTGCCTAAAGGGCTGCCCCATTGCGACAAAGTGGGATGCCTGCGCAAGCAGCTTAATGTGCCTTCCGGTGAACGGCATGAAATATGCCGGGGACTGCATGCTGAGCAGAACGCCATTATTCAGGCGGCTATCTATGGCGTAAGCATATCCGGCGCCACTTTGTACTGCAACACCAAGCCGTGCAGCATATGCGCCAAGATGATCATCAATGCCGAGATATCGCGCATAGTATATATGGAAGATTACACCGACGCACTTGCGGATGATCTTCTGAGATGCACTGACATAAGGCTGGTTAAGTTTCCCACAGAGTAACAAATTAAATGAGCAATAAATCTTTCCGCGGTATCCATCCGCCCGATATGAAATTCGCCACGAGCTCCGTGCCGGTTGAGGCCGTGTCTGTGCCTGCCGGCTTTGAGCTTTACATATCCCTGGCGCAGCATATAGGCGCTCCGGCCAGGCCGGTGGTAACAAAAGAGCAACCTGTCCGCGCGGGGGAGCAGATCGCTGAGGCGAACGGTTTTATCAGCGCCAATATCCATTCACCTGTGGACGGAACCGTCACCGCTGTTGATGTTTTTGTGGACTACCCGGGTAATACCCGCACGTCCGCAATCGTTATAAAAACCGCTGACAACCAGAGCGGCGATTTTGTGCGCCTTCCGGAAGCTTTGTTGGCGGATACGGCCAGAGCCGCCGGCATAGTGGGGATGGGGGGCGCCATGTTCCCTTCCCATGTTAAGCTTTCACCGAAAGAGCAGCTCGACACCCTTATCGTCAACGGCGTAGAGTGCGAGCCGTTTCTGACATGCGACCACCGGCTCATGCTGGAACGCACTTCTCATCTGATAAGCGGAACCCTCACAATAAAAGAGGCGCTCAAGCTGAAAAAAGCAGTCATCGGTATCGAGGCGAATAAGCCTGATGCCGCCGACGCCGTGCGCAGAGCCGCCAAAGACAGACTGGAAGTGATCCTCCTGCCGCTTAAATACCCCCAGGGTGGAGAAAGGCAGCTTATAAAGTCGGTTACTGGCAGAGAGGTGCCGGAAGGCAAACTGCCCGCCGAGCTGGGCGTGCTCGTACATAATGTTTCCACGGTACTGGCGGTTTATGATGCCATGTACGGACATAAGCCGCTTACACACCGGGTTGTGACTGTGACGGGTGATGTGAAACAACCTAAGAACCTTTTAGTTCCAATAGGCATGTCGATTTCGCACCTGATAGACCTTTGCGGAGGCGCGGTCGGCGAGATTGAGAAGGTTATCCTGGGCGGGCCCATGACGGGTTTTGCGGTACAGAGCCTGAATATTCCTGTCTATAAAGGGATGAACGGCGTAGTAGTATACACTAAGAAATCCGGGAAAGATATTACACCGCCTGTTCTTCCGTGCATAAGATGCTCCAGATGCGTGGATGCATGTCCCGCAGGTCTGTCTCCGGTGATGCTTGAGAATTTCGCGGCGCAGGAAATGTACGAAGAACTCGCCGCATGGAAACTTCTGAGTTGTATAGAGTGCAGCGCCTGCAACTATGTGTGCCCGTCATCCAGGCCACTGAAAAACCTTTTCAGGCTTGCAAAAAAACAAACCACGGCTGTGGCCGCAAAGAGGGCATAATGCCGGACAAACTTTTATTATCCGTTTCCCCGCATTCCCATTCAGGGGTGAGCACCCGGAAGATAATGTTTATCGTGAGCCTGTCGCTTTTGCCAGCGATAGCTATGTCCATCGCGGTTTTCGGCTGGAAAGCCCTTCTTTTGTATATTATAACGGTCGCAAGCTGTGTTCTGTTCGAAACCCTGTTTAACAGAATTGTGCGGAGGCAGAACAGCATATCAGATGGCAGCGCAATCCTGACGGGCATTCTGCTGGCCATGAACCTTCCGGCCTCGGCGCCGTGGTGGGTTGCTGTGACAGGCGGATTTGTGGCAGTAGTAGTTGCAAAAATGGTCTTCGGCGGGTTGGGGGGAAACCCTTTCAACCCGGCACTTGTGGGGCGGATATTCCTGCTGATTTCTTTCCCCGTACAGATGACAGCATTCACCGCTCCTGTGATAGACTCCATCAGCGGCGCCACCGTTCTCGGCGCGGCCAAAACGTACCTTCAGACGCATGACGGCAGCCTCGCCGGTTTTCAAATACCGGAACTGTGGCGGCTTTTAACGGGCATAACGGCCGGTTCCCTTGGGGAGACTTCGGCTGTTGCGCTGCTTATCGGCGGTACAGCCTTGATCTGTATGCGTATCATTACATGGCATATCCCCGTGACCTTTATAGGGACGGTGTTTCTGCTCACCCTCGGACATAATATTGTGCACCCCGGCACGATCCTGCCGCCCCTTGTGCAGGTGATGAGCGGCGGGCTGACCCTAGGGGCATTTTATATGGCGACCGACTATGTGACGTCGCCGCTTTACACGAAAGGGAAACTGATCTTCGGCACAGGATGCGGCATTATCACAGTTGTGATCCGTATTTTCGGCGGCTATCCGGAGGGTGTGGCGTTCGCGATACTCATAATGAACGCCGTGACGCCCCTCTTGGATCGTTATCTCAGGCCAAGGGCCTACGGAGAAGCGGCATGAAGAACGAAGTATTAAGATATGCTCTGGTATTGGGCTTGATAACAGTTATATCCGCCGCAATATTGGCGTACAGCCATGAATTGACTAAGGATCGCATAAAAGAGGCAGTACGCCGGGATTTTCTGGCGGGGTTGAACGCGGTGCTGCCGGAGTTCGACAATCAGCCGGATATGGATGTTATAAATACGGATAACGCAACGGTATATGTTGCCAGAAGAGGTGGAGATGTGGTGGGATACGCCGTGGAGGCGGTATCCAAAAAAGGTTACGGCGGCGAAATTACGGTTGTGGTCGGAGCAAGGCCGGACGCCACTATCCACGGTGTCACGGTGGTGCGCCACAGCGAAACACCCGGGCTGGGAGATAAAATAAAACTCCCGTCATTTACAGATCTTTTCATCGGCGGCTCCGTAGCCGATAAGTATGCGGTTAAACAGGACGGCGGCGGCATTGATTCGTTCAGCGGCGCTACAATCAGCCCCAGAGCCGTGTGTGAGGCCGTGAACATTGCGGATGCGGTGCTGTATGAGGTGATACATGAGACTGAATAGCCTCACCAACGGTATAATAAAGAACAATGCTATTTTCAGGCAAATGTTGGGGCTTTGTCCGACGCTAGCCGTCACCACGACCGTGAAAAACGGCCTGGGGATGGGGCTTGCCACCACTCTGGTGCTGGTATGCTCCAATATAGCTATTTCGTCGGTCAAGAACTTTATCCCCGCCAAAGTACGGATTCCCGCGTATATAGTGATTATTGCATCTTTTGTGACTGTGGTGGACCTTTTAATGAACGCCTACACCCATGATCTGCACAAGGTTCTGGGGCTTTTCATCCCTCTCATTGTCGTGAACTGTATTGTGCTGGGCAGGGCGGAAAGCTTCGCATCTAAAAACAGCGTGCCGGACGCGGCGCTGGACGGTCTCGGCAACGGGCTGGGCTTTACCCTGTCCCTGTCGGTGCTGGCGGCGGTGCGGGAAATACTGGGAAGCGGCGCCATACTGGGTTTTTCCATAAACGGCGGGGTGATACCGCCCGTGATTCTTTTTGTGCTTCCGCCGGGGGCCTTCCTGGCGTTGGGCTTTCTCATGGCGGGGTTTAATTGGCTCTCGCAGCGGAAAGGAGCGTAAAATATGGAATATATGCTTCTTTTTATATCCGCTTCCCTTGTAAATAACTTTATTTTGAGCCGTTTTCTGGGGATATGTCCGTTTATGGGGGTTTCCAAGTCGTTCAGCACTGCGTTCGGGATGAGCGCGGCGGTGACCTTCGTCATGTGCGTGGCTTCCGCCGTCACATGGCTTATCAACAGGCTCGTGCTGGCGCCGAACGGACTTGACTACCTCCGGACAGTGGTATTTATACTGGTGATAGCGGCGCTTGTACAGTTTGTGGAGATGGTGATGGAAAAGTCCAGCCCCGATCTTTATGCCGCGCTGGGGATCTTCCTTCCGCTGATTACCACTAACTGCGCGGTTCTAGGCGTGGTGCTTATAAATATACAGCAGGGTCTTGGCTTTATACAAATGCTTGTTTTTACTTTCGGCTCCGCTGCGGGGTTTGGGCTTGCGCTGATCCTCTTCGCCGGGTTGCGTGAACGCCTGCTGTTTTCAGATGTGCCCAAAGCGTTTAAGGGCGCGCCCATCGCCTTCATAACGGCCGGGATACTTGCTCTTGCCTTCATGGGATTTTCCGGACTGGTGAAATAGATGTTTGTGGCGATAATAACTCTTACTCTGTTGGGCGTGGTCTCCGGCGTCGGGCTTGCGGTGGCGTCGAAAAAGTTTTCAGTTGCAAAGGACGGCAGGACGGCCGAGGTGCTGGAGGCGTTGCCGGGGATAAACTGCGGCGCGTGCGGCTATCCCGGCTGCGCGGCCATGGCTGACGCAATAGTGGCCGGCAAGGCGCTTCCCTCCGGCTGTCCGGTTTCCACCGCAGAGGCTGTGGAAGCTATAGGCCGGATTATGGGTATAGAGGTCACCGCCGGGGTGAAGCTTGTGGCACGCCTTCTTTGCGGCGGAGATAAAACATCCTGCCCGCCTGTGGCGGAATATAACGGACCCATGGACTGCGGCATCATGGCGGGGCTTGCCGGCGGCGGCAAACCCTGCGTTTACGGCTGCATGGGCGGCGGAAGCTGCGTTGCCGCCTGTAAGTATAACGCCATGAGGATGGATGAGAACGGTCTGCCTGTGGTTATTGAAGAGAACTGCATATCGTGCGGACTATGTGTGAAAGCCTGCCCACGCGGGCTTATGAAACTGCTACCGGTAGACAAGCCTGTGCTGGTAGCCTGTTCATCCCACGATAAAGGGCCGGTCGTCCGCAAAATATGCAGCAAAGGATGCATCGCGTGCAGGATTTGTGTGAAATCATGCCCTGTGCAGGCGCCGGCAGTAAATAACTTCCTTTCCGCCATAGATACTAATAAATGTTCATTGCATAAAATCTGTGTTGAAAAGTGCCCGACAAAAGCCATTATCGACTTAAAATCTATCCGATAACAGCTTTTGCCCTTGATTTTTTGCGGTAATTGTCCTAAAATAAAACAATAAAATTAGGCAGTGTTATTTTCAGGAGTGAGTCTTTGTATAGGATATTAAAGAAGGCTGTTTTAAGCGAGAACGTAGAAATGATGGTGGTGGAGGCGCCGTTTGTGGCGCGCCACTGCGAGCCGGGGCAGTTTGTAATGGTGAGCGCGGAAGAAGACGGGGAGCGTATCCCACTTACCATACAGGATTACGACCGCAAAGCCAACACGGTCAATATTATATTCCAGGTGGTGGGATACTCTACAAAACGCCTCCATGAGCTGAAAGAAGGCGACTCGTTGCCTGTTTTTTTCGGCCCGCTGGGCAGTCCGGTGCATTTTGACACCGGAAAGCCTATAAAAAGGGTGGCGGCCATAGGAGGCGGTGTGGGGATCGCCCCGCTGTACCCGCAGGTACGCTATCTGAGGGAGCATGGCGCGGTGGTGGACGCCATACTGGGCGGACGCTCAGCGGAACTCGTCATACTGAAAGACGAGTTCCGGCAGGTCGCGGACAGGCTATTTTTCGCCACAAACGACGGGAGCCTAGGCACACGGGGGCTTGTTACCGACGTGCTGAAAGAGCAGCTTTCCCTGGGCTTACAGTACGACCTTGTGGTGGCCATAGGCCCGGTAGTGATGATGAAAGCGGTTGTGGATGTGACGAAGCCCCTCGGCATCGCCACAGGAGTCTCACTGAACCCCATAATGGTGGACGGGACGGGAATGTGCGGCGGCTGCCGGGTCAATGTTGGCGGCGAGACAAAGTTTGCCTGTGTGGACGGCCCCGATTTCGACGGGCTCAAGGTGGATTTCGACGAGCTTATGCGCCGTCAGAGCTTCTATAAAGAGGAAGAGCACCTCTGCCGTTTACGCCAACAATAATTCAGAGTAAATCAATGAAAAACATATTGCAAAAGACACCCATGCCCAAGCAGGCTCCGGAAGAGAGAAAGCGTAATTTCAACGAGGTGGCGCACGGTTATACAGCCGAGATGGCGCGGGAAGAGGCTATACGCTGTATCGAATGCAAAAACCGCCCCTGCCAGGCCAACTGCCCCGTAAATATAAAGATCCCCGAGTTCATCCATCTGATAAAAGAGGGCGATTTCGAGGGTGCTTACGACAAAATAACCGAAGATTCCAATCTGCCCGCGATCTGCGGCAGGGTCTGCCCCCAGGAAGACCAGTGCGAAAAGACATGCATACGCGGGGTGAAGGGAGAGCCTGTGGCTATAGGCTCTCTGGAACGTTTCGTGGCGGACTGGTATATGGAGAACCGCAAGCCAAAGACGCCGGCAATTAAAAAGAACGGCATGAAGGCGGCCGTAGTGGGCGCAGGCCCGGCGGGGCTGACATGCGCGGCGGATCTGGCCAAATACGGTTTTGATGTGGCGGTGTTTGAGGCGTTCCATAAGCCGGGAGGCGTTCTCAGTTACGGCATACCGGAGTTCCGTCTGCCGAAAGAACTTGTGAAAAAAGAGATACAAAACCTTGAGGCGCTCGGAGTACATTTTGAGCTTAACGTCCTTGTGGGGCGGTCAGTCACAGTGGATGATCTCTTTAAAGAGGGCTACCGGACTGTGTTTATCGGCAGCGGCGCAGGGCTTCCGTCATTCATGAATATCCCCGGCGAGAACCTGAACGGCGTTTACTCCGCCAACGA
>JAVBTI010000121.1:0-5629 GCA_031556255.1 Deferribacterales bacterium | reverse complement strand
TGGTTTACATACAACTCCGCTTCTCGAAGTTTACCGATAATCTCTTCTGCGCTGTAATTCTTTTTAGACACAAATTCCTCCAGTTTCAGTTATTTACTACACTAACTTTCAAACTGGTGCAACTTTCGGGGGGCAGGTCACTTGCTTCTTTCTCGACATAAAAAATCCTCCTGTTCTTGTATCACAGAAGGATCAAAGCTTGACAGAAAAATTTTTACAGGCTCTGAGGAAATCTCGGAAGCCTTTTTTCTTTTCCCTGTTTTGCGCTATTTTTGAGTACGGCATATTCCAGCACAACTTGCTGAAATCCGAATAGCCGGCACTATCTCTTTTGTTGCGGTTATTCTATATTTTCACAGAGATGCTGCACACCGCCGACCGCCAAATTCGCCAAGCCCTTATAATAATCTGTTTGTGCATGGGCCTGAACATCATCGTTCCAGTTAAATATCCAGGGGAACATAAAATCATTAATAAAAGATTTCATTGCTTCCACTTCGCCCTTTTCTGACAGATTTGCCAGAAATTCAAGCTCCAGGCCGATATGGTCGTCCGGTTCGCTATATTTCTTTTTCAGTTCGACTCCGTATTTTTGATAAAAGTTACGCACTTTCAGTGTGTCCACATTAAACAATAACTTATCTTCATCTAAATATACCGAACCCCAGGGCGGCGCCAGTACTTTGCCCGCCCCCACAAGCAGGCGCATATAATCAGTGCGCGCGTTATCAGTCAATTCATTTGCAGGGGCACTTTTCAGCCAGTTGGCTAACAATTTTTGACCTTCTTTGACAAGCCCGTTTTCCCCGGCGTACAGGATCTCTGCAAATAATTCTTCATCCCGTAGCGTATTTATCGCCTGCTCGCTGGGCTCGTTATACAAAAGCGCTCCCATAAGTTTGAAATAAGTTGCTTCCGCTTCGCGGCTCATACTGCACCTCTCTATAGATTCAAATTAATCAATTACTTTTGTCAAATCGGCCATACCAAGTGCCTGAAAGAGGTTTTAAGCTTATGAGCTTAAAGTCCTTCCGTAACGGGTGTATCATTATATCATACTGCTTTATGTTTTGCATTATTGCATCAGTGCTGTATTTGTTAATAAGCTGTTCGTTCATCGCAATGCTGGCAAGCATAAAACCGCTGTAATACAACTCTTCCAGATGGGAAAACCATTCATCAAGCGTTTTTTCATTTCCCAGATCCATATTGATGATGTTATCCATAACCTTTGATGCAACATCTTTAATTTTCGAACCCAGTTCCGGAGGCAAGGCACAGGGCTTTCTGTCGCCAAATGCATAATCCCGCGCAAACCTGAGCATCGAAAGCCCCAGTAAAGGCATATTCCCCGAACTGAATAAGGGTGAAATAACGAAACGTAAAAGCTCCAGCCAGACTATCTTTGTGTCCGCCGAGCACCATACGTTCGGGTAAGGATAGTGGAATTCCGAAATATCCCAAGCCTTATCAGCCGCATGCTTATATATTTTAGTGCCGATATAAGGATTTAATATAAACATACTGATGCGAACCGTCACGTTGCCGGCAGCAGAATTAATATACAAGCCGATCTCGTCAATCATCATATCCGCATCCCGGGCTGTATCAAACGGCGAGGCGATATAGCCTATGTACAGCTCTCTTCTGAGCGGTTCAACCGACATCTTTTCCAAAAACGCGGTTAAAAGTAGTTTCTCCTTCTCAAGTATTTCCAACGATCTCAGTTTCCCACCGAACCGTCTGCCCACAAAGGTGTCTTCAGTTATTCTGTCCCTGCCGATAAAAAACGTGATAATATTAAATTTTATTACTGTCTGAGCAAACTCTTCATCAAAATCAAGAGGATCGGCAAAAATAGAATAAGTTATATCATCCCCCGCACCGGACAACCTTTCAAGAGTGGCTATTGTGTGAGGCTTGTTTTTTACCAAAAACGGGCTTGAGTCCAAAATTGCCACAGTAACAGGGAGATTGGAAAAAGATTTTAGCTTTTTATACTCGTTAATAACCATTTGCTCAGTTTGGATTCTGGCCTCTGGAGGTAAACTACTCATATTGATAGTGCAATAATCGCAGCCGTTTGAACAAAAATCGCTGAACATGGCTGATATATGCCCGCCGATATCCGACAGATGCGAAACCGGCACGGCGGACAGGGTCATATTTCCGCGTCGGGGTATCTTGTGCCCGCTCCGGCAGAGGCCGCTTTCAGGAATGAAACCGTCTATGGAAAGTTCGCCTTCCGTTTTACGCACTGCTGTTTTCCCAGCCGCGATACTCGACATAAAATCCAAAAAAGGTTCAGCGCCGCCATAAAAGATAATGTCAAAAAGTTTTTCATTGAGCGCTTTTTCAATATTTTCCGCGGAGTTAAAGTGCGCCCCGCCGCCAATGATTACCGTATTGGAATCAACTCGCCTTATTAGTCCGGAATATTCCACCGCTGTGGTAAAAGAGTTACTCCAACAGGATATTCCTATATAAGGAGCGCGGTTTCCCGACAGAAAGGCGCTCAGTTTGTCGATTGAATTCAGGAGCGTAACATCTTCTTCCGGAAAAAGCGCAACATTCAGTATTCCTTTCTCTTTCAGCCAGAACGATATAGTGGCTAAAGCTATGGTAGCCGATGCGGGGTGATGGTTGTACTGTTCGCTTGATGTTGCAATAAGTATCAGATCATGTTTTTTCATATTTTATACGATTGTAATATAACAGTATTAATAATAAATATCAATAAAATCAGATGCGGAGGGCAGCTGCTGCTCTCCGTATCTGTTTTAAGGAGTTTGTTCAATATGGTTCCGCCCTTGCGTAAATTATCGGGCAGTATGGTTTTCAATTAAAAACGGGCTTGACATATTTCTATGATTTGCGACAATACTGCAGGAAAGCGCCATGAGGTGAGCACATCATTTTCCGGATTCTTTAAGCCCCCCCCGGGGTGCTTTAGGATGCGGTTTTTTCGGCCGGCCTGATCTGGCGTATGGATGTGCGCTCAATAGATAGGAGGATTTTATGGCAAAAGTGCGTATTCTTGTTGCAAAACCAGGCCTGGACGGGCACGACCGCGGCGCGAAGGTTATCGCCCGCAGCCTGCGGGACGCAGGGTTTGAAGTGATCTACACCGGCCTGCGGCAGACGCCGGAGGCTATCGTCAATACAGCGATACAGGAAGATGTGGACGCCATCGGCGTGAGCATCCTTTCCGGAGCGCATAACACAATTTTCCCGAAGATCGTCGCTCTGCTTAAGGAGCGCGGGGTTACCGACATAATAGTTTTTGGCGGCGGCGTTATCCCGGATGAAGACATACCCTTTCTCAAATCCGCCGGAGTGGCGATGATCTTTACTCCCGGCACCTCAACCGAAGAGGTCGTGGACTTCGTAAATAAGAATATCAAACCTAAACACGTGGCATAACACATGAGTACCCTGGCACAGCGCGCGCGCGAGGGCGACGAGCTTGCTGCCGCACGCCTGATGCGGCTGGCGGACGACCGCGCGGAAGGCTATGACGCCCATATGCGCGGCATCTGGCCGCATACGGGAAACGCCCATGTGATAGGTATCACAGGCGCGCCGGGGGCGGGGAAATCCACCCTTGTAGACGCGCTTATCCATGAATACCGTTCAAAAGGCAAAACCGTGGGCGTTGTGGCGATAGATCCTTCAAGCCCCTTTTCCGGCGGCGCTATCCTCGGCGACAGGATACGGATGTCCGGTCATTCCGTTGACAAAGGTGTCTTCATCAGGAGCGTCGCCACCAGAGGCCACCTCGGAGGGCTTTCCGTATCGGCGATGGATATTGCGGCGATAATGGACGCCATGGGTAAGGATGTGGTAATCATCGAAACGGTCGGTGTGGGGCAGGACGAGGTAGAGATAGCCGCCGTCGCCGATACCTGCGTGGTAGTGACCGTTCCCGGCATGGGCGATGATATCCAGGCGATAAAGGCGGGGATTCTTGAGATCGCAGATATATTCGTTGTCAATAAAGCGGACAGGGAAGGGGTGGAGCGCACGGTCAAAGATCTGGAAATGATGCTGACCCTCACGACCACCCACCGCTACCTGTGGACTCCGCCGGTGGTAAAGACCGTCGCCTCGGAGAAAAAAGGTGTCAGGGAGCTTTATGAGAAACTTGAAGACCACCGTTACTTCGCCATGGCGCAATTGAAAGAAGAAAAACAGAGCGCGCGCCTCCTGCACGCCGCGAACGGAAGAATAAAAGAAAGGGTTTTTACCGAGCTGTTCCATGCCGAAAAGCTTGCGGAAGCTATTGCCGGGGCGGGGAGCGACCCGTATCTGGCGGTGGAGACGCTTTGGAAGCAGTGCATCAATAAAGGGCACGAACAGGCGGAGCAACCGTAAAACAACCGCAAAGCGCAACCCGGATTCCCGCCTGCGTGGAAATGACGGCAGGTTTATTCCGCCAGTTCCCACCTCATAGGCGTTCCTTTTTTGATATCCGCCGCCGCTCTCTTCCCGAGCAGCTCCGGCAGGTACCTGGGGTGTAAACCCGCGCCGGGGCGTATGGAGCGCAAATTGGCCTCAGTGAATATATCCCCTTTCCGCATATCCCCAGTCACAAACAGGGAACGCGCGAGCCTGCGCATGGCGGCGGTTTCCTTCGAAATATCGTAATCGACCGCGCCCACGGCCGCTTTAGCTTCTCTGGACAGCTTCGCCATCAGCCCAAATTCCGCCGGGTCGAGAGAGAACGCCGCGTCCGGCCCGCCCAGGCCGTGATCAAGTATGAAATGTTTTTCTATCACTTTGGCGCCCAGCGCTGATGCCGCCACCGCAGCCGCCATGCCGGGGGTATGGTCGGACAGACCGGCGTATACGCCGAACCGTTCCTCCATATCGGCCATGGTGGCCAGATTTGCTTTATCAATTGGGGCGGGGTATGCGCTGGTGCACTTTAAAAGTATTATGTCGTTATTTCCCTGTCCACGGCAGGCCCGGACGGCTTCGTCCATCTCCTCCGGCTTTGCCATCCCCGTGGAGATGATTACGGGTTTCCCGTACCGCGCAACCTGCTCTATCAGAGGGATATCGAAGATCTCAAACGAAGCGATTTTGTAGGCGGGCATATTCAGGTTACGCAGATATTCCGCCGCGGTGGGGTCAAAGGGGGTGGAAAAAAGTTCCATCCCCAGCGAGTTTGCCAGCTTTTTCAGCGGCGCGTGCCACTCCCACGGCGTATATGCTTCCTGATAAAGTTGATACAGCGTACGCCCTTCCCACAACTCATTCCCCTTTATTTTGAAAAGGTCACTTTCACAGTCTATCGTAATCGTGTCCGCCGTGTAAGTCTGCAGTTTGACCGCGTCCGCTCCGGCGTTTTTAGCCGCGGCAACGCTTTTTTCCGCGAGTTCGTAGCTCTGGCGATGGTTGGCGGAAAGCTCCGCTATGATAAAGACCGATTTGTCACTGATTTCAAAGTTGCCGATATTCATCTTTATCCCTTACTCACTTCAAATTTCAATATAACCGTTTGTACGCCGCCTATCGTGCGTTCTTCCGAACCCACGTTCCTCAGCCCCGCCGCTTCCATAGATCTGACGGAGGCGATATTCTCCCCCAGGCATTCCGCCAGGAGGGTTTTCAGCCCCAATATATT
>JAVBTI010000017.1:0-4307 GCA_031556255.1 Deferribacterales bacterium | reverse complement strand
TTCAGATAGTCTGCCACACGCCGGATAAATTCTTCGTCCTGATCGGAACTTAGTCTTAATTTTTCGCCCCAAACGGTGACTTCCAGCGTGGCCATAATAAATCCTCAAAAAACTTGCCTAATCAATCATCTGGATCAGGCGCTCCACACGCTCTTTAATAGCGTCTCTTTCGGTGAGGAACTGCGCGGAAGATTCTTCCAGTTTGCGCATTTCTTCTTTCAGCTTAACTGTCTCACCGGCCAGTTTGCTGTTCTCTTCAGATAAAAGGTCGTTCTCCTCACGTAAATCAGAGACAACCCGTAACAAATTAGTAATCTTTTCTTGCAATACTGTTAATCTTGAAAGCCATTCCATATCTAAATTTACTTCCTTTAGAAGAGTTTGTCAACAAACTTTGCAGAAGAAGCTGAGGGAAAAGGCGGGAGGCCGGCTCTGCTACCTGTCCCTCGGCTTTTGCACTGCATTCCGGAACTTCGCGCATCATGGAGTTGGCGTAATGCAGCTTGCCGATGCGCTGTCCTTCACGGCCTTAGTCTGTCGGCCCCTTGGACGACCCTAGGCCGTGCGGATGCGTGCCGAATGAAACTCGGCGCAGTAACAGCATTAGTTAATGGTTCGTTCATCAAGTTGAATGAGGGCCATGCGCCGGGGTAAGCAAGGCGTAGCTGATTAGCCAACGGAAGGCAGCGCGAGAGCAAGGGAGTGCAGAGGGCTGTGCGGAACAGCCCTTTGAAAAATACTTAAAAAACGTATTGAATTGCGAGTCAAGCCCGCAACGACGGGGGAAATCTATTCTATCAGGCCACGAAAAGGCGTATTGCGGATTTAATCCGCAATAAACAAAAGTCTACTTCCTTATCGCCGCTATCGCAGAGGTATAATCACCGGAGCCAAACACAAAACTCCCCGCCACAAGGATATCCGCTCCGGCCTTCCACAAAAGGGGGGCCGTCTGGTTATTCACACCGCCATCCACCTGAATAAGCGCGTCCGAATTATTTTTCATTAGCAGCTCTTTCACTCTGCGCACTTTATCCACGCCTTCCGGGATAAACGACTGCCCGCCGAAGCCCGGGTTCACCGTCATCACCAGCACCAGATCAAGCAAAGATGTGACCTCGCTGATGGAATCCACCGGCGTTGCCGGGTTCAGAGAGACACCTGTCTTTATTTTTTTACCGCGGATCGACGAAAGAAGCCTGTGGAGGTGCACTGTGGACTCCACATGAACCGTTATAATATCCGCCCCCGCATCCGCGAAGGCGTCCACAAGGGTTTCCGGATTGCTCACCATAAGGTGCGCGTCAAGCGGAAGTTTTGTAATCTTACGTATTTGCTTCACAAGCATAGGGCCGAATGTGAGATTAGGCACAAAATGGCCATCCATAATATCTAAATGGAGCATATCCGCCCCGGCGTTTTCAATCGCTTCCACTTCCTCTGCAATTCGCGTGAAATCAGCGCTTAACAGCGACGGCGCTATCATACCACCCCCATTTTAACCAACTCACCGATACTCACGGCAAGCCTGCGGCAGCGCGGCGACACAACGATAAACGAAGGGTTCTCAAATGAATTATCAACGTACATAATCTCTTTCTCTGAACCCCATTCCAAAATCTCCGCCCCTGCGAACTTTGCAATAGCGTGCCCTGCGCCTGAATCCCAAAACATCGTCCTGCCGGCCCTGAAATATATATCGGCACTCCCTTCCGCCACCAAGCAGAATTTCAGCGAGCTGCCAGTTTTTATAATATCCACATCCTGGCCTCGTTTCAGCAGATTCAGAAACGATTCCTCGGCTCCGGCGGTGGGATGCGAACGGCTGACCGCCACAGTTACCATATCACGTCCGTTTATTGCAGGCAGCTTTTCCCACTGCCCATTTATACCGGCTTTGTACGATCCAAGTTTCTCACTTCCGGCATACAAAAGGTTTTTTGCAGGCGCATATATCACACCTAGCGTGGGTAAGCCTTTTTCAATAAGTGCTATATTCACAGTAAACTCATCACGGTCGTTTACAAACTCCCGCGTACCGTCGAGCGGGTCTATCAGCCAATATTTGTCGTAGTATGATGGAGAAACGCCCGCAGAGACGCTCTCTTCGCCCACAGACGGAATATCCGGCCATATCTCTTTAAGTTTTTCGATTATTAGTTTTTCGGCGGTCTGATCAGCCAAAGTCACAGGAGAGCCGTCCGCCTTCTGCTGTACCTCTTTATTCCGGCGGAAATACGGCATTATGGCCTCGCCGGCGGCGCATGCAATGTTTGAAACCAGATTCAGGGGATCGTCCAATGGTATTAACGCCATAAAGATAGTTTACCGCCATTTGAATTCATTTTCAACCGGTAATAACAAAATTTGCAAAAAAAATAAGCTAACTGGCTATAAAAAAAAGCCGGCCCCGGAAAGCTTCAAATGACAGATCCCTAGAGCCGTTCAATATCTGAATATTCTTAAAATTAGCTTCATACAAAAGGTTTACAACATCCTCACTGTAATAACACTGTTCGTAAACGCTGACATCATTCCTTATCCAGATTCCGGCCATCATGAAAAACGTGGTAATATCATATTTCACGCGCCCTGTGGATTGGTCGTAGCTCGGTTTCATAATGCATACATTGTCATCCTCAACTGCTGAAAAGCCCAGTTCCCAACCTTCGTCGAAAGTTTCCTCATCGTTTAAGTCAAATACAAACATACCGCCCTTTTTGAGAACCGAGCGGACGGATTTGAAACAATCCAAAAGATCTTCGGATGTAAGCATGTGATTCAGGCTGTCAAATAAGGACATTACGCCGTCGAACTGTTTATCAAATTTAAAATATCTGGCGTCGCCAATTGTGAAATCCGCATCAGGAGCGTTTATGCGGGCAAAAGAAAGCATACTTTCGGAATTATCAAGGCCGGTCACCTTGTATTTACGCTGGCTGAGCCTGGCTGCCACCTGGCCGGTGCCGCAGCAGAGATCAAGAATTTCGCCTCTGGCAGGCATTTCGGACAAAAAAATACGGTCAAGCACCCTTTCAAAAATATCCGGCGCTTCGCGAGTCCAGTATTTGTTGTAAAACCACGCTAAACCGTCATAACCGTTCAATGTTTCACCTGTTTGATATGCCGGCAAGCGCCAGCGCGTATTTACATGTTATGTCTTTTCAAATAACTAAATCTATTGCCTGTCAAAAATCTTTCTCAGTTCAAGCGCGACTTCGTAAGGCTTTTCTGATGCACAGAGAGCTGACGAAACCGCTATCCCGTCCACTCCGCAGGCGGCGAGATCCATTACATTACTCAGATTTACCCCGCCTATGGCCACTTTCGGGATGGACAGCTTGGCAGAAAGCTCTTTTATACCACCCACACCAATCACCGGCCGTAAATTGCTTTTAGTACCGGTGAAAAACGCCGGGCCGATGCCGGCATAATGCGCGTCCGCGGCTGTCGCGTTTTCGCAATCCGTATTATTATTACAGGAGTAGCCCACAATAAGACCAGGAAACGTTCTGCGCACAACATCCGGTGGTAAATCCTCTATACCAAGGTGTACCCCATGCGCGCCCACCGAAATCGCAATGTCAATAGTGTTATTCACAATCAGCAGAACGTCTCTGTCCTTTATTAACGAAGCAACCGTTTTGGCTGTACCAAACCGTTCCGCCGCCTGGAACCCTCTATCACGCACCTGTATCGCAGTTACGCCGCCGTCAAGGCACTGGCTGATAAACTCATCCAAAGGCAACCGCAGAAGCGAGCTTTCCAGAATCAGATACAGCTTTAAATACTCAGACAGCGGTTTTTCAAGTTTCATAAAATATAGCCAAATAAATCCATGCCGGAAAAGAGTTGCCAAACGGAATGCAATGCACCGTCTGAAGGCACGAACCGGAGTGTACTGAAAACGTACATGAGGATCCGGGGCTGAAGCGGTAACACAGCAGTGCGCCCGTTTCGCAGTGCTTTTAATCCGGCACCTTACTCTAATTCAATGTACATGCGGGCAACTTCAACACCCTTCTCATTCTCAACAGTAATAGGGTACGTTTTGCCATTTCCGTCGACAGAAAATTTTGTCCACATTACTTTTGGGCTGACGGGTATAGTGTATCCCCTGTCGTCCCCGATGTTTCCAGAAGCACCTTCAGGAACCCAACCACGCACGTTAATAGGCAGATTCGCATCTTTCCCCTTTATCTCAAGCCTGTTGATCACAAAAGTTCCGCCAATGGCAAGCTTAAGCGTTTTTCCAGCTTCTACGATAGTCTGGTGGCCGTTTACTGTGAGGAAAAATTGTGTCGGCG
>JAVBTI010000001.1:0-28668 GCA_031556255.1 Deferribacterales bacterium | reverse complement strand
TCGTTTGCCAGTATCGCCGCCCAGTCCGGCACTGTTAATGATATCCCCGATAAAGCAGGCTATGGAGGCTCGCCCGCCGTGCCTTTAAAAGACTGGGGCAGGCAGATAGCAGCGGCAAAACAGATGCCCGACCTGCGCAAGCGTGTTATTGAGCTCGAAAAAAAGCTGGAAAATAAGGAATAGACGAGATGAGCGAAAATAAGGTTTTTGAGATTCCTCCCATAAAAGATGTTTTGCCGCACAGATATCCGTTTTTACTGGTGGACAAGGTTTTGGAATGTAACGACCAGTACGTTAAGGCTATTAAAAACGTTTCATTCAACGAAGAGTTTTTCAACGGACATTTCCCGGAAAACCCCGTTATGCCTGGAGTTTTGATTCTGGAGGCTATAGCGCAGGCTTCATGCTTTATTTCTTACGCTTATCTCAAAAATCTGCCCGGCGCTGAGAGCGATAAAAGTAAGATAAAGCTGGATGTGCTTTTTATGGGGATAGACAACGCGAGGTTCCGCAAGGTTGTGGTCCCGGGCGATCAGCTTGTTCTTGAGGCGAGGCTTGTGAAGCAGAAGAAAGTGTTCTGGTGGATAGAAGGAAAAGCCACAGTGAACGGTGAGCTTGCCTGCGAGGCATGCATGAGTGCAGTAGTTAAAAACGGAGAGTAGTTTATGATACATCCAACGGCTGTTATAGACAGCACGGCGGAACTCGCGCCGGATGTGGAGGTTGGGCCGCTCGTATATATAGGGCCGCATTGCATTCTTCATGAAGGTGTCAAGATCGGCGCCAAGGCCACTGTTGAATGCCACACGGAAATAGGGGCCGGGACGCTGCTGTCGCCGAACGCCCATGTGGGCGGCGCCCCCCAGGATATCGCCTATAAGGGGGAAGCTACAAAGGTAAAAATAGGCAAAAACTGTGTCATCCGGGAGTTCTCCACCATACACCGCGCCACAGTTAAAGAGGACTGGCTCACGGAGATAGGGGATAGCTGCTATATAATGGCGTCGGCGCATGTCGCGCACGACTGTAAAGTGGGAAACAATGTGATCCTGGCCGGTTACGCAGCCCTTTCAGGGCATGTGCATGTGGGGGATTACGTTTTCATATCCGGGCTGGTTGGAGTTCACCAGTTTGTGCGCATAGGCGAAAGCGCCATGGTTTCAGCCGTATCCCGCACCGGCAAAGATGTTTTGCCTTACTGTATTGTGCTGGATGATACAATAGTAAACCTCAACATCGTGGGAATGCGCCGCAGAGGGTTTCCCGCAGAAGTCAGGTCTGAAATAAAGAAAGCCGTTCAAATTTTTACCGATAAAAGTCTGCTCCTGGCGGAAGCCAAGGACAAGCTGGCCGAACTGGAGCAGTATCCCGAAATTGTCACAATCAGGGAGTTCATCGAAAATTCAAAACGCGGGATCATCCGCAACGCGAGCTGGACGACAGTCGAGTAAAGGGTAAGAATTATGATAAAGATGGGTTTAATTGGGCTGGGCAAGATGGGCAGATATCATCTCAACCTTTATGATGAGATACCCCAAATTAAGCTTACGGCTCTTTGCGACGCCGACGAAGAGGCGATAGGGCTGCACGCGTCAAAAAAAGGGGTGCCCGGTTTTACTGATTACAGGGATATGCTGTCTCTGGTGGATGCAGTAACCATTGCCGCGCCCACAAAGTTTCATTACGGCATTGCCCGCGCCTGCCTTGAGGCGGGCAAACACGTGCTCGTCGAGAAGCCAATAACCACCGATTATAACCAGGCCGTGGCACTGTTTGAACTGGCGGAGAAAAAGCATCTGAGGCTTCACATCGGGCATGTTGAGAGGTTCAACGGTGCCGTGCAGGAGTTGAAGAATATTGTCAACCACCCCAGGCTTATAGAAGCACGCAGGGTGGGGCCGTTTAACCCCAATTTTAAAAATGACAGCATAGTTATGGATCTCATGATCCATGATATAGACATAGCCATCAACATCGCGGGGGAGCCGGTTTCCGCGGTACAGGCAATGGGGGCGCCGGTTTATACAAAGCTGGCCGATTATGCGTCGGTCAATATCTATTTCGGCAACTCCACCATGGCTCATATACTGGTGAGCCGCATAAACCAGAACAAGGAACGGTTCCTGAATATAACCCAGGATGACGCGCTAATAGTGTTGGATTACACCAACCAGGACATAAACGTTATCCGTAAGGGGCAGTCACAGCATATTTTCGGGGAGAAGGAGCTGAAATATAAAAATGAGTTTACGCAAGAGCGGCTTTTTGTATATAAAGACAATCCGCTGAAGCTTGAAATAAGGCATTTTATCGAGTGTGTTGAAGGAAAATCGGCGCGTATGGTGAGTGTGGAACATGATCTGCGCTGTCTGAAAGTGGCGCTGGATGTGGATGGGCTGCTCCAGTCCGGCACGCAGGGCTGCAAAGAATTTTAACGGCGCACCGCTCCGCATTTAAATTGTGTTTGCCATATAATATGCAGTTTCCCCCTCCCCATTAGGGGGAGAGGAATTTTGCGCAGATGCGCCCCTCTTTTTTCCGGATACCTGAAATTCCCCTTGGGGGGCTTTGGGGGGTGGTTTTTCGCCGGGCCTAATCCCGGCGTATGGTGCCGCCCATGGACGGGCGGCGCGGAAAGCGGTCCAAGGGTGGGCCACAACCACCGCACGGAAGCGGTGCGGCCACGGACGGCCGCTCAACAGACAGGAGTTTTAATGAAAACAGTTTTATTTGCGGGACAGGGGCTTTTGCCCGTGGAGGCCGCCAAAAGCCTGAGAGCAAAAGGCGATGAGGTTATTGTATATACTTTTACCGAGCAGTTGGCGCTGGATTTTTCAGGTATTTCTGATGAGGTAAAGGTTTTCAGCATAGGTCAGGTCGGAAAGATTCTGAGAGAGCTTAAAGAGTCGGGCGCAAAACAGCTTGTATTTGCGGGGAAATTCAATAAGACTCTTTTGGAGCAGAATCTTAAGCTCGACCTGAAGGCTTTGTGGATACTGGCGCGGCTGAAAGACAGACAGGAAAACACGATAATGTACGCTATTACCCATGAGATAGAGAAACTTGGGATCACAATTCTGTCGCAGCTCGATCTCCTTACCCACCAAGTGGTGAGAAACGGCGTGCATTCGAAACTGAAGCCCACACGCCCGCAGATGGAGGATGTGCGCTTTGCGTATGAAAAAGCGCGTGGTATAGCCGGTCTGGACCTTGGCCAGGTGGTGGTGGTTAAAAACAAAACCGTCCTGGCGATGGAGTCTCTCGAGGGTACAAACCGTACCATCCAGCGCGGGGCGGAGTTCTGCCAGGGCGGGTTTACCGTGATAAAAGTGGCCAAGCCGGATCAGGATTACCGGTTCGACCTGCCGGTCATAGGGATGGAGACCCTTTCCGCTTTTGCCGCGGAGAAAGGGGCGGTGTTCGCTGTGGAAGCGGACTATACACTGGTATTGAACCTGCAGGAGTGTGTTGATTTCGCCAACGCGAATAAATTTGTGTTTATGGCCTATACGCCGGAGCAATAGATTATGTTGACAAAGGGGGGGCGATTATGTTCAGTGATGCTTTTTATGAAGTGATGGCCGTTGTTTTGGGGCTGGTTTTCGGAAGCTTTATGAACGTGCTGGTCTACAGAATGCCCCGCGGGATAAGCATCATTAATCCGCCGTCATCCTGCCCCAAGTGTAAAAAGCCCATACGCTGGTATTCCAATATTCCGGTGATAAGTTTTGTGGTGCAGCGGGGCAGATGTACTGAGTGCGGAGAAAGGATTTCCCCGATTTACCCTGTAGTGGAGCTTCTCATGGCTTCTCTCTTTCTCTTGATTTATTTGCAGTATGGCGCTACCTTACTCACGATCAAATATTGTTTTATGGCTTTTATGGTTCTCGCGGGCGGGCTGATTGATCTTACCACCCGTCTCGACAAGAAAAATTTTGAAACCGGTATCATTCCTGAGGCCTTTACCACAGGACTGATATTTTGTGGCCTGGTGTGGGCCCTTTTTACCCCGCCGGGGTTTTACGCGGCCCTTGCCGGGGGGGGCGCGGGTTTATTTATGCTGATGATCCCCGCGTACTTTTATAAAGTGTTTACAAAAAGGGAGGGGATGGGGGACGCAGACGCGATATTTATGGCCGGCGTCGGTGCTTTCCTGGGGCCTGTGCCCGTGCTGTTTGTGGTGACTCTGAGCGCTGTTTTAGGTGTTCTTATCGGAATAGTGGTTATTGCTGTCACAAAAGACCGCAGATATATGCTGCCTTACGGTCCCATGATCGCCTGCGCGGCGGTGCTGTTTTTGTTTGTAGGTGAGCCGGTGATGGCTTTATTGGGGTATAAATAGTTTTTTTCAGGGGTTATTGGTAATGGACGAACAACTTGAACTGCTCCGCCGTGGAACGGAAGAGATTATTTCCGAGGCGGAGCTTATCGCAAAACTGAAAGAGGATCGCCCGCTGACAGTGAAAGCCGGTTTTGACCCTACGGCGCCGGATCTGCATCTGGGGCACACGGTGCTTCTCCAGAAAATGCGTCATTTTCAGCAGCTTGGGCACAATGTGACATTCCTGATAGGTGATTTTACGGCGATGATCGGCGACCCGAGCGGCAAATCGGAAACCCGCAAGCCGCTTACCCATGATGAGGTCATGCATAACGCCGAAACGTATAAAGAGCAGGTGTTTAAGATACTCGACCCGGAGAAGACCGCCATAGGCTTTAACAGCCTCTGGCTGAACGCGCTGGGCACAACCGGCATGCTGAAACTGGCGGCGCAGTTCACCGTGGCACGCATGCTGGAGCGTGACGATTTTGAAAAGCGCTACCGGGAGAACCGCCCCATAGGGATACACGAGTTTATGTACCCGCTGATGCAGGGATATGATTCCGTTTCACTGAAAGCTGATGTGGAGCTGGGCGGAACCGACCAGAAGTTTAACCTGCTTGTGGGCAGGGAGTTGCAGCGTTCATATGGGCAGAAACCGCAGGTTGTGATGACTGTTCCTATTCTGGAAGGGCTTGACGGCGTGCAGAAAATGTCGAAATCGCTGGGTAATTATGTAGGTATCAGCGAACCGGCGCAGGATATGTTCGGCAAACTGATGTCTGTAACAGATGATCTGATGTTTCGCTATTACCTTCTCCTGAGTGATCTTTCCCTGGCGGGGATAGATAAGCTCAAACGCGGAGTGGCGGACGGCACAACACATCCCATGGAGGCCAAAAAGCAGCTTGCTTCGGAACTGGTGGCACGTTATCACGGCGCTGCTACAGCCAAAGAGGCGCGGGAAGGTTTTGAACGCGTGTTTTCCCGCAGGGAAACCCCGGAAGATATGGTGGCATACGCTTCCGTAGGGGAGCAGATGCTTTTGGATATAATACTGGCGCTGGACTTTGCGCCGAGCCGCAATGAGGCCCGCAGAACCGCGGAACAGGGCGGCGTCACGATAAACAATGAAAAGATAACGGATTTGAGCATGGTGCCTGCTCCCGGAGAGTATGTACTCAAAGTCGGCAAGCGCAAATTTGCGAAAATAACAAAGGGATAAAAGGAATAAATTATGGCTATTGTGAGACCTTTCAAAGGTGTGCGGTATAATCTGGAAAAAGTTTTGCTTAAACAGGTGATTGCACCGCCATATGACGTTATTACGCCGGAAATGCGTGCTAATTTCGTGCACAGGTCGCCTTATAATGTGGTAAACATCGATCTTCCCGAAGGGGGTGATGATAAATACCATCATGCTGCCTATGTTTATAATGAATGGCGCAAAAGCGGCGTCATGATTAAAGAGCAGCAGCCGGCATTGTATCTTTATGAGCAGGAGTATGAGTACAACGGCCGCAGTTATGTGCGCGCCGGATTCGTGGGGCTTCTGAAGCTGGATAAACTGGGGGCAGGCGTGGTGTTTCCTCATGAGAAAACACTTGCCGGGCCTAAAAAGGATCGTTTTGATCTGATGGAAGAATGTAAAGCCAATTTCAGTCAGATTTTCGGCTTGTACCTGGACCCGGAAGAGCGGCTCTCTGCTATTTTCAATGACTGCCATCAGGGGATGCCCATTGCCTCCGCGATAGACGACGACAAAGTTAAGCATTCCATCTGGCCTATCTCCGATCCGAAAGCTATCCATGAGATCCAGAGTTTTCTGAAAGACAAGGCGATCTATATAGCAGACGGTCACCACAGGTATGAAACAGCCCTCATGTACAGAGACAAAATGCGTGAGGAGAACAGGGACGACGAAAGTGAGCTTAAGCCCTACGATTTTGTTATGATGATGTTTGTAAATTTTTATGATCAGGGGCTTATGATTTTCCCCACGCACAGGGTTGTGTCACTGCCGGAAAATTACAGCATGGAAAAGTTCATGTCAATACTGCAACAGAGCTTCAGTGTGACGAAGCTGGCCGATCTCAGGGCAGGGGAAGAGTTTCTTGGTCAGCACCGGGATCCGGGCACAATAGTCATGGTTAAGAAAGACGGCGTGTACGGCTTGTTATTGAATCAGGAACTGTTGGAGTCGCTCCATCCTATTTTCCGCAACATAGACACATATCTTTTGCAAAAAATGATACTGAACGATACGCTGGGGATCCCGGAAGAGCAGATTCTCGCAAAGAAAGGGATCTATTTCTATCAATCCCCTGAGGATGTGCAGAAGCATGTTGCAAAAAATGACGGGATAGGTTTTATACTGAATCCCGTGACGATAGATGTGATGCGCAAAGTGTCGGAGAGCGGGCTTGTTATGCCGCAAAAATCGACATTCTTCTATCCGAAGCTGGCGACGGGGCTCCTGATCAACGAACTGTAATATTACTTAGTTTGACATATAAAAGCCGGCTGAACGCCGGCTTTTCAGACTGTCCAAAAAATATGGCCTAACTTTTTTGCTTGCGCAGGCAAGATATTTTTTGATAAATTACGTCGGTGTCACGAAGGAAACCACGCTTTTCCGCAGTGACATCCAAATAATTGGAGGCGAATCTCATCCGCCGAAGTTAACTCCCGTCTAAAAATGGACTTTTTAGACGGCCTGAAGCCGGCATTCAGCCGGCTTTTCATATCACTTCGTTTGAATAAAATCTTTCATCTGCGGTAGATAATCCGGCAACAGCCCCGAGATATTTGTTTTCTGTATGAAATATAAAACTTCATCGGACGGAAGCGGCTTGCTGAACAGAAAGCCCTGGAACGACCTTGCCCCCAGCCGGAGCAGGGCTTCCAGTTGCGCTTCGTTCTCGATAAATTCCACTATCATTTTGATATCAAGCGAACGGCACAACTCCACTATCGTTTGGATTATATCGGCGCTGTTGGGATCCACCAGCACATCTTTACTCAGGGAGCCGTCTATTTTAAGAACGTCCACAGGGAATTGCCTCAGGTAAAGCAGAGAACTGTGCCCCATTCCGAAATCGTCAACCGCTATCTGCACTCCCAAGTTGTGTATGTCCTGGAGGATCTTGTTAAATTGAGTGTTTGCGCTTAACGCTATCGACTCGGTCACCTCTATTTCAAGTTCATGCGGGTTCAGTTTTTTCTGTGTCATGATCTGCGCAATTTTGGACGGAAGTGTGCTGTCTGCAAGCTGTTTGACAGACAGGTTCACAGACATCTTCAAGTCTTTGATCCCGAGTGTTTTCCACATGGCCAGTTTTGATGTGGCCTGATCCAGAACCCACAAGCCCAGTTCGTTTATCATGCCGGAATCTTCGGCGATAGTGATCATTACCGGGGGCGGAATGAGGCCGTACGCTCTGTGCCGCCAGCGCAGCAGCGCTTCCACGCCGAACACTTTTCCGTTGGATACGTTTACCTGCGGCTGAAACTCAAGGAAAAGCTCATGGGTACTCAGGGCCATCTGCAGATCATTTGCCAGCGACCTTGCCGCCGCGCCTATATCATCTTCGCGCGACAATAGTTTTTGGGAACTATACTCATTATCTCCGCTTATAGCTACAGCGGCCAGTTTTTTATATACACCGCGGAAATGACTTTCTTTGCTGGCATCATAGGCGCGTATGAAAGGCACATAGATAGCCATCCCCACAAGCAGATTGAAGATCTGCACAAGCGGCCCCTTAATGGAGCCTGTGGCGTAGTAGGCGTTCAAAATCGGAGGCGTTGTCCAGTCCACATATACATGTGTGAACGGCAGCACACCTATGACAG
Source organism: Deferribacterales bacterium (assembly GCA_031556255.1). Classification (GTDB taxonomy): domain Bacteria; phylum Chrysiogenota; class Deferribacteres; order Deferribacterales; family JAISNW01; genus JAIRQX01. The sequence goes on along the minus strand of JAVBTI010000001.1, from coordinate 20,492 downwards.
TAAAAAAGTATGTCATAAAGCACATCACTATAGGGCATAGGACGAAAGGCACCAGGAAGAACGGGTTTAATACTATCGGCAGGCCGAAGGTAAGCAGTTCGTTGATGTTGAAAAGTGCCGGTATGAGAGATATCTGACCTATTTTTCGCGTGCTTTCCCTCTTGGAAAAGAGGAATATGGCGATGAGGAGGCATATGGTTGCGCCGGCGCCCCCCATAAATACAAAGACGTCCAGGAAAGTTTTTGTGAAAACGTTCACCATTGGTTCGTTTGCCGCGAAGGCGGCAATATTCTGATCCAATGCGGCGGTATACAAGTCATTGGTGACGGGGTCCAGGACGTTGGCCCCGTGAAGTCCGAAAAACCACAAAAGCTGCAGGACGATCACATATAAAAGCGTTGTGGACTTGCTGTCTGGAGCACCGCTGAAAGGCAAACGCATTGCCGAATATGTGAGCTGGAATAGATCCGGAACTTCAAATGCGCTCAGCAGGGTTCTTATTGCACCGAACACGGCGACGGTTATCAGCGCCGGGAAAAGTGCGGAGATAGCGTTCGGTATGGAAAAATCCGCTTCTTCGGCGAAAAAATTCATCTTAAAGCTTTTGATTTTACACAGCTTGATAAATATCGCTGACGCCAGCAGTGAAACTATTATGGATGCGAAAAGCCCGCTGACTCCCGTCACCTGCACCGTGCTGAAAAGACTGTTCTGAGGCTGCATGATTGTCATCAGCGATACGAAGCCGACCAGGGAGGCAATTAGGGGGTCAACTTTGTCATAAACGTTGTTTGTGTTGTGTCTGACTGCCATGTTGTATGAGATGCTGACGCAGACAACGAGCGACATAACCGCGAAAGTGCCGTTCCATACAAAACCGCCGAAACTCCGCCACCCCTCGCCGAAAGTGTTAAGCATCAGCGTCTGATACCAGGATATAGGCAGATTGTTGATCAGAACCGCCATCGAGCCTGCCATGACTACCGGAAGGGTTAAAATAAAGCTGTTTCGCACTGCTGTCAGAGTGCCTATGTTGGCAATTCGCGCAAACGGCCGGATAAAATATTTTTCAAACTGTTCGCTTATATTCATTGTATTTGAGCCTGCGACATCATAATTGGCAAGGGAATGATATGCCCGATAATATTTATATCTACAATCAGGCGGTTTTACAAGTTGAAATCTATGCTTTAGTTGTAACATGTCTTTCGCTGCGCCGGACGGCGCTCTTGATGCCGGGAACTTTGACTATAGTAAGTCTGTGAAGTAAGACTGATTTAAACGCCCCCGGCGTACGGCGGGGTTTTTTGTTTCCGCAAAGTTCACTCCTCTATTGAATAATTTTGTTTGCGGTGGTATTCTGCAATTTTCTCTGCGATGTAAGGAGTCTACGGATGGATTATAAAGATACGCTAAACTTACCTAAAACAGATTTTCCCATGAAAGCCGGCCTTGCCGAACAGGAGCCCAAACGCATAGCGAAATGGCAGAACGGGAATTTGTACCGCAAAATTCTGGCCAGCCGGGCCGGAGATGAAAAATATGTGCTGCACGACGGACCGCCGTATGCGAACGGCAATATCCATATCGGCACCGCCCTCAATAAAATCCTGAAAGACTTCATCGTAAAACTCAAGACCGGCCAGGGTTTCTACAGTCCATATATCCCCGGATGGGACTGCCACGGCCTCCCCATAGAGCACAAAGTGGACAAGGAGCTCGGGGAAAAGAAAGCCTCCATGAGCAAGAACGAAATCCGCAAACTGTGCCGCCGGTACGCCGAGAAATGGCTGGACATACAGCGGGAAAGCTTCAAACGCCTGGGCGTCATCGGCGACTGGGACGATCCTTATATAACGATGGATTTCAAATACGAATCCATCACCCTGCGCGAATTTTACAGGGTTTTCAAGAAGGGGAGCGTATACCGGGGGTCAAAACCCGTCTACTGGTGTTCTACCTGCGTGACGGCGCTGGCGGAAGCGGAAGTGGAGTATGCGGATCATACTTCATATTCCCTTTTTGTAAAATTTCCGCTAACAGACGCTTCACTAAAAAAGCTGGGCTTTAACGAACCCGTCAGTGCCGTTATCTGGACGACCACCGCCTGGACACTCCCCGCCAACATGGGGATCAGCGCCCACCCGTCGGAAGATTACGCTGTAATGCGTGTGGATGAGGCAGAGTCTGCGAACCTGAAGCCGGGTGAGCTGCTGTTGGTGGCCAAACCGCTCACCGTTGAGACGGAAGGGCAAATCCCGCTGCGGGAAAAGCTTACGATCACAAAGTGGAGCGAAGTGAAAACGATATCCGGCAAGGAACTTGAAAGGCTTACCGCCAAACATCCTTTCTATGACAGGGAATCGCTGTTTGTGCTGGGCGAGCACGTTCTTATGACGGACGGCACAGGACTTGTGCATACCGCTCCCGCCCACGGGCAGGAGGACTACACTGTGGGTGTCCAGTACGGGCTGGAGGTTTTCAACCCGGTGGACGATTACGGCGTATTTAAGCCCGACCTCCCCATATTCGGCGGGAAAAAGATCACCGATGCAAACGCGGAGATAGTGAAGCTTATAAAGGAGAACGGCACACTGATAAAGGATTCCAAGATCAGCCACTCATATCCACATTGCTGGCGCTGTAAAGAGCCGGTAATATACCGGGCCACGCCCCAGTGGTTTATATCAATGGAACACAACAACCTGCGAAAGAAGGCGCTCAAAGCGATCGAGAATGATGTGCGCTGGATACCCGCCTGGGGGGCGAACCGCATACACTCCATGATCGAGACCCGCCCGGACTGGTGCATATCCCGCCAGCGGAGCTGGGGTGTGCCGATAGCATTGTTCACATGCAGGTCCTGCGAAAAGGTTATATTCAACGATGAGATAGAAGAGAAAGTGGTCAAATCGTTCGCACAGATGGGCGCGGACGCCTGGTTTGAACACGGCACCGAATATTATCTGGGTAAGGACGCCAAATGCCCGCACTGCGGCGGCACCGATATACGCAAGGAGACCGACATTCTTGATGTGTGGTTCGATTCAGGCACCAGCCATGCGGCGGTGTGCGAAGTGCGGCCTGAAATAGGCGGCCGCGCAAATATGTATCTGGAAGGCACCGACCAGCACAGGGGCTGGTTTCACAGCTCTCTGCTTGAGTCGATAGCCACCCGCGACCGCGCGCCGTTCAGCGAGGTGCTGACCCACGGTTTTGTGGTGGACGGCGACCTGCGCAAGATGAGCAAGTCCCTCGGCAACACGCTGTCGCCGGAGGAGCTTATAAAAGCCCACGGCGCTGAGATCCTTCGCCTGTGGGTCGCCTGTGAAGACTACACGGAAGATATACGCATATCGGACGAGCTCATAAAGCGCCTTGTGGAGTCGTACCGCAAGATACGCAACACCATGCGTTACCTGCTGGGGAGCATCTCCGATTTCAACCCGGACACGGACAGCCTGCCTTTTGAAAAGATGATGGATCTGGACAGGTACGCGCTTCTGCGCTGGCAGGATTGTATCGCCAAAATTTACGCGGGCTTCGACCATTACCAGTTCTATATATTCTACCACACCTTTATGAACTTCTGCATAAACGACCTGTCGGCGCTGTATCTGGACATAATAAAAGACCGCGTTTATTCATACGGGGCGGCTTCCCCCGAGCGCAGGAGCGCCCAGACCGCCATGTTCATACTGGCGAAAGAGATGGCGGCCGTGATGGCTCCTGTGCTTTCGTTCACCGCCGACGAGGTGTGGGATTACCTGCCTGCGTGGAAATACAAGAGCGGTTTTGTGTTCGAAGAACGTTTCCCCAAGGCGGACAGGTTCAAGGACGATGCCCTGAGGACGGAGTTTGACAAGCTTCTGTTGCTGAGAAAAGCTGTGAATAAAGCGCTGGAGCTTTCCCGCGCGGAAAAGATCATAGGGCATCCGCTGGATGCAAAGATTACCGTGGGGATGAAGGGTGAACTGCCCAAAATAAATGAAGGTTTGACGAGGCTCCTTATCGTGTCAGAGGCCGAGTTCAAACCGTTTGACAGCGTCGAGGGCGTGTTGAACGAGGAAGGGGACATCAAAGTGAAGGTGGAACCGTCCGCCGCGCCTAAATGCGCCCGCTGTTGGACGCGTGACAACACCGTCGGCAGTAACAGCAAACACGCCGGCCTTTGCGAACGCTGCGCGGGAGTATTGAATCAATCATGAATAGAAAGATAATTTTACCTCTGCTTTTTATCATCGGGCTGGCGCTGGACCAGATCTCAAAATTCGCCGTGCAGGCCAATTTGCAGCTCTACGAGAGCGTGCCCGTTATTCCCGGCCTGTTTAACATCACCTATGTGCTGAACCCGGGCGCGGCATTCGGCATACTCCGCGGCCAATCGGAATCTTTCCGCATAGGCTTTTTTGTGGGGATGACGATCCTTTCGTGCATACTGATTTTCGTGCTGATAATACGGGAATACAGCTATAAAGTGCGCACTTTCGCCTATACCGCCGTGATGTCCGGAGCGGTGGGGAATATGATTGACCGTCTGCGGGTGGGAAAAGTCGTGGACTTTCTCGATTTCTACTTTAAAAACTGGCACTGGTACACGTTTAATATCGCCGACTGCTTCATAACCGTTGGTATCGGCGTGCTTCTGTTGGATTTATTATTTTTGAATAAAGGTGCAAAAAATGGCTGAACGTTACGCGCTTCTGAGTGTGTCCGATAAAACCGGGATAGTGGAGTTTGCCGAAGGGCTTATTAAAAACGGTTATGATATCATATCCACCGGCGGTACCGCCAAACAGCTCAAAGATGCCGGGCTTGCCGTGCGGGAGATAGCTGATTTTACCGGATTTCCGGAGATACTGGACGGCAGGGTCAAGACTCTGCATCCCAAGGTGCACGGCGGGATACTGAATATCCGCACCAATAAAGAGCACCAGAAAACCGTGTCGGAGCAGGGGATTAAGAATATCGACCTTGTGGCGGTGAACCTCTACCCTTTCGAACAGACCGTGGTGAAACCCGGTGTCAGCTTCGAAGAGATAATTGAGAATATCGACATCGGCGGCCCGTCCATGGTGCGCAGCGCGGCGAAAAACCACGCCTTTGTGACTGTTGTGGTGCATGCGGAAGATTACGCGAAAGTACTGAGCGAAATTGAGGCGCGTGGAGATACCACGCCGGAAACCCGTCTTGCGTTGGCTGCCAAGGCATACGCTCACACCGCCCTTTACGACAGCGTCATATCCGGCTACCTGAACGGCCGTCTCGGCGTGAAGTTTCCGCAGGAGTATACTATCGGCGGACGTATGAAACAGGCTATGCGTTATGGCGAGAATCCCCATCAGGACGCGGCTTTTTACGAGGTGCCGCTCAGCACGGAGCCGGGGCCGGCAAACGCGGTCCAACTTCACGGCAAAGAGCTTTCTTTCAACAATATCGTGGATATACACGCGGCGGTGGATCTGATAAAAGAGTTTGCGCGTCCCGCGGCTGTGATCATCAAACATATGAACCCCTGCGGCGCCGCTGCGGCGGATAATATCGAAACAGCCTACGACGAGGCGCTGGCCTGCGACCCCGTCAGCGCGTTCGGCGGCATTGTGGCTTTCAACAGGGCTGTGGATACTAACCTTGCCAAAAAGCTGGCGGAGCTTTTTCTTGAAGTCATCATAGCCCCGTCTTTCACTGAGGATGCTCTTGAGCTTCTTATGCAAAAGAAGAACATACGTCTCATGCAGCTTCCGCTGAACGGCGTGAGAAGCAGAGAGCTGGATTTCAAAAAAGTCACCGGCGGCTTTCTGCTCCAGGACAGGGATTTGCACGCGTTTGAAAATTTCGGCGGCCTTTCCTGCCCCACCAAACGGAAACCTACCCGGGAAGAGCTTGCCAGTCTTGAGTTCGCATGGACTGTGGCAAAGCACGTCAAATCCAACGCCATTGTTTACGTCCGGGGCACGCGCACCGTGGGTGTGGGCGCGGGGCAGATGAGCCGGGTGGATTCCAGCAAAATAGCTGCCACCAAGGCCCAGTCGCCCCTGAAAGGCTGTGTTATGGCAAGCGACGCCTTTTTTCCTTTCAGAGACAGTGTGGATGAGGCGGCCGGGCGCGGCATCACGGCGATTGTGTCGCCGGGCGGGAGCGTCAGGGACGCTGAAGTGATAGCCGCCGCGGATGAGGCGGGCATTGCCATGATATTTACGGGTGTGCGGCACTTCAGACATTGACACGTTATAGATGTGATCGAATGTAGATAAAGCTCTTGATGCGATACTCCCCTGCGGGGAGTCGAATTACGCAGTAATTCGGTGGGGAAAGGAACAGGGCGACGACATGAAGCAGGCTTTGCCTGCGAAATGAGGAGCGCGAAGCAAGCGCAGTTGAGCCTGATTCACTCAGGCGAAATGGAGCGCCGCGCTCACGCGCCCGCATAGCGGGCATTGCGTGAGGAAAATATATGGATAACGCTGAGAAAGTATTGGGCAGAAAAGCGGAACTTCTTCTTAAAACAGGTCAGTTGTTGATCCAGTGCCTTGCCAACAGCAACCGCGTGGACCGCAACCTGCGCCGGGTGGCCCGTTTTATGGGCATTCCGGACAGCAGCTTTCATATGCACATCACTTATACGACACTGATGATCAACCTGCGGGTGGGCGGCTATTCCGTCACAAGATTCCAGAAATGTTCCGGGCACGGCCCCAATATGGCCGTCCTCACCAAAATCAGCCATCTGAGCTGGCGCGCCAATAATGAAAACTATTCCCTTGACCGCTACGAAAAAGAGCTGAACGAAATTGCCCAGTCAAAGAAAATCTATCCCGTGTGGCTTGTGACTATCGTCGTGGGCATCGCCTGCGGCTCGTTCGGCCGCCTTTTCGGCTGCGACCTGCCGGCGGCGGGGATAACGGCCGTGGCTGCGTCGTCCGCGGTTTTTATAAGACAGCAGATGAACAAAAGACACTATAACCATTATCTTACGACTGTTATATGCGCGTTTATCGCAGTGTGCCTGGCTTCTCTGATTACGCGCCTCAATCTGAGCGCGACTCCTCAGCACCCCCTGTTTGCGTGTGTGCTGTTCCTCATCCCCGGCGTTCCTTTGATAAACAGTCTTGACGATATGATAGACGGATATACCATTGTGGGGTTCACTCGCGGCATTGTGGCCACGCTGATAATCGTATCCATTTCGTTCGGCATGGTTTCGGCTTTGGCACTTTTCAGCACAGGGCTTCAGGGGGCGGAGCTGAGCCCTCACAGCGGCAGATACGTGATAGCGTTTTTTGCCGCCCTTGCAGCCTGCGGATTCGCCGTACTGTTCAACGCGCCTAAACACACTTTGATTGCTGCGGCCTGTTGCGGTGCCATAGCTGTGGTTTTACGGAATTTGCTTTATTATGAAGTGGGGCTGACGCTGCCGTTCGCCACATTCTGCGGTGCTTTTACCGCGGCCTTTATATCGCTGTTTGTGCGGCATCTGGTGCATGTTCCCGTGCTTATTATCGCTATCCCCGCTGTTATACCGATGATTCCGGGCATACTGATGTATGAAGCGATGATAGGGATGGTCACTTTCAATGTTTCCGGCAGCACGGAGCAGATAAACACGCTGGTCAGCACAGTGGGTTCCGGAATGACAGCCGTTGCCGCGATCTTCGCCATATCGCTGGGGGTTGCCATTCCGAACCTGTTCGGCCGCTGGATAGACAGGATAAGAAAGCCTCTGGCTTAATGATATTTCCGCATATTCTTCAGCTTTTTTGTGGATCTGATGAGTAAAATGCGCGGCGATGGCTGCGGACGATATATTCGGCTTGTTTTCACCGGATGATGCCGTTATGTGGGGTAAGCTCAAAGAGGCCCTTATAAAAGCCGATCCGGGCGAGCTTATGAAGGATTATTCTGAACTTTTTACTATAAATGCGCCACGTAAGGTCTGTATAACAAATTGATACACATGACAATATTTTTAACATGTTGTCAAATATTTTCCGTAGGTGTACTATCCCGCCCATGGAGGATTTTGTTATGGAGAAAAGCGTAAAGTTTTGCGTTACGCGGCGGGGTTTATTGAAAGGCGCCGCTGCTGTCTGTGCGGCCTCCGCCGTTTATGGCTGTAAAAAATCGGATAAATCCGGGGATTTGCCATCCGTGCCCACAAGTGCCGGCCTGTTTCCGCCGCCCGTTACCGAAGTTGTCCTTCCGGGCACCACCGCGCATAACTGCGGGGGGCGCTGCCTCACCCAGGCCTATGTGAAAGACGGCGTCATCAGGCGTTTCGTCACCGACGAACGCCCTGATATCAGGATAGTGGACGGGGATGACATGCAGTACCGGGCGTGCAGCAGGTGCAGGTCATACAAAGGCAGACTTTACCATCCCGGCCGGCTACAGTATCCCATGATACAGACCGGACAGAGGGGCGATCTGTCCTCCTTCAAAAAAGTTACATGGACTGAAGCTATCGGTATTATTGCGAAAAAGATGAACGAAGTTCGCGATAAGTACGGCCCGCAGGGGTTCTACAGCATGTATGCCAGCGGCTCCATAGGCTGGAACCACTCCAACGCTATGCTGGAAAACGTCCTGAAAGGGTTCGGCGGCTATATACAGACCAAAAACAACTATTCCAGCCATCAGCGTAACTATATGAGGAATATGAACGGTGCGCGGTTCCGCACCTCCAGAGGCAGTATAATACAGACCGATATCATCGTGCTGTGGGGCAGCCACTTCACCGCCACCAGAAACTCCCGCCACTGGCCGATGATGCAGGCCAAAGAGGAAGTCCACCGCAAGGGCGGCAAGCTTTACTATATAGGGCCTACAATGGAAGACTCCAATGCCTCTTACGCCGACGAGTGGGTGCCCATCCGCCCCGGCACTGACGGTGCGCTGGCGCTGGCGATAATGTATGAAATGAACTCCAGAGGCCTTTTGGATGAGGAGTTCGTGAAAAGGGCCGTCTACGGCTTCTATCCCTGTAAATCTTACTGGGTGGACAGCGCCACCGGCGCTACAGTGCCCGCCGATCCTTTCGGTGCGCAGGCCGGCCAGAACCCTGACGACCCCGCTTACAAGGGCAAGGGGAACTGGAAATATATCGAAGATGTGCCCGCCGGAAGCTCCCTGCTGGACTATTTGAACGGGAAGACATACACCGCCGTCAAAGGCACCAACGCCGACAAATACCCCTACAAGGCCCATGTGAAAGCACCGAAAACCGCCGCCTGGGCGGCCGGAATAACGGGCGTCGCCGAGGCATCCATTATCCGTCTGGCCATCGAAGTCTACGGGCGGAAAGATAAAAGGGTGTTCACCGAACGCAGTTACGGTGTTCAGCGCCAGTATAACGGCATATATACCTACCACGCTCTGGACACGCTTATAGCGGTGTCCGGCCAGTGGGGGCAGCCGGGCACCGGCCTTGATTACTATTCTAAGAGCTTCGACTACGACGAGTTCAACCCCGACTTTCCGTCCCTGCCCAACCCTGTGCCTTCCGGCCTGAGCTGCAGCTGCACGCTGTGGCACGAGGTGATAAACGGTGGAGAGCGGTTCGGCGGCGTCGACGGCGACCTGCGGAACAACTTTTACAAAATAAAATACGATAAGGCATCAAACCAGTTCGCGAAAAACGCCGCCGGCCGGTATATCGTCGAAAAAGAGAACGGTGCGCCTGTGAAAGTCACACCGAAGATGCTTTTCAACATTGCCGGCAATATGCTTGTGAATCAGCATATGAATATACCGAATACCGTATCGTGGCTGACGGACCGCTCAAAAGTGGAATGCATCGTGGTGTACGACAACTTCATGACCGCCAGCGCAAGGTACGCCGATATTGTGCTGCCCGCCGACATGAACTGGGAGCGGGAAGATATCGGCTGGAACGACGATGATGACGAGATCATGCTTTTTGCCTCCAAAGCCATGAACCCGCCGGGAGATGTCCAGTCCATACACTTCTTCGCACGGGAGCTGGCCAAAGCCCTCGACAATATAGGCACCGGCTTTAAAGGGGCCTCGCTTTACGATCGTGTCACCTTTAAAGATCAACCTTTCAGCGGCGGCAAAAACATGACTGAGGAAGAGATACTGAAATATATGTGGAACCGCGGCGCCCCGCGCTATTCTTTCGACGAGCTGAAACGCCGGGGGATAGTGAATATAAACAAAGAGGGCCCCGAAAGGGTTGAAAACATGGGCGCCCGGGGCAGGATAGACTCAGGTGCCAACCTGATCCCTTCCAAAGACTTTACCGCCGTGGGCGAAGTGGGGATCAACCGTTCCGGAAAGTTCCACGCCTATGCTCTTAACATTGTGAACGAATACAACAACCGCGGCATGAAAGAGTATGACAACGTGAAATTCAATCCTGTGGCGGCGAAAGATGAAGAGGGCGACCAGGTCGCATTCCCCATTCCCGTTTTTATTCCACTGGAGCAGGGGCTGAAGCAGACTCCGATCAAATTTAATCTTATGGCCGGCTCGGGAAAAGAGCGCACACTCCTTATGCTTTCCACGCACAGCAAATACCGCTCCCACTCCACCCACAATGAAAACGCCTGGCTGCGGGATCTCTATAAACTTGAGGCGACCGCCGACGGCGCGGTCAAGTTCGCCGAAGATTACGGCAACTATGCCAATATGCCGAAAGATCCGGGCAAATTCACCTCCGGTGCGGTTAAAATCAACCGTTCCGGCGGCACCGGGCTTGCCAGGGTATGTATAAACCCCAAAGACGCCGACCTTCGCGGCATTAAACCGGGTGAAAAGGTGAAAGTCTCTAATGAAATCGGGGCTGTGTATGCTGCGGCGTTTGTGACCAACAAGGTGATCCCCGGTGTTGTAATAGTCTACCAGGGTTCATGGTACGACCCCGACACAGACGGGATTGACGCCGGGGGAAACCCGAACACGCTTACGCCGGATCTGCCGTCGTATATAGACAGCGGCAACGCGCAGAACGCGATACCCGTGCAAATTGCGAAAGTGTAAGTCAGCAGGTATTTTTCTTATGATCCTTGATGCCCCCTCGGGGGGCTTTGGGGGCGGTTTTCGGCGCGTCTAATCGCGCCATATGGTGTCCGCCCATGGACGGGCGGCGCGTAGAGCTGGCCAGGGATGGCCCGCAACCACCGCGGGGATGCGGTGTATGCATGGATGCGCACTCTATTAATTGGGGGTTTTTCTATGCAATTAGGTTTTTATTATGATCAGACGCGCTGCATAGCGTGCAATACATGTACTGTGGCCTGCCGGGACTGGAACGAGCTGAAACCGGGGCCGGTGAGATACAGAAAAGTTACCGTGACGGAAGCGGGAGCGCGGGGTAATACAGTAATATACAATCTCAGTATGGCCTGCAACCACTGTGAAAAACCGGCGTGCGTGGCAGCCTGCCCCACAAAAGCCATTGTCAAGCGTGAGGCAGATGGTGTAGTAATAATAGACAAGACTGTGTGTATATCAGCGGGGCTATGCGTGGAGGCCTGCCCGTATGCCCAGCCTCAAATTGCCGATGATAAGCAGGAGACGGCGGTCAGGGCAAACTGGAAAGCACAGCATCCGGCACAGAAATGCACATTCTGCTGGGACAGGCTGGAGGATGGCAGGAAACCTGTCTGTGTGGCCGGCTGCCCCGCCAGAGCGCTGGACTGCGGCGATATCGAAATGCTGAAGAAAATGTACCCTGATGCGGTTATGGCTTCAAAGGAGACGGTTCCTGGGATGCCGGACACCAAAGGCACAGGTCCCTCATTTTTAGTTAAAGTGAAGGGGGAAACGCCGATAGTGGCCGCCTGGGTGGATGATATCTGATCAATTACACGCGGATACATGAATTAACGTATCCGCGTGTTTCCTGCCGCGCACAGTCTTCGGAAAATTATTCGGGGTTATGGTTTAAATGAAAAAGATACTGATACTTCTGTTATTAGCCCTATGCATCCCATTGTTGCCTACAGATGCAGTCTCACAGGAGAACTCCACGGAGAGTGCCACATTTGAAGACGGAAAGGTCGTTGTAATGCCGGCGCACAACCTTTTCAGGCCGATAATAGCCGACCCGCTCTGGCCTAAATTTTATGCAGCTTACCACTACTACACCAATGAACTGATACAGCACGGAATGATAGAGACAAGCATCGGGGGCTCCATTCCGCTTGTAAGGATATATGCGAATGATAACGTCACCGTGGAGATTGGTGCCCAGGCAGACGCCACCTCGGCTTTTATCGGAGCGGATACGTCGTTTGACCTTATCAACGCCGATTACATGGTCGGCTTGCCGGTAACCGTGCAGTGGGATGAACTTTCTTTCATGTTCCGTTTTTACCACAGGAGCGGGCATCTGGGCGACGATGTCATCATAAACGACAATATTTCGGAGAAGCAGATAGTCAGCCTGGAGATGCTGGAAGGGATTGTGGCGTATGAACCATACGACTGGCTGCGTGTATACGGCGGCGGCGGAATTATACCGCGCCCCGTGCCGTCCAGCTTCGGTCGCTGGGCCTACAGGCTGGGTGTTGAGGCGTATCTGCCGACCGGTTCCCGGGCGTTTCCAAAAATTGTTGGTGCGGTAGATGTTGAGGGCACGGAAGGGGGCGGTTATACCCCGATGTTTTCCGCCATGCTGGGTACGGAAATGCTTACCGACAAAATGTACCTTATGCTTGAGTTCTATAACGGGCAGGCATACCACGGCCAGTATTTCGAGAGTAAGATTACATACCTGGGTGTGGGTTTTTATATTTTTATGCCCTGATAATGGGTAAAAACCCGGCAAGAGGTTTTTCCCGGTGCCGGGCAAATATCGAAGGAAAAGCAGATTGCGGCCGGGACTCTCAATTTGATAAAACTTATTTTACTGTGCGTCAAAATTTTTTTAATAACCATCATATTCAGAGTTTCCAAAAAGTACCCTTTTCGTCAAAAAAAAATGCCGCAGGCACTCTTTATTTTCCTGAACCGTCGGTACAATGGAACCCACAGGTGGAAAAGTTGAAATATTATTTGCAATGAAAGCGCGGAGGATCCGTTTTTGCGTTTTGAAGCAATCTTCATGACTACGCCATGGAGCTTGATATAATCGCCGTCAATCCTGCCCGTCACCGTAAACAGCAATACGTGGACAACAAGCGCACCGTTATCTCACACAGGAAGAAACGGAACGTCTTTTGGCGGCCACCAGGGGAAGCAGAAATTCCAAGCTTTATTATATCGTGCTCATGGCTGTCAAGACGGGGATGCGCTTTTCAGAGATAATATCTTTGAAATACGCTGATATTAATATGGGCGAGCGGTATATCTTGATAAACCAGACAAACACCAAAAACAAGAAACAGCGCTTTATCCCCATAAATAACGCACTTTATGCGGCTTTAGAAGAATACCTGAAGTTATTTCCGCCTGTCAGAAACAGTACTTTATTCGGAGTTAAAAGCGTCCGTGGCGCTTATGAAAATGCCTTGAAGAAGGCGGTTATATATGAGTTCAGATTCCATACTTTGTTCCAGAAAGAGTTCCCCCCATCTCCTAAAAAAGCGTTGCATGAAGATGAGCTTTTTGCGGCAATGTCCGCCGGCGGTTACCCCGAGGTTTTGTCCAGAAATAGCGCAAAGCGCCGTAACGCATGGTTTATCCTTTTGCTGGAGGCCCTGTTTTTGGTATGGTTCCTGCCCGCATGATCGGCTAATCTCAGTAAGCGCATGGTAAAATCGCCCAAGGTAGATATCAGCGATTCCGGCCTGACCTGCCACCTCTGCGGTGCGGATACAGAGCGTCTTGCAAGCGATCCGGCCCTGTCAGGAGGCATCGCCGAGTCTTTTGTGGCTGGGGAACTGCTGCGGCAAAGCGGCTGGACGGAGCACCCGGTTTCACTCTATCACTACCGCTCCCAAAGCGGCGAAGAGATCGATGTGGTGCTGGAGGATAGAGCCGGCAGAGTCGCCGCCGTAGAAGTCAAGCTGGCGGCCAGCCTGTCACCCCGCGATACGAAAGGACTGGCATCGTTGCGGGATGCCCTCGGAGTCAAGTTTGTGCGCAGTGTGGTTGCATATACTGGCAGTGAGATAGTTACTTTGGGAGACAGGTTGTTTGCGGTGCCGTTCAGCATGCTTTGGCAAGGTGTATAAATTTCATTTCACACAGATGTATCTTGATTTGCAAAGCTTGTTAACGTGCTTCCGTCCATCCTGTAAACTGTCCAGTCGTCCATTGGCTTGGCCCCCAGCGATAAATAGAAATCAATGCTCGGCTTGTTCCAGTTCAGGCACCACCATTCCAGCCTGCCGCAGTTTCTTTCCACAGTGATCCTGGCAAGCTGGCGCAAAAGCGCTTTTCCGTATCCCAGCCCACGATATTCAGGTTTAACATACAGATCTTCAAGATAAATTCCCGCTCTCCCCAAAAAAGTGGAAAAATTATGAAAGAACAGGGCAAATCCCACCTCTTTACCGTCTGTTACCGCAAAAATTACCTCGGCTTTTTTTTGCTTGAAAATCCACTCGTCCAGCAATTCTTCCGTTGCGACCACTTCTTCAAGCATTTTTTCATATTCCGCTAATTCCCTTATGAACTGTAAAATCAGTGCGCTGTCCGAAGGGGCGGCATACCGAAAAGATAGCATATTGTATCCCCAAGATGTTGTTATTTGGCCGCGGATATCTCAAAAGCAGAGCTGCTGTCTGATGTTACTTTTTTGCCAGCCATTTTTTGAATGCAGGTATTTTTGTTCCAGGTCGACACGGAGCCAGGTTTTTTCTTTATCCGAAAGGCTTTTCACCCAGCTGACTATTGGCTCACTCTCTGGAGTTACTGCTGGCAGGAGCATTTCGCCTTTGCTATTACGCAGCCAGTCAGGATTTACACTAAACATAAGCTCTGGGTCGTCAACTCTTAACTGTTTTACTCTTTGTCCGAACATTAAAACCTCGTCAATTCGTCTAGACCAAAAAACATTCTTAATAATCTGATCTAGACGAAATAAGTTTTACCGTAGCTTCATAAGCAGGGGCATTCCTGACAATGAAATTATGCCAACTGTAAATAAATTACACCAGCTATGAATTATACCGGATTACGCTTTGTATATCAAGCGCAACCATATTGTTGCGTTCAAATATGGTGCTGACGGCATGGATACATTGACAAAGCTTATTAATGAGGCATTTTCGGCTGTTCTGGGTCGTCAACATATTTTCGTACAGTTTGTTAAGCAGCTCTTTTGTAGTTCTTTGTTTCCAAGTGTCGTATAAATTGCATAGGCCTTTTATAACCCGGGCGCTTTTGTACTCTTTAAAAAGAATATGCCTGCCGGGCGGAAAACATATTACGAAAGCGGGGTGCTGATGAACGAAACGCCCTATGTTAACGGCCAGCGGGAAGGTGTTCAGAAGAGTTACTATGAAAACGGCGCTTTGAAGTGCGAAACGCCGTTTAAAGAGGGGAAAGCGGATGGTGTGCAGCAATGTTACAGTGCCAGTGGCAAGCCAGGGGTTATTTTGCAAAATGTATTGAGCGGAGAAGGCACGATTGCGGAAATAAGCCTTAATCTGGATGTGTACCAGAAGACAGAATTCAGCGACGGCGACCGGAAGTATTTTAACGAAAGGAGCAAAGACGCCGCATTCAGCATCGAAATGGCGGATATAGCTCCGCTGACGGTCGATTTCAGCGACAGCGAACGCCAGCGCGTAATCACCGTTTTTGAAAAGCTGGGTGAGCAGGGCAAGATTAATATGTTTATCCTGCCGCTGTACCGCAAATTCAAGGTGTGAAAGGAAATATTTTTTGATAGCATGAAAACCCCGCCCGGCTGAGCGGGGTTTTTTGTTGGGAGGAAGGATTGTTGTTTTCAAGGAACTCTGTCTTCTTTTTTTATGAAATAAATGTTAGGACCGGTTGATTCTCTTGTGAAGCCGGGCACTTCGTAAACAAGCCGGTCGCCGTACTTGTTTTTCAGATATTCCACCGTGCCGAAATCCAGTGCTCGGGTTCTGCATCCGGCCACGCAGGAGGGCTGTTTTCCCACGGCCACGCGATCATAGCACATGGTGCATTTTTGTGCCGGGTGTGGCGTGCGCCATGAAGGGTCGGCTGTTTCCTGGTTACTGCTGTCTTCCACATGGCTTATCGCCTGGTAGGGGCATACGGTTTCGCATGTGCGCAGCCCCTGGCATTTTGCTCTGTCCACAAGCACGATTCCGGTGCCCGGGTCTTTTACTATTGCGCCGTAAGCACAACCGGGCACGCACTTTGGGTCGTCGCAGTGATTGCACGATAGTGTAAGATTAAAAAATTTAAACTGTGACCTTTCGCCATTACCGAGTGCACCGAAATCAGGAAGCTTCCCCTGTTCCGTTACCGTATGTTTCCTCCAGCTTACTTTGCCGGGGTTGACGTTATTCCAGTCTTTGCAGGCTACAAGGCATGTTTTGCACCCTACACACCGGGATTGATCATATAAAAGCGCGTACTGTATGTTCATGATTAGCTCCTCTTAAGCTTTTTCTACTTTAACCTGGCTGATCATCATGCTCGGCCCGCGGTCGAACCTTGACGGCATGTCGGTATTGAGCGTATTGGCGCACGCGCCCCTGTCGACGATCTCGCCTTTGAATTCAACGGGGTCAAACCAGCCGCCCTGCGCAAGCTGTAACACCCCTTTGGGCGTCCGCCCTGTGATGTACAGCGACGCCAATACCGCTTTTTTTGTCAGCCCGCTTGTAATTTTAACCAGAGTGCCGTGTTCCAACTGAAGTATGGCTGCATCATCAGGATTCATCCATATGGGTTCAAATCCGTTTCCGCCATAGCTGCCGGCAAAAACATCCGTGCTGTCCCATTCCGCCCTGCCGAAGCTTTCCGCGTCATAGGCGGGTTCACCCCTCTCATTCTTTTTATAAAGCTCCCGGATAAAGGCGTTTTCATCGTGAATTGAATGGGTCCGGTAAGATATGTGGGGTTGCATCACATAGAACGGATAATCCGCGGGATTTACGCCCAGACTGCTGTATATGCCCCTATAATTGTCTTCAAAGTAGATCCAGTTTGGGATTGGGAGCACTTCCGGTTCGTTCTCGCTGTCCAGATTGGTGTTGCCCCGGTTGACGTAGTGGGCTACAATATTTGTGCAGTACGCTTCAAAATAGCCGGTATGGGTGCCGAATCTGCCGGCCGGTATCTGAGCCCCGGCGGGCCGCAGGTCTGAGTTTTGCTGATAGAGTTCCAGAGTGCCGTCAATATAGATGCCCTGTTTTTTAAACTCTTCGAAAGTTATAGGTCGCTTTATATAGTCCCACGCTTTTTTGATCCGTTCGGACATAGTCATGTCCTGAGTGACATCCCGCTCCGGAATGCCGAATTTGTTGCCCAGCATAACGGCTATTTGCTCGTGGGACTTTATTTCACCGGCCGGAGTGACGGGGCCTGCCATATACCGCAGAAAATTCTGCCCCCGTTCGTGGATCAAATCCTCCCTTTCCCAGTTAGTGTCGGCTGGGAGCACGACGTCTGAATATCTTGCGGAAGATGTCATAAAGTTGTCCACGGTAATAATAAGTTCCACGGTGTTACGGTTTTTTAACAGTTCAACGGCGTCGAAGGTGTCCTGGTGCTGGTTTACCATGCTGTTGGATGCTATGTTATAGATGATTTTGACAGGCTTTGTTCCGTCAAGTTTAGCCACATCCCCGTCGTTCCATCTGGGGGATATGCCGTTGGATTTACGTATAATGTCTCTCCAGACCAGTTCGGAAAAACAGATACTGCCGGTAAAGTACGGAGAGGGTTTCCCCACCAGAGCCGGATCCGGGTGTGTCAGCGGATAGATGGTATTGAATTCGGGATTATTGGTCACCGGCAGATTAGCTGCGGGGTCGAGTGTCCCAGCTACTGACGAATCATATGCGGGCACCACGTAGGTGAGCCCTGTTCCGGGCAGGCCAAATTGGCCTGTGACAAGTGTAAGCAGCCCCAGTATCCAGCAAATGGCATAACCGCTGGGCTGGCGCTGAATACCTACCGAACTGTGAATTGCCGTGCTCATACTGCGGTCGCTGAGAAGCTGTGCAAGCTCCCGTATTTTGCCTGCGCTTATTCCACATATGGGCGCGGCCCATTCCGGGGATTTGGGCAGATCCATTTCCTTCTTGTAGCGGTATGCGGATGCTGCGGCGCCCGGATACTCCTGCCCCCATGTGCTTGGTTTTATCACACGCCCGGACGGGGTGATGAAGCCCGCGCCCATTATATATGATGCAAGGGAGCGTCCCTCGGGAACAACGGTTGATGCCGCCGGATAAGTACTTCGTACGGGTTTTGACCCGGCCGGGTCATCAAAAAAGCCGACGCACAGGCGTTCGATTACGTCATATTCCAGCCAGTCGTTCCGTATCATCTCATACATCATGGCCAGAATCAGAGCTATGTCCGAGCCGGGGATTATAGGGATAAAATCGTCCGCAAATTCCGCGGTGCTGTTATAGACAGGGTTGATGGATAATATACGTGCCCCACGCTCTTTTGCCTGTATCATCCACCATGGCAGCCCGACAGTCCCTGTGCTGTCCATGATATTTCCGCCCCAGAGGATGATATTGTCAGAATACAGGAGATTGTTGGGGGAGTAGTGGAAAGCGCCCACAGCGCCGGCGGAGGCTGTTTCATCGCCGAATACCACGGGGTTTACAGTCTGACCGGCGTGAAAGCTTGGATTGCCCCAGCCCACAAGGCAGCCGCCCATGCCGCGGTTGATGACATAATCAAGCTGTGCGTTGGATTGATAATTTGCCGCCGATGTTCCGGATGTGCAGAAATGAATGCCCAGAGCGCCGGGGTTGTCGTTTTTAATCTTGTCGTATTTAGCCTTGATATAATCCATGGCTTCGTCCCATGTTGCGCGGCGGAACTTCGTCATGTCACCTCGTTCAGAGGAGCCGTTTTTATCATAGATAAGGGGGTACATGAGCCTCGCAGGGCTGTGAACTCTGCCTTTGTATGAACGGCACTTAATACATGCCCGGAACTGTTGTTGATCCTGAGTGTCCGGCCGTTCGTCAGTTTCAATGCGCTTGATTCTGCCGTTTTGCACATAAGCCCGGGATATGCATCTGACAAGGCAGTTGTGCGGCGCGCCTCCGGCGTATGATACCGCCTCCACCTGCGGCGGTGAGATTTGCGGTGTTTGCTCCAGAACGATGGTATCTCCGTCGTCCTTCGAACAGCCGGTAAGTGCCGCCACAGCGGCAATCGATGATGCTCCGAACTGCCTGCGGGTTAAAGATAAACCGATTTGCTCTTTCATACCAGTCTCCTCCTTGTTTCCACCCTGCCTTGGGGTGGGTGAGGTGATTTTAAGACAGGATGGCAAAATTTTATAGTTAGTAAGTCTTACTAAATTAAGTAAGTAAAACTTACCTCTATTTTTTTATGAAGTCAATATTTTTTTTTGCGTGGTTGACAGTACGCGCTGAAATTTCTTATAATCCATTTTCTTATATATTGTTGTAGAGGCGCAATATTGGTTAAAAAGGTAAGAAACAGAGAACTGTCGGAACGCAAGATACTTGACGCGTCATATAAACTTTTTGCGGAAGAGGGATTTGATGAAGTTCCGTTGAAAAAGATAGCTGAGGAGGCGGGGGTCAGCGACGCACTGATAGTAAAGTATTACGGCTCTAAAAAGGGGATACTTGATGCCATATTCTGGGATGTCGTTTCACATCTGGATATAATAGTGGTGGCGTCGGATCCGTTACCCTTGCGGGAAAGGCTTTTTATGATGACCGAAACGTTTATCCGGTTCCTGCGTAAACACAGAAAGGCTTTCCGGATCATGCTGCGTGACATGGACGGGTACAATGAAAACATGGCCCGCTTCAGGGATGCGTCAATATCGATGTATGGCAGCCCGGTTACACAATTTATTCCTCATCAGGAGAAAGGCGATATATCTCAGGATATCAATTTACAGACGGCATCTGAATTTTATGAAACGATGCTCTGGGCGAATGCGAATATAATGATTTACGCGGAAGAGGGGGAAGATGAGCAGGCGGCTCAATATTACCAGGTGCTGACAAAGCTGTTTTACCATGCGCTTGTGACTCCCGGACTGATTAAGGAATTTTTGCCGGACGGGCAATAAGACCCAAGACCTTATTTTAGAGCATATTTGTCTCCAGAAAAAAAAAGTTAAAAAAATTTTAAAAAGTAGTTGACTTCGGAACGGGGATTATGTATAACATCCTTCCTGCCGCGGGAAGCACCGCGAAGGAAAAATAAGACAAGCACCTTGATGGGTGCTGTTTTTAACTAAGTTGTTTGCCAGTTAAATAAGCCAAAAGTGATAGTAAATAGTCAGCAGAGCTTGTAGGGTCTATGAATATTTTGTATGGAGAGTTTGATCCTGGCTCAGAACGAACGCTGGCGGCGTGCTTAACACATGCAAGTCAGGGGGAAAGTGGGGCAACCCATGAGTATACCG
>JAVBTI010000059.1:0-4902 GCA_031556255.1 Deferribacterales bacterium | reverse complement strand
ATGAAGGCGCTTTTGAATGTATTCGGACATGAACCTTTCCGGAGTGAGGTCGGCAAAAGAAGAGTTAAACACAGCCTGAAAACAGATATTCACGCCCATCGCAGCCAGCAGTTCCGTCTTTTGCCTGGGAGTGGAGATCATGGGCACCGTTACGCCGTAATATTTCTCCGGATGCGGCGTAAAGGTGCAAACCAGCGGAACAAGCAAACGCTCGCGGGCAATTTCCAGCATGCGCTCAAGCAGATAGCGGTGCCCCAGGTGGACGCCGTCAAAATTACCGAGCGCCACTGAGGACGGCTTGCCGGTACAGTCCTCTCCGTTGCCTGTGATGACTTTCATCTGTCAAACTATCTCGCCCAGATTGCCCACCGCCGTGAAAAGCGAGCGCAGATCACGCAGCACAGAGAGGCGGTTGTTCCGGATCTTTTCATCCGGAGCCATAACCATGACTTTGTCGAAAAAAAGCGCCAGCGGTTCCGCGAATATGATAAGCTCCCGTATCGCCGCATCCCAGTCCTCTTTCGCTGCATGGTTTTCTATGGACTCTTTTTTCTCCAGATAGATTTTATGCAGCCCGCGTTCTTCATCATGTTCGAATTGCGCAGGAGATGTAACCGCTGTGATGTCGCCTGCTTTTTTCAGGATATTGTTGATCCTTTTATAGCTCTGGGCGATGCTGTTGAACTCCGGCGATTTTTTAGCCGCCGTGAGCGCGGCGGCGCGATCCCGCTGGCTCAGAAACTCACTGAATATCGCCGCTGCCGCGTCGTAGGCGTCGGCGTCGACGTTCCCGCGTGACAGGAGCATCTGCTTCTGCCTTTGCAGGAAGAAGTTCACGACCTTATCCGCAGTTTCTTTTATATCAGCAGTGGCTTTGCCTTTCAACTGTTCCACCGCATCCAGAACAAGCGCCTGAAGCGGCACCTTCCACCCGGCGTCCTCAATAATATTTATGATCCCGATAGCGTTGCGCCGCAGACCGTAAGGATCGACGTTCCCTGTGGGTATCATCCCCACCGAAAATGCGCCCGTTATGGTGTCCAGCTTGTCCGCAACCGCCACTATCCGCCCGATATCGGACGCCGGCAGCTTGTCACCCGCAAAGCGGGGCATATAATGTTCTTCTATGGCGTCGGCCACTTCGGCCGGTTTCCCCTGAAGCCTGGCATATACCTTCCCCATAAATCCCTGAAGTTCGGGAAATTCATATACCATTTCGCACATAAGGTCCGCCTTGCAAAGGGTTGCGGCCTCCCGTACGAGAGCAACTTTATCTTTTGCGTAATCCCCCGCCAACGCTGCCGCAAGAGTGCGGAAACGTTCCATCTTTTCATAAGACGTTCCGAGCTTTTCCTGATAAACAACCTTTTTCAGCGCCTCCACCCGATCTTCGAGGGCTGTATTTTTATCGTTGTTATAGAAAAACATGGCGTCATTAAGCCTTGCCCGGAGCACTCTTTCATAGCCCTGGCGTATAAGGCCGGCGTCTTTCACCGTGCCGCCCCTGGCGATCGCCGGGTCGATATTGGAGATCCCTATGAATTTAGCCAGGATGCGATCTTTATCATATACCGGGAAATATTTCTGGTGGTGTTTCATGGACGTTATCAGCACCGGCGCGGGAAGTTCCAGAAAGGCGTCATCAAAGCCGCCTTCCACCGCGTAAGGGTATTCCACAAGGTTAACCACGGTTTTCATCAGCGCCTCGTCCCCGTCAACCCTGTACCCGCCTTTATCCGCCAGGGCTTTAAGCTGACGCCTTATCTCAGTCTCCCTATCACCGGCGTCGACCGTCACATACATATCTTTCAAGGCGCTTTTATATGATTCAAAATCCGTCACCCGGCGCGTTTCAGGGGCCAGGAAACGATGCCCGGCGGTGGTATTCACCGTGCGTACCCCCTCCGTGTCGAGGTCGAGTATCTTTCCGTCCCATAATGACAGGAGGTATTTCAGCGGACGGGCGAAGCGCATGTCGCCGTTCCCCCAGCGCATCGACTTGGGGAAGGGGATGGAACGTATAATCTGAGGAATAATCCGTTGGAGGATTTTAGAGGTCTCCTCCCCCGCGAGTTTTTTCGTGCCCACAAGGTATTCGCCCTTATCGGTGGATTTTTTGGAGATAGTGGATTTGTCGAGCCCCTTGGACTCGGCAAATTTAAGTCCCACTTCGGACACGGTGCCGTCAGGGTTAAATGCGATCTTCGCGGGCGGCCCCTGCACAATCTCTTCCCTGTCCTGCTGCTTTGCGGGCAGCCCGTCTATATAAAGGTATGAGCGACGGGGGGTTCCGCCGCAGACAATCTTCGTGTAAGGCAGCCCCAGTGCGTCCGCCTGCACGCGCATCTCCTTCTCAATATACTCCGAAGTCAGCGGCACGAACGCCGCAGGAACCTCTTCGCAACCGATTTCCAATAGATAGAATGGCATCTGTTTGCTCCACTAATATGGTCAATTTTTCGCCACTGCGGCGGTTTTTTCCTTGTTGCGCAAAAGTTCAGCCAGCAGATCGTAACTGCCGTTCACAAGTGCGTTGCCGCTGTTTCCGGCATACTGAAAGAGTACTTTTCTCCGCGGAACTCTGCCGTAAGATTTTCCAAAGACAGCGTTACCTCCTCACCCGGCGCATCTTCGACACCACGGCTGATCGCGGCTATATCCTCTTTAGCCATGACAACACAGGCCAGGCCTATGGTAAGGCTGTTGCCGAAAAATATCTCCGCGAAACTTTCCGCGATAACGGCGCTGATCCCCGCCCTTTTGAGCGACTGGGGCGCGTGTTCCCTGGAGGAGCCGCAGCCGAAGTTTTTACCCCCAAGGATAACCGACGCACCCTTATATCTGGCGTCGTTCATGGGGAAGGCTTTAGGAGTGCCGTCCACTTCGTAACGCTCATCGTAAAAGGCAAACTCGCCTATCCCGTCGAAGGTCACGCAGCGCAGGAAGCGCGCCGGGATGATGCGGTCGGTGTCTATATCGTCTATGATCAGCGGCAGTATGCTGCCTTTGACTATTTTAATCGGATTCATACTATATTACTCCTTATTTGTTAAGTGCGCGTACATGTGCACACCGCATCCCTGCGGTGGTTGCGGCTCATCCCTGAGCCGCTTTGCTCTATTGTCATCACAGTGCATCCCGCTCCCGTTAGTCGCTTGATATAAGCGAGCAACGTGAGCGGATACCGACGCGTTAGACTAAAAGTATTGCCGCCCGTCCGTGGGCGGCACCATGCGGCTGGCAGAGCCACGCCGACTAGAGCACCCTCCCAAGGGAGGGTTCAGGGATTCTGCTCACATATACTTACGCGGGTCGGCTATAACACCTTCCAGAGCCGTTGCCGCCGCGGTAATCGGGCTTGCCAGCACGGTGCGTCCTGTGGCGGACCCCTGCCTGCCTTTAAAGTTCCTGTTGGAAGTGGACACGGAAAGTTCCGCCCCTTTCAGCTTATCATCGTTCATGGCGAGGCACATGGAGCAGCCCGGCTCGCGCCAGTCAAAACCGGCTTCCTTAAAAATGCGGTCAAGCCCCTCTTTCTCCGCCTGATTTTTCACCAATACGGAGCCGGGCACGACCAGTGTGCGCACTCCGGAGGCGGCTTTACGCCCCTTCACGATCGCCGCCGCCGCGCGGAGGTCTTCAATCCGCCCGTTCGTACAGCTTCCGATGAACACCACGTCAACCTTTGTGCCCATAATAGGCACTCCGGGGGTCATCTTCATGTATTCCACAGCCTCTTTCTCCAGGCCGCTCTTAGGCGACGGAATTTTGCCGTCCACGGGGAGAACCATGGCGGGGGTAATCCCCCAGGTTACCATAGGCTTTAAATCCGTCACGTCAAAAGTAACTTCATCGTCGAACTTAGCGCCGGGGTCAGTGGCAACACTTTTCCAATAGGCAAGCTCTTTATCCCACTCTTCACCTTTCGGTGCGTAGGGCAAATCTTTCAAATAAGCAAAGGTAGTCTCGTCGGGGTTCACATAACCCACGCGGGCGCCCCCTTCGATTGCCATGTTACAGACGGTCATCCGCTCTTCCATGCTCATGGCGCGGATAACCGGGCCGCCGAATTCGTAGGCATAACCGAGGCCGCCGTTCACTCCCAGCTCGCCAATAACTTTCAGTATCACGTCTTTAGCGGTGACGCCTTTGCCCGGCTTGCCGGCCACCGTTATCCGGCGGACTTTCAGAGGGGAAACGCCCATAGTCTGCGTGGCCAACACGTCTCGCACCTGGGAAGTGCCGATACCGAAGGCTATCGCGCCGAAAGCGCCGTGGGTCGCCGTGTGGGAATCGCCGCAGGCAACGGTCATACCGGGGCGGATGATGCCCTGCTCCGGCATGACGATATGTATAACCCCGTAGCTCTTGTCCGGCCCGAAAAATGTGATTTTTTCACTTTTAGTGTTTTTTTCTATGGCGTCCAGCATCTCCTCCGCCAGATCGTCCTGTAGCGGGCGTTTTATAATCTCCGTAGGGATGATATGGTCGCAGGTGGCGAAAGTCCGTTCCGGATATGCCACATGCTGTCCCATTTCCCGAAGGAGGGCGAAGGCCTGCGGGCTTGTCACCTCATGCAGTAAGTGCGCGCCGATAAAAAGCTGCGTCTGCCCGTTATCCAGCCGCGCCACCGTGTGTTTTTCCCATACTTTCTGGTACAAATTTTTCGACATCCTGAAACCTCAGCGTAAAAGATAAGAAGTGATTAGTATAACACAAAAAACAGAGATGTTAATACCGATTTTTAATTAATCAGTGGTTTCGGTAAGTTGTAAAAAAAGAAGTCCCTATACTCTGGTTGTGTTAAGATGGGTTTACGAAGACCAAATAACACAGGAGCAAGGGACAGATGGATATTATCAAGAAACGTCGTGAATTGACAGAGAAAGATCGGTATGTGAT
>JAVBTI010000098.1:0-9090 GCA_031556255.1 Deferribacterales bacterium | reverse complement strand
GTATGAAATAAAAATCTCCCGAATCTGCTTGCCAAATTCACAGATGTCTAATACACTGAAATCTGTGTTAACAAACGGGGTAATGATGGACGCTTCGACAATTATTCGGAATATTCAGGAGATCATCTTTGTTGTGGATGCGGAATACCGCGTCAAATATGCATCTCCACAGATATCCAGAATAACCGGGAAAGCCAGGGAAGAGAGTACCGACGGGATCTGTTACAAAGATTTCATCGGCCGTTCCAGGCCCTGTCCGGGCTGCCCTGTCTCTGTCGCGGAGAAAGCTACCGTCGCCCATGATCTTATCACCCACGAGGGGGAAAGATGCTTCTATAACGCCTCCATCAGTCTTCACGACGGCCTCTATCTCGAGTGTCTCACGGACATCACACAGATACGCAAGGAAAACGACGCCTGCCGTCATCAGATTAAAGAACTGCGCGCCTCGCAGGTTACGGCCCAGCTTCAGAAACATGAGATCAAAGGGCACTATGATTTTCTCAGTAACGTCATAAACAGCCTTGGTTACGGGTTGATGGTGGCTGACACGGAATATAATATAGTTATTATCAACAACCTCCTGCGTTCTCAGGCGGGACTGGATCCGAACACCAAGCAATACCGCTGTTACAATGTCTATGGCAGGCAGGAGCCTTGCAATGACTGCCCATTTACCAATAAACGGGTAACAAAATCCCCCCGTGTCGTGGGCGACCGCAATATGACCGTACTGTTCGAATCCTTCAGCGGTTACCTTGTGGAGAGTGTGCGCGACACCACCCGCGAACTTCAGCTTATAAACGAAATCCGTTCATCTCAGGATGAAATTCAGGAGAAACAGCGGCAAATGGCGCTCCTGAACACTGACCTCCTGCGAATGAACGACAAACTCAAGGAAGCGCAAAATCTCATTAACGAAGAGCTTCGTCAGGTGGGTGCCATACAGCAGAGCCTGCTGCCCGAGAGCCTCCCGGATATTTCCGGCTATGAGTTCGGTGCGTTCTACACCCCGGCTGAACATGCGGGCGGTGATTATTACGACTGCATTGAGATGAGCAACAACTTCTGGGGGTTCACGATTGCTGACGTCTCCGGCCACGGCACCCCTGCGGCGGTTATCATGGCGATGGCACGCGCCATCATGCGGTCGTATACCTATGACGTGGTATCATCCTCTGAAGCGCTGGCGATGGTAAACGAGATTCTCTGTGACAACGTACACACAAGGGATTTCGTCACCATGTTTTATATGGTGTTAGACAGTGCCAACGCAAGGCTCAACTTTGCCAGCGCCGGACACAACCCGGTGCTGCATTTTGATAAATCGGAGATGCTCGTACGCACGGTAACAGCCAGCGGCCTTTTCCTGGCGGCATTTCCCAATGTGGAGTACGAGGAAAAGAGCCTTATGTTGGATGATGGCGACATTCTTTTTATGTACACCGACGGCCTTGTAGAGGCGATGAATTCCAAGCGTGAGCAATACGGCATCGACCGGGTGATCAGCAGGATCATCATGTACCACAATACCCTGTGTGACACGCTTATAAACGAGATTATGACAGATGTCCGTAACTTTACCGAAAACCTTCCCTTCGACGATGATGTAACAATACTGGTGATAAAAAAACTGAGCAAGTAATAGATCTTCAAGGAGATTACGCATATGAAAACAGAAATGAAAAACGGAAAACAGCTGATTTCGCTGGCGGGTGAGATCAACGCGCAGTCGGGGGTGGAGTACAAAGCCCTCATCATCAAGCTGTTCGATACGGCGAATGTTCTCGTAATTTCGTTCAGGGATGTGGTATACCTCAACAGTTCCGGCCTGCGTGAGATCATTGACCTTCTCAAAAACGCTAATAAGGCCAAAAAAGAGCTGCGTTTGTGCGACATGTCCAAAGATATCAGGGAGATGTTTTCTTTCACCGGGCTTGAAAAGGTATTTAAAATATACGATACGCAGGCATCTGCGCTGGAGTAAAAATGAATGTAACTGTTGACAGAGCCGGCGATGTGGCCGTCATTTATATTGGCCAGGACGCGGCGCGGAAAGATTTCGACGGAGTTTTTAGAGCTCTCGAAGAGTCTGCCCCGCTGAAGGAAGTGCGTATCGACATGAAAGATATCTTCCATGTCAAAAGCGAGATTCTGGCGCAGATCCTCTCGATCAAAAAAGCCGCCAATGCGAAAAAAGCGCAGACGGCGCTCTTGAACGTCTCCGAAAACGTCTATCATGTGCTTGAAATGTCCGATCTGCTCCAGTTTTTTGCCATCCGTCAGGATTTCAGCCGCTACGGCATAACGGAGCTTATGGAGATGTTCCACCAGTCGGAATATGCCGACGCGGTGTCCGACTATATCGCGGCCAGCTATTCTGATGATTACCGGGACGCGCTTATGGCCGAGGCTGAGTCGGAAGACTCCATCGTGCGTGAATACTGTATCCTTACTATGGGCAGGGCTCAGGATATGGATGCTACAGAAGTTATACGCAAAGGCCTGGACAGCCCCTATCCCAATGTAGTCAAGGCGGCGATCCTGGTTCTGGGCTGGATGGGGGACTGCGACTCCAAAGAGCGTTTCTATTCGTTTATCTCTTCCTCCGATACCGAGGTGGCCGAAGCGGCGGGCGCATCTATATCGCTGGTATCCGATGATACTGACCCTGAGAGACTCCGTAAGCTCGGGGAAAGTGAAAATCCTTACACACGCATGATTGTGGCCGGCACATTGTCGCTTATAAACGGCGATGAGGCCTATAATGTGATAACCGGAATGCTTGACCGGGAGACGGAAGAACCTGTGCGCAAGGCGCTGGCCAGGCGTGTGGCCTTTTTCAACAAGCCGGACGCCACCATGCGGCTTATAGCACTCCTGGATGACCGTTCCATGGCTGTGCAGGAAGCTGCCGCTGCCGGACTGGAGCGCACCGGGCTGCGGGGGCATGAAGACGCGGTGCTGAAAAAGGTAGCAGGCGAGGACAACTGGGTCAGCTATTTCGCTGTAAAGGCGCTGGGGCAGAATTGCAGTGCCGAAAGTGCGAAATATCTGAAAGGAGTTTATGCTAAGGCCGAGGAAAATGTCAAGCTTGCCATAGTGGAAGCTTTGGGCAACACTCCTGTGGACACTAACGATTTTCTTACGGAACGGCTGTCGGACGAAAACGAAGATATCCGTAAAGAGGCGCTGTCAGCTCTTTACAAATCCCAAAAAGAGGGCGCCGTCACTGAGGCGTTGAAATTAATTGGCAGCGACCCCAGTTGGCTTGTGCGCTATAAAGCCATAGAGATTATAGGAAAGGAAAAACCGAACGGCTATGAAAAAGTCCTAACTGATTTGAAGAAAAAGGACGATAATCGTTACATACAGGAAAAGATAGCCTCGGTGCTGGGTGCTTAGATGCTGAACAATACGATTAAAATCAAAGACGAGGAGTTCCTTGAGCTTAGGGATATAATCTACAAGAACTCCGCCATAGCCTTTGTGGACAGCAAAAAGTATCTTCTGGAGAACCGGCTTTCAAAGAGGCTTCAGGATCTGAACTTTTCCAGCTTCAAAGACTATATATACTATCTCAAATACGACGTGAACCGCCGTAAAGAGATGGATATAATGATAAACCTCGTCACCATCAACGAGACATACTTCCTGCGGGAACGCCCGCAGATGGACCATCTGGTGAAGAACACTCTGCCGGAGCTTATATCTAAGGGGAAAAAGAACATCCGCATCTGGTCGGCCGCCTGTTCCACCGGAGAGGAGCCGTACTCGCTGGCGATACTTATCAAAGAGGCAGGGCTTTACGCCAAGGCGGCAATTGAGATAATCGGAACCGATATAAACTCCGACGTGGTGGAGTTTGCGAAAAGAGGTGAATATCGCACCATGTCGTTCCGGGGCGTGCCGGTAAACTTTCAGCCCACCTATTTTAAACAGGATCAACTAGTTTACAGGCTTAACGACGAGATAAAGCAGAAGGTTAAATTTAACACAGGGAACCTCACGGCGCCGGGTATTGGTATGCAGGTGGGCAAGTTTGACGTGATTTTTTGCAGAAACGTATTAATTTATTTTGATATGGACGGCAAGAAAAAGGTCATAGATATGTTTTACAGTGTGCTTAACACGCCGGGATACCTGTATCTCGGGCACTCCGAGTCGGTGAACAAGCTGTCCACATCATATGCCGTGCAGAATTTCGGCAGCGGGCTGGTGCATCTGAAGCAGTAGGCCATAACGCCGCCGGAACATATAAAATAAATGCCGCTCCGGGGCTTAGAGGCGGCCGGGCGGCGTATGGGGCGTTTTATGGCAGAAGGGATAACCACAATTATCTCCCGCTCTCCCATACCTGAAAAGGTGGCGGAGGTGGCGGACAGGGCGGCCGACAACCGGCAGCAGGCCGCTACTGTGGTAGTGCAGCAGCATGCGGAGGAAAAGACAAAAATAGTACAGCATATGGACAAGCTCGACCCTCTGCAGGCTGTGAAAAAGAAAGAAGAAAAAGATGAAGAACGGCGGCGGAAGAAAGAAAAGCAGGATGGGAAGAAGAAGGGGCAGCCGGGGTTTAACCTCGACATAACCGCGTGAGCTGAGTGGGCGGATCGCCGGCATTACACTTTCGTTCCGGTGCTTATGTTGCGATAACTGTATTAAGATGTGGTGGAAGCTTTCCTCTTCCCCTTAAGGGGAGGGTTGGAGAGAGAGGGGTGGTTATTCTGTTGCGTTATCAATATTTTGATGGTCAGGAAAGAGGTCTACTACCGTGACATCCGGCAAGTCCCCCCTGCTGCTCACGGTAAAATCGGGTGATGATATTACCTGGCGCTACGTTCTGTCCGTCGATGCCGGTTCACGCGACATTTTTGCATTTAAGGCCAAATGGTTTTCGGATGAACAGTTTGCCGCCGCCGAAGAAATACATGTAGACTGGAAAGAAGAGGCCGGCTCAGGTAAAATCCATCACAGCCGCAGGAAACTTGCCTACTTAGGTCAGGAAAACGCTACCTGGCTCTTTCGGCCTGATGGTGAGCCGGTTCTTCTTGCGGATGATAGGGTTTTTACAGTCGATTATAGGCAGAAAATTTATATACAGCTTATACATGACATAAAAGAACTGCCGCGATACCGGCAGAAGGCCGCTTATGAAAATATGAGGGAGGAACGCAGTATTAATCGCCGTATACGCGCGTCCGCTTTCAGCGAGTCGGCTGAAAATCGCGCTGTTCTGCATTTCATGCTGGAGTTGAATAATAAGCTTGATGACATAATGCTGATGCTGCGCCGCCCTCCTGAGGAGGAAGGTGCAATTGCGGTGCGCGGTACGGGAATCAGTGCTCGGAGTATAATATTTCATTGCGGAGACAATATTCCGGATGAGACTTACGGTTACGCAAGGCTTACCGTGGGTGACGGCGAGGATCGATTCTCCTTCGCGGCGGTACTGCGGATTCACTCTTTCCAAGAGGCTAAAACCGGTTGTTTTTACGAAGGGGTTTATGATAATATCAGCGAAGGAATAAAAGATCTTATCGTCCGGGCGGTTTTTGCAAACGAACGGGAGATGATCAAAGACCTGCAGGATTTATGAATACTTTTTTGGTAATTAACTTTCTCATTATAATAATCCTGTTACTTCTGGTACTGGTCCTTCTGGTACGGGTGGCAAAACTGGAGCGGAAAGCGGTGGATGTGACCGCCAAAGACGTTGCCGCCTTTGTGGATCAGATGCGTGAGATGATAATCGAGAGTGAGCGTGCTGCTGAACGCCTTGACGCGTCGATACGTGAGAGGGAAACCGTACTGGAAGACCTGAGTGATCTTGTGGAGAGCAAGCTCAGCCGCCTAAACCAGCTGTCCGCATAT
This sequence comes from Deferribacterales bacterium, assembly GCA_031556255.1. GTDB lineage: Bacteria > Chrysiogenota > Deferribacteres > Deferribacterales > JAISNW01 > JAIRQX01. The sequence continues at coordinate 3,219 of JAVBTI010000098.1, read as the reverse complement.
GAAGATAACCCGTCCATAGAAAATCTTGCCCTAGGGGATAATCCGCTTCAAAGTGAAGTGTATCGTCTGTATTTACAGGGAAATAGCGAGACGGACATTGCAAGGCAGCTTAAAATCAGTGTTACAGAAGTAAATATAATCATAAACATGCTCCAGGGGTGAGCCGGTGGCCGACATCCCCGGCGGTGTAACTCCGTCAAGCCAGTCGTTTAAAGATAGCGGGCAGATAAGGCCAGGCGAGCGTCTTGTAGGGGAAATGATCAGCCGGGAAGGGGAAACAGCCGTCATTCGCCTGAAAGGGGCTCAGTACCCGGTGAAATTCGCCGGAGAGATGCCTAAGTCCCAATCGTTTAAAGTTGAAATCCTTAAAACAGCCCCTCAAGTCGAGGTACGTCTGCTGCCTGAAGTCGGCGCCAAGGCCGAAGGCGGACTGATACGGCTGTCCGGCGGCAATCTCCCGGCGGGGACAACCGTCTCGGTGGCCGTAATCAAGGGCGCGGACGGTACCCTTATCCTCCGTATAGGCGGGCGGGATTTTTGGGGAACTCTCCCGCCGGAGTTTGCGAAGCCGGGAACATTCGCCGCAAAAGTGGTATCGGACAATCCGCTGCTGCTTATGCCCGAAAAGCAGGGCGCGGCCATGCAGCGGTCGGAGCTTTTGGCGTTGGCGGGGAAAGATATCGCCGCGATGGCGAAAGAAATGGCGGCTATGAAACTCTCCGCAATAAGCGCGGGGGAGTTGCGGCAACTGATAAGAAACAGCGGTCTCTTTCTGGAGAACAAGCTGGCCACGGACAAATCTGTGGCCGGGGATGTCAAGTTGAGCGCGGGAATACAGGGAAACCAGACAGTATGGGACGGTATAACCCGTATGCAGCTTGCGTCGCTGCTTCTAGATGACGGGATTTTTTCTTTCTTTGAATTGGATGAGATGGAAGGGGACGGTATAGTACACGTACGCCGGGAAGAACATGGTGCCGCGCTATATATGAAGATGAACTTTACCCGGCTGGGCGGCACGGTGTTGAGCATAGTCCCGGTGAATACGCAAAATTATGCCGCCACAGTGCGCACGGAGCGGGATATTTCGGCTATGCTGGCCGGGGTGAAGATTGCCGGAGCGGCGGTACGGTGGCAGAGGCTCAGAAAAGATGATATTGATATATTTGATATTGGAAACAAGATTGTTAGTAAGGTTGGGCGGTTTGATATAACCGTGTGACATTATTAATAAAGGAAGATATTATGGCTAAATCAATAATGATTGCCGGAACGGGCTCAGGTGTCGGGAAATCGCTTCTCACTGCGGGATTTTGCCGCTTTTTTTCAGATAAAGGGCTTAAAGTGGCCCCCTTTAAAGCGCAAAATATGTCGCTTAACGGCGGCAATGTCGCGGGCGGCTGCGAGATCAGCCGCGCACAAATTCAGCAGGCACAGGCTGCCCGTATATGCGCCGATCCGCGCATGAACCCCATTATGCTTAAACCGCTTGGAGATACCAAATCCATGCTGGTGCGCATGGGCAAAGAGGTGGATATCTACTCTGCCAGAGAGTACTATGCCATGAAAGATGAAAATTTCAGGGTAGCCTGCGGGGCCTACGACAGCCTCGCCGCCGAATACGACGTCATCGTGCTGGAGGGAGCTGGCAGTCCGGCGGAGATCAACCTTCAGCACAATGATATCGTAAACATGCGTATGGCGGATTACGCGAAGGCAGATGTCATCGTGACTGGAGACATCTCCCGTGGAGGGGTGTTTGCAGCGTTAAAAGGAACTTTTGATCTTGTGGAAGACCGGTACCGCACGCTTATCAAAGGATTTTTGATCAACAAATTCAGGGGTGATGAATCTATCCTCACTTCCGGTCTGTCCGCGCTGGAAAAGATGACCGGTGTGCCTGTGCTGGGCGTATTGCCGTGGTTCGGGCATCTGCTGGAGGAGGAGGATTCGCTGGACATCACTTTGGGCGATTCCGCCTCGTTTGAGATGGGTAAGCCGCTCCGGGTGGGCATCTTCTGGATGCCTTGTATGACTGGTTATGCTCTCATATCCGCACTGCGGTGCTACAGGGGGGTGTCGTCTTGCCTGGTGCGGACGGTGTGGGATATCGCCGGCTGCGATCTCCTGATAGTGCCGGACAGTGCCGACATGGAGAAGGCGGTGGAGTACTGGTTCGCGCAGCCGCTGGAGGGCGTGCTGAAGGCGATAGACATACCTTTAATGGGTGTGGGAGGCGGCGGTAACCTTGTGCAGCTTTCGCAATATGATGTTTGGATAGAGTCCGCAGACGATATGAACGATCCGGCGGTGGCAGAGAAGTTTTTTCGTCTGAAAGACCCCAACTGGGAGGTAAAAGACGACCCGCTGGCGAAGTACGACGCCGAATGGACTCGCCTTACAAAACTGCTGGAAGAGCACGCCGACATGGAAAAGATGCTGCAGATGGTGAGCAGGTGAGTTTTTACTTCATCTTATCCTCCAATATACTGGCTCTGATAGCAGGTTTTTTCCTTGATTCGATAATAGGAGATCCTCGTTGGGGCGCGCATCCCGTGCGGCTCATCGGGAAGGTGATTCTTTTGGGCGAGCGGCTTTTTTACGGCAAAAAGGGATCGTTTGCAGGAGGCGTATTGCTGCTCATGTTTACAGTGGCGGCAGTTGCCGGCTCCTATCTTTTAATTCTTGCACTGGCCTGGAAAATATCACACATACTATATATAGTTATAAGCACGCTGGGCGTATGGACGGCGCTGAGCGTGAAAGATATGAAGGTACAGGTATCCCGGGTGGCGGACGCGCTGGAAAGTGATGACCTCTCACTGGCGAGGCAGTCGCTCGCGCTCCTTGTCAGCCGCGACACTCAAAAGATGGAAAGGTCGAAAATAGTGGCATCGGCGATAGAGACAGTGGGGGAAAATTTCACCGACGCGGTTTTTTCCCCCGTTTTTTATGCTCTTTTTCTGGGCGGGTTCGGAGCGGTGCTTTTTAAGGCTGTCAGCACCTTGGATTCTATGGTGGGTTATAGGAACGACAGATACGAAAGGTTCGGCACCGCCTCCGCGCGGGCGGATGACGTGCTGGGATTTATTCCCGCGCGGCTGTCGGTGATCCCCGTGATGCTGGGGGCGGCGACAGCCGGAGAGAGCCCGAACGGTGCATGGCGGGCATATTACAGATACCGCAAATCCCATGCCAGCCCGAACTCGGGGCACGGCA
>JAVBTI010000169.1:0-23671 GCA_031556255.1 Deferribacterales bacterium | reverse complement strand
TTTCTGAGTGCCTGAACGGTTACGGCCATTAAGTACCTGAGCGTCTGTCGCACCACATGAGGGACACTGCTTCATCTCTGTTTGGGGGTATTTGTTCATGAATAAGATTTTATCACAATCTGTGCCGTTTGTCCACTCCCGGTTTTGAAAGATGAAGAAATCAGTCCAGTGTTTTGCGGTAAAACTTGACGGCAACAAACACCATAATCCCTATGAATATCAACAGCGGCCATATGTTGGGCCACATTCCGGCCACTGTGGACCCCTTCAGCAGCACCCCGCGGATCAGGCGGTTAAAATATGTCAACGGCAGGAAAGAACCGACAACCTGAGCCCATCCGGGCATCCCCCGGAAAGGGAACATAAACCCCGACAGGAGCATATTGGGAAGGAAGAAAAATATGGTCATCTGCATGGCCTGAAGCTGGCTTTTTGCGACGGACGAGATGGTTATACCCACCGCCAGCACCGCTGTCTCGAACAGCAATATGCAGAACGCCGCCGCCCCAGGCGAACCGAAAAAAGGCACTTTGAATAAAAGTTTCGCCACGGTTAAAATCAGCGCCACCTGCAGCATACCTATGAAAATGTAAGGCACTATCTTACCCGCAATCACTTCAACCGGCCTGACGGGCATCGAAAGCAGGTTTTCCATCGTGCCACGTTCCCGTTCCCTGGTCATGGATAAAGCCGTCATCATAACAAGCGTTATAGTAAGGATTACCCCTATAAGCCCCGGCACCAGACTGTAGGAAGTGATCTTTTCCGGGTTGAACATATTGTGCACAGCGACACAGAAAGGCGGGGGAACCGGCGCCAGTCCGGTTTTTGCCGCCGCGGATTGAATGAGCCCCGATATAGCCGCCAGCGCCGCGCCGCCGGAAGTCGGATCACTTGCGTCGGACTCCAAAAGCATATCCGGGCGCTCCCCGCGCAGCAGTCTTACTGTGAAATCAGTGGGTATCGTCAGGACAAACTGCGCTTTATTCTGAGCTAAAGCCGTTGCGGCACTTTTTTCGTCAGGGTACTCTTCAAGGATTTCAAAATAACCGCTGTTTTCCATCCCCGCCACAAAAGCACGGGTATATTCGCTCTGCCCGCCGCCGATTATAATCGTGGGCATATTTTTAGGATCGTTGTTTATAGCATAGCCAAAAAGAAGGAGCATCACTACCGGCTGCAGCACCACCATACCAAAAGTCAGCCGTTCCCTTCCGAGCTGGAGCAGTTCTTTGATCAGTATTCCCCGCAATCTGGCAAGCGATTTCATAGTCATTGCCTGTTCTTAGTATTCTGCATCAAATAGATGAAAATATCCTCAAGCCGGGTGGTGCCTTCCTCAGCTTCCAGCCCGAACTCCTCCGCCGCGCGTTTCACAGTGGCGGCGAGAAGCTCCCTGCCGCCGCCGGTTACATGCAGCGTGTTTCCGAAAAGGGAGGCCTGTTCCACCCCGGGCATCCCGCCGATCTTGCCGATATAGTTCCCGGCCCGCTCACCGTGCATATTCCATGTGAATAAAGTGTGCAGATTCAGGATCTCCGCCTGGGTGCCCTGCGCGAGCAGTTCGCCGTAAGCAATATACGCAAGCTTATGGCATCTTTCCGCCTCATCCATATAGTGCGTGCTGACAAGGACGGATATCCCGGACGCAGCCAGCCTGTGAAGCTCTTCCCAGAACTCCCCGCGGGCGGAAGGATCCACGCCGGCGGTGGGTTCGTCAAGCAGCAACAGTTTCGGTTTATGCAGCATGCAGGCGGCAAGCGCGAGACGCTGTTTCCAGCCGCCGGACAACGTTTCCGCAAGCTGATTGGCTCTGGAGGACAGCTTCAGCTCCTCCAAAGCGGCGTCTACTGCCCTTTTATCGCCTATATTATACATACGTGCGACAAAATTCAGGTTCTCTCTGATAGTCAGGTCTCCCCAGTAGGAGAACCGCTGGGTCATATAGCCTACATTTTTCTTTATATTATAGCTGTCTTTTATGATATCGTAACCCAGACATTCGCCGCTGCCGGAATCCGGGCGGAGAAGACCGCACATCATCCGTATGGAGGTGGTTTTGCCGCTGCCGTTCGGCCCCAGAAAGCCGAATATTTCACCCTTTTTAACCTGCATGGTCAGGTCTTTCACAACGTGACGCCGGCCGAAATATTTGTTGAGTCCTCTCACATCCACAACGTTCATTGCAGCATCACCGATACCGGCTGTCCCACCAGGAGCAGCCCCGGCTCCGCGGGAACAGCCTCCGCCATGAAAATCAGCTTATGTTTGGTCTCATTGCTGTATATCACGGGCGGCGTGTATTCCGCCTCTTCGGACACATAAGTCACTCTCGCTTTTATCTTTCTGTCCCCGGCGGTAACAATCACCTCGCGCCCGTATGAGATCCGCTTCATGGCGGATTCAGATACAAAAAAGCGGATCTTGATATTTTCCGGCGGCAGAAAACGCAGCACAGGTGCCCCGGCAGGCACCAGTTCGCCTTTCCTGTAGATTACTTCGTACACACGTCCACCCTGGGGAGCATGTACAAACCTCTGTTCAAGATTCCACTGAGCCTGCTCCACCGCGGCCCCGGCCGCCTCCGCATCGGCACGCAGCGCCTTAATAGCGTCCTCCCGCGCCGGAAGGTGCGCTACTTCAAGCTCGGCCCTCATCTGCCTGACTACCGCCGCGTCAGCGCCCGCCATGGCAATGCTCTCGTCCAGCCTGGCTTTTGTGATAGTGTTATTGTCGTACAGCGCCCTGTCCCTTTCCAGTTGTTGGCGCGAGCGCAAGGCCTGGGCCTCCGCTTTGGCAAGCTGTGACTTTATAACGCCGATTTCCTGCGGACGCCTTCCGCTCAAGGCATCGCCCAGCCTGGCCTCAGCGCTCTCAAGCCTTCTATTCGCCTGTACCAGGGCGATCTTTTCATTCCTGTCGTCAAGGGTAAACAGCAGATCCCCGGCTGTGATATTGTCCCCCCTGTCCACCTTGAGCTGTTCCAGTCTTCCCGCAAAAAGAGGTGCTGCGGAGATAAAATCGCCCTCCACATATCCCTGAAAGCTGTCACGTTTCTCCGCACCGCAGCCGGCAAGAAAAAGCACCAGAAAAAATATAAGACTTGTTTGCATAATACCCCGCCTGTTGGGACCTACCTATGACATACTATACAACTAATCGCGGGATATTTCATCATTTTCATATAAGCTGTTGAAATCACCGCGCACTTAATATAAATTCGATAAGTGATTTAATTTATTCTGCGAGCTGAAATAATGACAAAAGATAAAAATTTTGAAGAAAAACTGAAACGTCTGGAAGAAATTGTAACCCAAATGGAATCTTCCAACAGGCCTTTAAATGAAATCATCAGCCTCTTCAAAGAAGGGATGGTACTCTCCAAAGAGTGTAAATCGGAACTTGACCGTCTTGACATGGAGGTGCGGAAAGTGCTTGCGGAGAACGAAGACGGAACCTTAGTCACAGAAAAGGCGGAGACTGATTTATGAATTTTGATCTGAACGGCTACTTATCAACTGTAAGCGGACTGGTAGAAGAATGGGCGGCACAAAACTTCATCGCCGCCGACAAGCCACACTCCCAAAGACTTTACGATTCGATGAAATATAGTTTGAACGCCGGAGGGAAACGGGTGCGCCCCGCCCTGCTTATCATGAGCTATAACCTTTTCAGGAAGGCGCCCCTCAATGCCGACCACCCCGCACTTGCATATGCGGCAGCGGTTGAGATGATACACACGTACTCTCTAATACATGACGACCTGCCCGGAATGGACAACGACGATCTGCGCCGCGGCAAGCCCACCAACCATAAAGCCTACGGCGAAGCAACCGCTATACTCGCGGGTGACGGTCTTCTGACAAAAGCTTTTGAAATTTTTATGAACCACAGTCTGCACAGCAGTATACCAATCAATATAAGCTGCGCCGCCGCTTTCGTGCTGGCCCGGGCTGTCGGCCCCGACGGGATGGTGGCCGGGCAATACGCAGACATAAACGCCCACGGCGACACTCCGGATAAAGAGCTGGTGGAGTACGTGCATACACATAAAACAGCCGATTTCATCGCCGCCTGCGCCAAAATAGGCGCGATACTGGCCACAGCGGGCCCGGAAAATGCGGAACGCATGGAATCGTACGGTCAAAAAATCGGACTGGCTTTTCAGATTATTGATGATATATTGGATATCACATCCACTACATCGGAATTGGGCAAAACCGCAGGGAGTGACGAAAAGGCAAATAAACTCACATACCCCAAAGCCTTTGGCCCGGAGTTTTCGAGGCAGAAAGCTGATGAACTCATAAATGAAGCGGTTTTGCTGTTATCGCCATTCGGGGATGAAGCGGAACCGCTGCGTTCACTGGCAGGGTTCATCGCACACAGGAGTAAATAGATGAGGAAAACAAAATATCCGCTGCTTGAAAGCCTGGATTTACCCGCGGATATTAAAAAGCTGTCGTATGACGAACTGGAACAGCTCGCATCTGAAACAAGAGAAGTTATCATTGATGCTGTCTCAAAAACCGGAGGGCATCTCGCCCCGAGCCTCGGGGTAGTGGAGCTTACCATCGCCCTCCTTCGCATCTGTGATCCTCTCGAAGACAGGATCATTTGGGACGTCAGCCACCAAAGCTATCCCTATAAAGTGTTAACAGACAGATTGGATAAAATCCACACCCTTCGTACATACGGCGGGATAAGCGGATTTACCAAAATAACCGAAAGCCCTTATGATGCTTTCGGCACAGGCCATTCCAGCACATCCATATCCGCGGGGATGGGAATAGCCTGCGCCGACGAAATCGCAGGGCTCAAGCGCAAAGTTATCTCAGTGATCGGAGACGGCGCACTGGGGGGAGGGATGGCTTTTGAAGCTCTCAACCACCTGGGCGCCACACATAAACCGATGGTGGTGATACTGAACGATAATGAAATGTCCATCAATAAAAATGTGGGCGCCCTTTCGGCATCCCTTTCCAGGATGGTCACCGGAGAACTCGCCACATCTGTCCGGAAAGATATACGCAAACTGCTGGATGCAATTCCCGGGCGGCGGCTGCGTCAACTCGCACGCAAATTTGAAGAAGGCATGCTTTCCTTTTTCACCCCCGGCATCCTGTTTGAAGAACTCGGCCTCCGGTATATCGGCCCCATACACGGCCATAAAATAAAAGAGATTGAAAAGGCGCTGAATACAGCCTTCGCATATGAAGGCCCCGTACTGATTCATGTGGTCACGGTGAAAGGCAAAGGGTATGAGCCCGCAGAGGAGCACCCGGACAGCTTCCACGGTATAGCCTCTTTCGATAAAGAAACGGGTAAACCGAAAAAATTTGAAAACGGCAAAAGCTGGACACAGACCTTCGGAGAAAAACTGACATCGCTTGCGGAAAAAGACGACAGGGTGGTCGCCATAACCGCGGCCATGAAAGACGGCACAGGGCTGAACAAGTTCGCGGCACAGTTTCCGAAACGTTTTTTTGACACCGGTATAACCGAGCAGCATGCAATGACCTTCGCGGCCGGGCTTGCGGCGGCAGGCGCAAAACCGTATATGGCGGTCTATTCGACCTTCCTTCAAAGGGCTTTTGATCAGATAATACACGATGTGGCTTTGCAAAACCTGCCTGTACGCATATGCGTGGACAGGGGCGGGCTGGTGGGACAGGATGGCCCCACTCACCACGGCGTTTTCGATGTCAGCTTCCTGCGCATAATACCGAATATGGCTATATTCCTGCCAAAAGATTATTCCGAGCTGGAAGCCATGCTGGAACTTTCCCTGAACTGGAACGGCCCTGTGGCTATCCGGTATGCCAGAGGCGCTGCCGATACCCCTGAAGGCCTGCCTTTTATTCCTGTGGAGGCGGGAGAACCTGAAGTGATATACGACGGGAAAGATTATGCCATCGTTTCCGCAGGGCATATTTTCTGCGAAGCATGGAAATTCTGGAAGAAACTGGATGAAAACGGATACGAATCGTCCCTCATAAACCTCAGGTTCGCGCATCCATTGAACAATGAACGGCTTATGTCGCTCCTGGCCGGGAAAAAAGCCGTATTCACATTCGAAGAAGGGGTTCGAACAGGCGGAACCGGCGAAATGATAGAGATCATGATGTGTAAAAAAAGCCCGGGAACCGGTGTCCATGTTCTCGCCCTGCCGGATGAATTCACGACTCACGGCAGTATTGCCCAGCTTCGTGAACTATGCGGCCTTACGGCGGAACACGCATGGGAGATGTTTCTACAAACCCTGAGGTAAAAAACATTGACAATATCTGTGAAAACCACTACTTTACACCCATGAAAACGTTGAATTACCTACCATACAAAATGTTTTCCTCTTTCCGCCATGCATGGGCGTCCGCCCTGTAATATTTCTATCCATGGCCGCAGGCCTTGAACCCTGCGAAATCAACGGCGCGTACCGCGTCGGTTTTATGCGATTACAGGAGCTTTTACCATGAAAAAAATTATTATTTCTTTATGTGCAGCCCTTCTGGTATTCACCGCATGCAGGAAAGAGACCAAACCTGCCGTCACTGTGGGCATAGCCAAGATAATAACCCATCCGGCGCTGGACGCTATTGAAAAAGGGATACAGGACGAACTGAAAGATCAGGGATATGATAATATCAAATACGATGTACAGAGCGCGAACGGTGAAATGTCCACCGCCGCAAGCATAGCCAATAAATTTCGTTCGGAAAATGTCACGATAGCCGTAGGTATCGCCACCCCGACCGCTCTGGCCATTGCCAACCAGATAAAAGACCGCACGGTGGTTTTCAGCGGAGTAACCGACCCCATAGGGGCGGGGTTACGCTCTACACTTGCACCGGAAAAAACCAATATCATCGGCGTATCTGACATGGCGCCCGTAAAAGAACAGATTAAGCTTATCACGGAACTTCTTCCGGTCAAAAAAATCGGCCATATCTATACGCCCAGCGAAGCCAACAGTATAACCATGATGCATATGGCTCAAAAAGCCTGCGATGAAATGGGGATTGAACTGGTGCTGGGCGCGGTGACCAACACGGCGGAGGTTAAACAGGCCGCGGAAGTGATCGCGCCAAGGGTGGACGCCATTTACATCAGCAACGACAACACTGTCGTCGCCGCATTAACCGGCGTGACCGCAACAGCTCTGAAATACAAAGTACCTGTGATAAGTGCCGACCCGAGTTCCGCGGAACAGGCCGGTGTGGCGGTGGCGTATGGAATAGATAATTACCAGACCGGCCGCGCCACCGGGAGGCTGATTGCGCGGCTCCTTTCAGGAGAAAAGCCTTCGGAAATGCCCGTCAAACTTATGAATGAACCCAGCGAGCTGGCCAGCTACGTCAACCGGCCTCTGGTAAAAAGTTTGGGGCTGAAAATACCCGATTACATACAAAAATAAATTGGGTTCAGGACTCATTAATTCATTTTTTTCCACGCCGTATCGCGCAAAATGGCACCAACTCCGCGCATCACCCCGGTCAGGCCTGCCCCGGACACCGATCCGGGGAGCCGGGCTCAGATGTTATACCTCTCTTTCAGGCTGCGTATGTCGCAACATTCGCAGCAATGTATGCAGTCCGGGTGTTTCCTTGAATCAACTCCCATAGGGCATACTGTACCGGCGGAAAATTTATGCCCGCTGCATTCAATACCGTATTTTTTCCCGACAACAACCGAAACCGCGGCCGCCAGCGACCCCACGGGGCAAACATGGCACCATGTTCGCTTTGAAAATTGAAAAGTTAATATGAGGGAACACATACAGATAGCAGTCACGATTATAAATGCATATCTGCCGACAGCCCACGGCTCGGAAAAGCTTTTATAAACCCCAGCGGCCAGCATTGCTATCAGCACAATAACCAAACCGCACCGTAAAAAAACATTAGAAAAAACTTTAGGCGAGACTTTGTCGGAAATGATTCTGCCGATATAATCATCATAAAAAATTCCCTGAGGGCAGCCGATCCCGCACCACCGCCTGCCGTATCCCAGAAAGCTGAATATAACAGGCATCAGTAGCCATACCAAAAGTACCAATGAAATTCTGTTGTCAAAAAACGACGTAAACACGCATGAATAAAATACAACGGCGCTGAAATAGCGGGAAAACATTTTGATTTTCATAATTAAATATTCACTGCCGTTCCGTCAATTTTAACACAAAACCGGTAATTATTTTAATTTCACAATGTAGTTAATCGTATTAATAAAATTATCATACGGCAAGCTCTGAAATAATTCAATCGTTTTTATAGCTTTAATAAGCAGATTAGGCTGGCAGTCAGGCAGAAAAAGGATCGCAGAGTTGTATGCGCTTATGTACAGGTCATTTTAAAATATAAATATTTGATGGATCCGGCAAATAAAAAACTCCCGCTTCGCGGCGGGAGTTTAATGTTATTATTCAGTGAAAGTCTTCAGGATACGGCTGCGGGTCGGATGCCGCAGTTTGCGGAGCGCTTTGGCCTCGATCTGGCGTATCCTTTCCCGCGTTACGTTGAATTTACGCCCCACCTCTTCCAGAGTATGATCGGAATCGCAGTCTATGCCAAAACGAAGGCGCAGCACACTCGCCTCCCTCGGACTGAGTGTGTCGAGGATGCCGCTGGTATGTTCGCGAAGCTTAAGGTACATAACTTCGTCCGAAGGGTTTTTCGCGGATTTATCCTCAATGAAGTCGCCCAGGCTGGAGTCTTCGTCCTCACCTATCGGAGTCTCAAGGGAGACCGGTTCTTTGGCGATCTTCATAACTTTTTTGATCTTCTCCACCGGGATCTTCATCTCTTCCGATATCTCCTCCGGTGTGGGTTCGCGCCCATACTCCTGCTGCAACTGGCGGCTGACCTTCATCATCTTGTTTATCGTTTCAATCATATGTACAGGGATGCGGATTGTACGCGCCTGGTCCGCTATCGCCCTTGTGATCGCCTGCCGTATCCACCACGTGGCATAGGTTGAAAATTTATAACCGCGCCGGTATTCAAACTTTTCAACGGCTTTCATCAGGCCGATATTCCCTTCCTGAATAAGGTCAAGAAATTGCAGGCCGCGGTTCGTGTATTTTTTGGCTATGCTCACGACAAGACGCAGGTTCGCTTCTATGAGTTTGGATTTGGCAAGATCAGTCTCTCTCTCACCCTGCAAAAGGCTTTCAAAAATTATATCCAGCTCGTTTTTGTCCACACCCATGCTCTGATACGATTTATTCAGGACTTTCAAAGATTTGTCGTATTTTTTTATGATGGTATCGATCTCGTTTTTCTTGTAGTTAGCTTTTTTAAGCTTGGTTGCGAGTTCTTCCGGCTTCAGATGTGAACCGTTGCTCCTGTATTTCTCTTTCTCCGGAATATGCAGACTGTTGATGATGCGGGTAACATCACCGGAATTATTGGAAATGTCCGAGTAGCATTTGCGTATATCGTTGGAAATAGTGCATACGCGGTTAAAATTGATCTTCATTTCCAGCAGTTTGTTCGTTATCTCATTGCGATCGTCCTGGATCTGCTGTTTCATAGCCAGAATTTTATCAATACTGCTTTCTTTCTTTATTTTTTCAGCCTGATTGATGTTTGCGTTCAGTTTTTCAAGGATAACCTCAAAAGATTCCAGGAACTGCACTTTAAGCTGCGTTTCTTTGTCATCTTTCATCTGGCGGAGGGTGTCTTCATCCACTTCATCGAAATCCGCGTCGGCAGCTTCATAGTCGACTTCTTCTTCGATATCGATAACATCTTTCAGCCTCATAACAGAGCTGCGGATCATTTCAACAATCTCTTCAAATTTCTGCACGGTGCTGGGAAAAGAAAGGATATTGCGTATAACCTTGCGCTGCCCCTCCTCTATCTCTTTGGCGACGCTTATTTCTTCATCGCGGTTCAGGAGGGCTATATTTCCCATCTCTTTGAGATACAGCCGCACCGGATCGTCAGTATTGAGAGGGTCTTCCACCTCTTCCGCCCCGACCTCCACGTCAAAAGCCACGGCGGCAGCGTCATCCACATCATCTTCTATGACGGATGTGCTGAACACACCGGCCTTTTTGGTTTTATTGTCGATCACATCGATCTTCATCTGGGCTAACAGGGTGAGGATATCATCCATCGACTCCGATGAAAGTGTATCTTCCGGCAAGCCGTCGTTGATTTCATCAAAAGTAAGGAACCCTTTCTCTTTCCCGAGCATTATAAGCTGCTTTACTTCGGGTGATTTTATTTTTTTGGACATTGAAGCCTCCGTATATCAAAAAAGATCATGCCGATCCGCTTTCAGCTTTCACCATTGTACGTTTTCATCTGATGTTTGCTCACCGCGCGCGCCTGTTCCAAATATTTCGTCAGGCTATCCATGTCGTCGGTGGACACGATCTGAGACGCCAGTTTACCGCGCTCTTTATTGCGGTAATTATTAAGCAGCGTATTTTTGCAGTCAATAACCGCCGCGTAAAAATCCGGGATATTCTGTTTATGGATAAGCAGATTTGCTACCGTTTCACCAAACTCTTCATCATTAATCAGAGTGGTAATATTATCACCTTGCGCGGAAAGTTCAACAATTTTTTTATAAATCCCGCGACAAATATCATCTTCAAAACATTCCGGACTCATGTCGGACAATGTTCTGTCAAGCACATCTTCCGGCAACTGAAACAAATAAGTGATAAAGTTTTTTTCAACCGGATAATCCACGATCCGCGCCTTTTTCACTTGCGCCGCCAGAGTGGTTTTGGCTCTGCTGATGTTAACGTCGGCCCGGAGCGTCTCCTCCGAGACCTCAAAAACTCTGGCCGTCTCTTTTGCGTAATATTCCCGGCGATATGGATCTTTTATCAGCTCCAGCATTCTCTTTATCCCTTCCAGACGATGGAAACGCCTGTTTGCGTCCGTCCCTTTGGCGCGCTCCGTTTCAATTGTATATGTAAGAAGATCCCGCCTTGTCTGTAAAAGTTTGTCAAATGCATCCCGTCCGTTGTTTTTCAGGAAGGTGTCCGGGTCATCTCCGGCGGGAAGGAAAATCACGTTGGGGTAGATGTTGGAGTCGAGCGCAACAACACGGCTGTCCCTCATCGCTTTTACCCCCGCTTCATCCCCGTCCAGCACGAGGTTGTATTCCTCCGCGTACCGTTTGAGCTGCGCAACCTGCTCCCGCGTAAACGCAGTCCCCATGATGGCCACCGTCTGCGGATATCCTGCCTCAACCATGCGTATAACGTCGAAATAACCTTCCACTATATAGCATGACTTGTCATCTTTCATTGCCTCTTTAGCGCTGTGCAGGTTATAAAGCTCCCGGCGCTTGGAAAATATGGGGGTTTCCATCGAGTTTTTATATTTCGCTTTCTCGTTCGGATCCATAGTCCTGCCGGAAAATGCCACACAGGCCCCGGTAGCGCTGCGTATAGGAAAAAGTATCCGCGCCTCGAAATGGCATTTCATCCCGTATTTAGTGTCAAAAAAAATCCCCGATTCGGTGAGGACATTTTTTGGAAAAGACTTTTCGAAGGCCGCGGCATTGATGCCGGGAGGCACCCAGCCGATATCGAACCGCTTAATGATATCTTCGCCGAAGCCTCTGCCTGTGAGATATTTCAGCGCCTGCGCCCCTTCGGGAGTGAACAGGCCGGCTTTCGCCCGCTCGGCGAACATTTCATGCAAGGCTTTGATGTCTTTGACGGGTTTTTGCGGCGCGCCGTCCGACTCATATTTCAAATCTATATTGAAGTGCTCGCAGAGATACGTCACAGCATCCACGTAATCTAAGTTCCGGTGTTTCATAATAAAAGTAATGCCGTCTCCGGCTTCGTTACAGCCGAAGCATTTAAAAAAACCTTTATCCTCATGAACATGGAAAGAAGGGGTTTTTTCGGAATGGAACGGGCAAAGCCCCATCACCGTACGCCCCTTGCGTACAAAGTCAACGTGGGGGGAGATAATATCCGCGATATTAAGCTGCCTGATCTCTTCGATTACCGACTGCGCTATGCGTGGCAAGACGCACCTCTATCCAATGAATTTTGTGAATTTTGGTAATTCATATCATGTTATGAACTAAAGTAATGCCGGATAAGACTTTTTTCAAGTAAAAAAAGAGGCATATTTTACAACGGACGCCATCTTGCCTTTATTTGCAAAAGATATTATCTTAACTATCTGATAATATAACTTAAGAGGTAGCATGTTATGAACACCAACAAAATGACTATCAAAGCGCAGGATGCTCTCCAGAGCGCCTACACCGCCGCGTCCAAAGCGAAAAATCCGCAGATTGAACCGGCACACATCATGCTGGCGCTTCTTTCGCAGGAGGACGGGCTAATACGCCCACTACTGAATAAAGTCGGGGTACGCACGGACGCCCTCCTGAGCGACATCATGGGGCTGCCGGCAAAATTACCCACAGTTTCGGCGTCGCAGCAGGTCTATCTGTCTCAGGATGCCAATAAAGCCGTCGAATATGCGTTCGACAAAATGGAAAAAATGAAGGATGAGTTTGTCTCCACAGAGCATCTGCTACTTGGGGTTATCGAACACGCCGGTTCCGCCCTGCGCCAGCTTTTGATGAGCCACGGAGTGGATGCCAAGCTGGTGGAGAAAGCGCTTGCGGATATGCGCAAAAATCAGCGGGTGACCGACCAGAACCCCGAAGACAAGATGAACGCCTTTAACAAATACACCATAAACCTCACCCAGAGGGCGAAAGACGGCAAGCTGGATCCTGTTGTCGGCCGCGACGAAGAGATACGACGCGTGATCCACGTCCTCTCCCGCCGCACCAAGAATAACCCCGTCCTCATAGGCGAGCCCGGCGTGGGTAAAACCGCCGTGGTGGAAGGGCTGGCCCAGCGCATAGTATCCGAGGACGTGCCGGAATCGCTCAAAGATAAAACCGTGGCCGTGCTGGATATGGGCTCACTGATAGCTGGGGCGAAGTTCCGCGGTGAATTCGAAGAACGCCTGAAATCAATACTGAAAGAGGTCAGCGAGAGCGAAGGCGATATAATCCTGTTTATCGACGAGCTTCACACCCTCGTGGGCGCCGGAGCCGCAGAAGGCGCGATGGACGCGGCGAACATCCTTAAACCTTCACTCGCAAGAGGCGAGCTGCACTGCATCGGCGCCACCACCCTGGACGAATATAAAAAATATATTGAAAAAGACGCCGCTCTGGAGCGCCGTTTCCAGCCGGTAATGATAAAGGAGCCATCGGTGGAGGACACCGTATCTATACTGCGCGGGCTTAAAGAGCGGTACGAACTACACCACGGGGTTCGCATAAAGGACTCCGCCCTCGTGGCGGCTGCATACCTTGCCAATAAATATATTTCAGACCGCTTCATGCCGGATAAAGCCATAGATCTGATAGACGAGGCCACCGCCAAACTGCGCATGGAGATAGACAGCCTCCCCACCGAGCTTGACGAAGGGGAACGCAAACTCCGGCAGCTTGAGATCGAGCGGGAAGCATTAAAAAAAGAGAACGACAACGCCTCCAAAATACGCCTGCAGAAAGTCGAGGAAGAGATAGGCAACACCAGGGAAAAGGTCGCCGCGCTCCGCACCCAGTGGCAGAACGAGAAAGCGGTAGTTACCAAATCCCGGCAAATAAAGGAAGAGATGGAGAAGACCCGGCACGAAATGGCCATAGCCGAACGCACCGGCGACTTCGCCAAAGCAAGCGAACTTAAATACGGCCGCCTTGTGGAACTCCAAAAAGAGCTTGACGAAGCCGACAACCAGATGAAAACCATGCAGGACGGCCCCATGATGATCAAGGAAGAGGTGGACGAAGAAGATATCGCCGGCATCGTTTCCAAATGGACGGGAATCCCGGTCAACAAACTCTTACAGGAAGAGGCGGATAAGCTAATCCACATGGAAGAGTTCCTGCACAATCGGGTTATCGGACAGAACGACGCCATAAGTGCCGTCAGTGAAGCTGTACGCCGATCACGGGCCGGTCTGAACGACCCCAACAAGCCTATAGGCTCGTTCATCTTTCTGGGGCCTACAGGCGTGGGAAAAACTGAACTCGCCAAAGCTCTGGCAGAGTTCCTGTTCGACACGGAAGAGGCTATGATCCGCATAGATATGAGCGAATATATGGAAAAGCACTCGGTGGCCAAACTTATCGGCGCGCCTCCGGGCTATGTCGGTTATGACGAGGGTGGGCAGCTAACCGAGCGGGTGCGACGGCAGCCATATGCAGTACTGCTTTTCGACGAGATCGAAAAAGCCCACCCGGACGTGTTCAACATCCTGCTGCAAATGCTGGACGACGGACGCCTCACCGACGCCAAAGGGCGGGTGGTAAACTTTAAAAATACTGTCGTGATAATGACTTCAAACATAGCAAGCCACGCCATCATGCAGGCGTTTAACGACGGACAGGCGGATGAAAACGCCATGCATGAAATCCAGTCCGCGGCTATGGGCGAACTGTCGCAGCATTTCCGCCCGGAATTCCTGAACAGGATCGATGATATAATCATATTCCACCCCCTCGACAGGGAGCAACTCAGGCAGATCGCCGAGCTTATTCTCGACAGTGTGGTGAAGCGCATGAAAAATATGGACATCACCCTGGTTTACGACGACTCACTCACGGAAGAGATAGTGGAATCGGGCTACGATCCGAAGTTCGGCGCCAGACCGATGAAGCGCGCAGTACAGAAGCTTGTGGAGAATAAACTCGCCAATGAAGTTATCATGGGAAATATAAAACCCAACACCACGGTACGGCTGGGGTATACAGACCGGCTGACGGTGGAAACGGAGTAAGGCGCTCTTTCCGTCACCCAGGCACTGCCGTAAGCTCAATTCATACAATAGCGCGGCCCGCTCCCGCCGGTCGTTATAATAAAAGCGGCTGAAGGGAGCGATTGCCGCAATTGATAAAAATGAGCCTGTGCGAAACCCCCGGAACGACGGATAATAAAAAAGCGCCCTCCGAACAAATGGAAAGCGCTTTTTGTACTATTTAAAAAAATGCTAAAAACTTTCTTTTGATTCCTGGACCTTCTTCTTCCTGGCTTTTTCGTCCATAACCGGTGCATAAAACATCAGACTGGTAAAGGTTTCATCGTCCTCGTCCGCCATAAGATCCAGATCCACCCCGCGCGTACTGTCAGGCAGTTTTGCCATCAGTTGCGACAAATTTTCCACCCCTTCCGGCACTTTTTTAGGCAGTGTCGCGTAAGAGTACGTTATCTCGCCTCTCTGAAGCCCGGCCATTCCAAATTTTTTTACTGAATCTTCAACATCCTTGTCGGTGTTCGCGCGGGCAACCACGTCGAATATTTTACCCCCGGACTGCATCATAAGCAGGGCATATCCGTTGTTCACAATCGCCCCAACCACTTTGGCAAAGTCGTCCGCGTCAAAATCCTGCATGAGGTAGACACTTTCCAGACCGCCGCTGCCGAAGCCGAATATCAAATCCCATTTGCTGCCTGCGAAAGAGTGATCGAAAATACACAGACCATTTTCCTCCAGCTCGTCGCAGCTTTCCACCCCGGACATTTTGGCGATGGACGCCCTGCTCTGCCCGTAATAATAATCTTTATAGAGCTTGACATTATCTGCGGAAAAAGCGTTAAAAGCGACAAACGAAATGACAAATACCATTATAAACGTGTTTAATCTCATGGATCACCCCATAAATATATTAGATCCATGAGATTACACGTTATTATCGTTTTGTCAATTCGTATAAATGCGGCGTTTACATCGCCGCTTCAGCACCGTTTTCCCGCAGAGCCGCGTCGCAAACCCCCACATGATAAAGTATATGGCTGGACACTATCGCCAATATCGCCAGGAGTGGGAGTTTTCTGCCGAAAAAATCTTTTTCGGTAAATATCATGCTGTCGTCCAGCCGTTTAAAGTAATTTATCAGATACTGCCTCGTCTCCTCCAGATACTTCAACATCACCTCTTTCCCGTGCGGCTCGGTGACGACAGCCCCTTTCAGCCTCCCTGCCTCGCCGGACAGGGGAAACACGGGCGCCGGGTCGCCGGGGAAATTCAGCATCACGTACACCCCCGCAAGCACATGGTATATCTGCTCCCAGTAAGGATCGCCGCCACATTTCTCTTCCCACAGTTTATCCGGGCAGTTTTTGATATCCGCCTCCACAAGCATAAACTGGCTGCTAATCGTCTGCGCCATAACATCCGTCACTTTTCTTTCCATATAAGTTTCTCCCGATAATGAGCGCGCATTCGTGCACGCACCCCACACATGTGCGCATCCATGCGCACGTGCCATCCCTGGCACTGTTGCACTCCATCCGTGGAGCGCGGCGGTGCGTCCGTGCACCGCCCCGCGACGGCCGGATCAGGCCGGCCGAAAAACCACCCCCCAAAGCCCCCCAAAGGGGACTTCAAGGATCCTGAACTTAATACAAATTTACCCGCTTAACATAACTTATGCTAGCTTTTTTTTCCAATATCCTGTACTGTAGCGCGATTTAATATTATCGGGATAAGTGATGACATTAGCGGATATTTTGGGTTTATTCAGTGCGCAGTTGAACGATGTCGAAGGAGATCTGTGTAAATCATTGGATTCTGACATAGAGCCTGTCAATAGGCTTATCGGAGGGACTATCAACAGCGGCGGCAAGCGCATAAGGCCGCTGTTCCTGATACTCACCGCAGGGCTGTGCGGCTACTCCGGCGAACTGGTCACAAAAATCAGCACAATAATAGAATATATGCACACCGCCTCACTTTTGCACGATGATGTGATCGACGGGGCCGCCAGCCGCAGAGGCAAACCCAGCGCTAACGCCCTTTACGGCAACAGCGTCACCATCCTGAGCGGCGATTATTTATATACCAAAGCGTTCCTGAAAGTACTGGACTTTCCCGGCAAAGAGTACTCCCGCGTCCTGATAAAGGCGGCGGCGGCCATGAGTGAGGGGGAAGTTTTCCAGTTGCTGAAAACAGGCGACCTGAACCTGACAATGGATGAATACATGCGCATTATACACGGCAAAACCGCCGCCCTCTTCTCCGCCACCTGTGAGTGCGGTGCGCTGCTGGGAGACCAGCCGGACAAAATACGCGAAGAGCTTGCAAATTTCGGACTCAACGTGGGCTATGCCTTCCAGTTGAAAGACGATGTGCTTGACTATTTCGGCAATGAACGGATTATCGGTAAAAAACCGGGCACCGACTTCCATGAAAAAAAGACAACCCTTCCCGTACTCCTTTTGATGAAGGAAACCGGAAGCAGTGACAGGAAAGCGATTGAGGAACTCTTCTTTTCTGAAAGCGATGAATGCGAGCGCCTGAACAGATTCATGCAAATGCTGGGCAAATATGACATCAAGAAAAAAGCCGACGCGGTCATTAAAGAAAGAATAGACTGCGCGATTGCCTCTCTGGATCTGTTTCCGTCATCGAGTTATAAAGACGCGCTTCACACCCTCCTTTTGGAACTGAACCACAGGAACAGTTAACCGGTAAAATATGCGGCGCGGATTCCCCTTCATATATCTTTTAATTATTGTCTGCCTGGCGGTTCTTGCCGTCTCGGCCGCCTGTAAACACAAACCGGAGAAATATTCAACCTCCGTGTCTTTCTCAATGGGCACAGTTGTGGAGCTTACAATCCCCGAAAAGAATAAAGAACTGCTGCCGGAGGTTGAAGAACGGCTGAACCTGCTTTCAGATGTCATCAGCTCCGACTGCCTTAAAATATCATCCTCACCTGATCCTGTAGAGATAAACGAAATCACATACCGCCTGCTCCAGCGTGAACATAAATACCGCGATATAAGCGGCGGACGGTTCAATTCGGCGGTTCATACAATCGCGTCCGGCTATGGATTCCCGGAGGGGCCTTTCCAGGTGCCCTCTTCCGAAAAACTGGAAGAGGCAAAAACGCTGCTCCGCACTCAAAGGGTGACTATTTCCGAAGACAACAGCACCGGCAAATATTATGCTGACGGCAACGGACTGAAAATCTATCTGGGCGCGTTTGCCAAAGGGTGGATAGTGGACGAGGTCTCCGCCTACCTTAAAAATAAAGGAATAAATACCTTCATAATCAACGCCGGAGGCGATCTGTTCGCCGGTGGGATGAAAACCGCCGGCAAGCCGTGGCGCATGGGGATAACCGATCCGGACAAACAAAAACCGTACCTGACGGTCGTGAACCTCACCGACAAAGGGCTTGCCACAAGCGGCAATTACGAGCGGTTCTTTTTAACGGATGACGGCAGGCGCATCTCTCACATATTCAACGGTATCAGCGGGGAGCCGGCGGCAGGATACAAAAGCCTCAGCGTAATAGCAGATACCGCGGAGCTCGCGGATGCCTATTCCACAATCTATTATCTGATGCCGGACAAGGATATAGACGCCCTGTGCGGGCAGAACGGCACCGCAGTGCTCACCGTCACAACAGACGGAAAAGAGCACAGGCACTGCGGCTGGGAAAAATATGAAACACCGGGCGGCGAAACAAAATGAAATATATCCTGGCAAGCGCCTCACCGCGCAGGAAAGAGCTTCTTAGCATATATATCCCCGATTTCATGATAATACCACCCAACGCCGATGAAACGTTCAACCCTCGTAACTCTGTGGAGAATGAACTTACGCGCATAACAAAACTGAAAGCTTCATTGGTAGCCGCAAACTACCCGGATGCGGTGGTGATAGCGGCGGACACCATAGTGCTGAAAGACGGCGTAATCTACGGCAAACCTGAAAACGCGGACGACGCGGCGAACACGCTCCGCAGCCTGCGCGGGCACACGCATAAAGTAATGACCGGCGTATGCGTGATCTCACCCGGCGGCGAATTTACATTCGCGGAGGAAACGTCCGTCACCTTCCGCGACTACGGCGACGAGATAATCGACTGGTACGTCTCCACCGGGGAACCCTTCGACCGCGCGGGCGCATACGCCATACAGGGCTACGGCGCCCTGCTGGTCAGCAGGATAGACGGCGACTACAACAACGTCGTGGGACTCCCCGTGGCGCGGCTTATATATGAATTAGCAGACAGGGGGCTGTTTGAACTCACGCACTGAAAGATAACCTTTCCAAAGGCCCGTAAAATGGCTAAAATTCCACAAGCAGTGACATAAACCTAAAAAACCGATTGATTAATAAATGATCCGCCCGTAGAATCGTTTTACAGCATCAAAAGAAACACGAAAACAGTATGTAGAGGGACTACACTGCGCACTCGGCGCCTTGCGTCCGTCACTTGCGCAACTCAATATTTCACGAGTCCTGATCCTAATTGAGATTATATGAACATAGTGGTGGGATATTACTATGGCTAGGTTAGTGACGAAAAATAAATTAAGTATTGTGTCCCCGGATATCCCGGATATACGGATATACCCGGATATACCCCGGATATACCGGCTTTTTTATCAATGATGTTATACTGTGATATACTAAATTGGGGGTAATGTATGTCCGCAACGTACAGAGGAACGGTTAATATTAAAGCAGTATATTTGATATTTGCTGTTATTGGGGCAGTTTTTCCTTATTACTTTTTTATTCAGTTTTTAATACAAAACAGTATTAACATCAAATTATTGGCTAATCTTCTTTTTTCTAATAATATTTCAACATTTTTTGCGGTTGATTTCTTAATTTCATGTGCTTTTTTTGCTATTCTAATGTTCCGAGAAGCGTTCAGACTTAAAATTCAGAGATTCGCCTGGATTTGTTTAATAGTCCTATGTACCATAGGGTTGTCGTGTGCCTTCCCTCTTTTCATGTATTTTAGAGAATCCTGTAAACCACACGAAAATTAAGCCTAACTGACGGAGACATCTGGGCGATATCTGAGATATTTGTATATTTGTAGACACAATACTTAACTGCCCCGCTTTGTATGAAGAAATGCAAAGTTATGCAAAAGACATAGGTCGCGTGGTTCAGAAGGGCTTTTTCGAGTATTATCTGAACGGGCGCCTATCCGGTATTTTCCTGGCAGTAAACTGATAGCTTGTTTAAGGTGTCAAAAAGTGAACTTCCCTTATCTATACTTTGAAGATTTATTAAAATATTGAAAGGCTTTTTCAAATTTGGAGGAGAAATCTTCATTTGCATTTATAAATTTAACGCCTAACAGGGTTTCCGTTTGTTCCTCCTGCTTCCAGACGATTGACGCACTCACATGAATCGGTTTCTGGTTGCTGTACTCATCCTTGCTGTCATACGGCAGCATGATATCCAGTTCCACTCTGTCTTTAGCCTCCAGGCCGGCCTTGCCGTGAATACGTATTTTCAAACCGGAAAGGCTGAAATCAATTGAAATACCCTCAATTATCTCATTGCTTCCCGATTTTCTCACAGTTACCAGAAGACCGTTGTTTGCCCTGGGATGTTTGCGGGATTCACTGGGCGATACCTCCGCGACAACCACATCGTTTGTAAAATGAAAACGGTGCATCAATTCGTTAAATTCAGATGACAGTTTGGTAAGGTTAGTACTTACGCTGGCGGTAATCCCGCCTTTAACCGATGTAGTGTCTATCGTCTTAAACAGCAAATCCAAACTGGACTGCAACGTAGTTATATGTTCAATCTGTGATTTGCTTCCTTCATATATTTTGTCGCTGGAAACAGCCGACACCTTTGACACATTAACCATTGTATCCATAGTTTCGGCCATATTTTTTATTTGCGCTTCGCAATCGCGCACCTGAATAATGATACTGCCCATAGTGTCGCTGCTCCGGTTGACCTGACGGGCAAATTCCGAAATAATTTTTGATATTTCATCCGTTTCATTAGCTGTTCTTGAGGCAAGTTTTCTCACCTCATCCGCCACGACCGCGAATCCGCGCCCCTGCTCTCCGGCTCTGGCGGCCTCAATAGCGGCGTTCAGCGCCAATAAATTTGTCTGACCGGCTATCTCCGTTATACTGTGGATAATACTGTTTATCTGCTCACGCACCTGATGCAGGGCGTTCATATCTTCGGAAGCCCTGTTTACCTCGGAGACCATTTTCACCATCTGCGCCATAGCCGCGTCTGTGGCTTCACGTCCCAGCCGGGCCATTCTCTCTGATTCATGTGACGTGTCCCTCACTTCCCCTGATAAGACGGATACCTCTCCGGAAACGGTACTGACTTCACGAATCTCAAGATTCACCGTTTCCGCCTTCTCCTGCTGCATATTGCTGGCTGAAACTATATCCGACGATATCTCGGAAATCTGAAACGACGACTGCTCCATATTAATAGACGATTCATGCACCTTTCTCAAAATTCCGGTAAGGTTTTCCTGCATAGCTTTCATGGCCCTGAGTATATCGCTGATTTCGTTGTTACGCTTAACGACAATATTTAAGCTCAGGTCGCCCTTAGCCATCTTTTGCAGATATCCAATCGTTCTGGAGATCGAATTTGTTATTGTGACAACATTGATCATGCCGAAAACTGCGCCCAGAAAAATGAAAACAACAACCACGCCCCAGACGTATAAACTTTCGGAAAACACGCGGCTCGCCAGCACCGAGAAAAAAATACATAGACTATAGCATATGCACAAGATTATAAGTCT
Organism: Deferribacterales bacterium; assembly: GCA_031556255.1. GTDB lineage: Bacteria > Chrysiogenota > Deferribacteres > Deferribacterales > JAISNW01 > JAIRQX01. The sequence continues at coordinate 2,107 of JAVBTI010000169.1, read as the reverse complement.
TGTTTTTATCTTAAGACTCAAATAAATATCTTTTAAAAAAGTCATATGATCATCTCTCCATATTTTCTGTAGCTGTATTTTACAATAAATATAATTATAACCATTTTGTCAATCGGATTCATTTTTTGTGATTGATTTCCGTGGCTTCAAAGTAATACCCGTTGCACGTATTTATTTTTTTATGTACTATATCTGATATTTTTTATCGGAGGTAGACGTGAGTTTACGTGAGAAGTATTCCATTAACTGTCCCGATTTCAAGAACCTTTCCGAGCTGATTAGCATTAACGCAAACCTGTACCCCAAAAAGAAGTATATATTCTTCAAAGACAAAACATATACTTATAAAGAAGCCGAGGACGCCGTGGCGCACACCGCACAGGTGTTGTCTGAAAATGGCGTAAAAAAAGGCGATCGGGTCGGGATACTCCTTGGGAACTCACCTGAATATATCTTCGCCTACTTCGCCGTGGTGCGCATAGGCGCAGTCGGTGTTCCGCTGAACGTCTTCCTGAAAGAACGGGAAATTTCCCTCAATTTAAACGATTGCGGCGCGGAATATATAATTACTTCCGCTCTCTTTTCCAAAGTGGTGGCCCCGCTGCCGGAACTGATACCCTCCCTGAAAAAGATATTTACCTACGGTGAGGCTCCTTTCAAATCTGTTGATACATACTCCTTCAAAACAAAAGAAGCTCCGGTAAAAACCGAAGTGACCAGAAGCGACCTTGCGGTGCTTATATACACATCCGGAACCACAGGGCAGCCCAAGGGAGTTATGCTCACGCACAACAATCTTCTGGAAAACGCGTACACCTTTGTGCTGGCCATAAAAACAGTACATAAAGACAGATATGTGGCTCTTCTGCCCATGTTCCATTCCTACGCGTTCATGTGCTGCGTTATAGGACCTCTCGTCTCCGGCGGCAGTATAGTTATACTTGAATCTATACTGGATGCCACCAAGTCCGACTATAAAAAGATGCTCCTGCTCAAACGCCCCACCGTCATGCTGGGTGTGCCGCAACTCTATTCCGCAATGGCCCGGATGAAAGTTTCATGGATACAGCGGCTGCTCTACCCGTTCAGGCTGAGTGCCAGCGGCGGTGCGCCTCTGCCGGTGGAAACCATAAACAACTTCAAGCGCAATTTCGGCAAACCTGTTATCGAAGGTTACGGGCTGAGCGAAGCCTCCCCCATCGTAGCCTTCAACCCCATGGACAAGCAGAAGCCGGGCACCATAGGCAAAGCGCTCCCCGGTATAGAGGTCAGGATTGCCGACGACGATGACAACACCCTCGGCGTTAACCAGGTGGGTGAACTGTGCGTCCGGGGCGACAACGTGATGCAGGGCTACTGGAACCAGCCCGGGGAGACCGCCAAAGCGCTTAAAAACGGCTGGCTGCACACCGGCGATGTGGCCACCATAGACGAAGAGGGATATATTACAATAGTGGACCGCATAAAAGATCTCATCCTTGTGAAAGGCATGAACGTATATCCACGTGAGATTGAAGAACTGCTGTACCAGGTTAAGTTGCGCTGGCTTTCGTCTGCGCCTATGTTTAAGACGAGTCCGCCTACGCTGCCTGAGTTATTAGCCGCAAATGCAGTCTCCGCACGAAAGCTTTTTCCTGAAAAAGAAAAAACTGCGCCGGATAAAAACGCGAACACGCTTATAAGCGCGACGCAAATCATCGACTTGGTTTTTAGAGTAATAGATTGTTTCATTGTTGATCCACTCCTTTTTGTTTCATAATATATTAGCTTATTGAGCATAAAAAATAAGACGGAAAATCTTTAAGGAATCGTAAAAACTTAATAATTATTTTATAGTTTCAACAGTGCCGGACAGCTTTGACGAAACACTTTTGCGGAAAAATATGCAGATGCCGGCGGTTATGGGTACGGCGGCGACTACAGCTATAACGCCTGTAAAACCTTGTGCGATTTCAATTGCAGCGTAGTTTGAGCTTAAAAGCTGGTCTAAACTTGAGCCGTACGCCATTAGAGTCAGCACCGTAGCCAGAGCGCTGCCTATAAACGCCATAATCAAGGTTTGGCAAGTTGCGCCCGCCATATCGCGGCCGACGTTCATACCGGACTT
>JAVBTI010000066.1:0-47310 GCA_031556255.1 Deferribacterales bacterium | reverse complement strand
CCCGGCGGCAACCTTGCCTGCGCCAGAGGGCCATTCCTTAGCCCCGACAAGGACGGCGTTGTCGAACCCAAGATGGAAGCCCTCTACAGAGACCCGGTCTGGCCGCCTCAGCATATAAACCTTTATGAGGTTTTCCCTCATAAACACACCATGCCCGCCTTCGCCTACAAAGTGGCCATGGATCCGCACAAATACGGCATGGAATATGAGATAGACGCCCTCCTGACCGTCGGCGGCAACCCGATTTCCAGCACCACCGAGCCGGAGATGGTGGCCCAGTCCGTGGCCAAGATACCGTTTTCCGCCACGCTGGCCTATAACTACGACGAAATGGCGCATATGTCCGACATCCTCCTGCCGTCCCACGCCATATTGGAGAAAGAGTCGGTCAACTGCTACGAATCGGCCTTCGATATGTTTACGCCGGACACCCTGGGTCTGAAAATGCTGATGTACCGCGATCCGTTCCCGACGGTCTATCAGAGCCGCCAGTCGCAGGATATCATGATGGATCTGTCCGAACGCATAGGCATGATAGCGGACTTCAACAACGCCATGAACAAGATGGGCGTTATGATCGGCGAGATCTCCATCGCTTTCCTCGACGAAAAAGACTACTTCCTGCCGAACAAACGCTACAGCGTGCGCGAGGTATGGGACAGGGGCGTTCAAAAGTACTTCGGCAAGGAGTACACTATGGACAGTCTGAACAAGACCGGCCTTATTATACAGCGCGAGGCCCCGGCGGACTGCTACAACGCGGAACGCTACGCCAAAGGTGAGACCCGCTTCCCGTTCTACTTCGAAAGAACGAAGAAAAGCGGCGACGGCCTGCGCAAATTCTTCACCCAGTATAAGGACAAGATGTACCTGCCCGACTGGAACATGGAAGAGCATCTGTCGTACTACGAGGCGATCGTCCACTGGAGGCCGAACAAGGTCAACTCCGTGAAGAAAGGGGACAAATACGATCTGGTGTCCATGAACTGGAAAACGGTTTTCTCGCCCATGAGGATCGGCGGCGTGGATCAGTTGCCCTATCTGAACGAAGTGGGTGAAACCTTTGACCCGACATATAATACGATCTGCCTTAACACCGTAACGGCTAAAGAGAAAGGGCTTGTGGCGGGCGACCGGATCACCGTGGAATCGGAGAACGGCTCCATCACCGGGAAACTGTATGTCACGGAAATACTGCAGCCCGGAGTTGTGGGCGTGGCGGGTGCCCTCGGGCGCGTAACCAAGACGCTCGGGCCCAAGGCTTCGTCTTACATGCACTATAACAGGCTTACAAACACCAAAATATCCGATTGCGACCCGATAGCGATGGGCATCACCAACGCCGTGCCGGTTCGTGTTTACAAAGCGTAAGGCCGGGAGGTAACTGATTATGAAATTGGCAATGATAATAGACAAAAGAAGATGCTACGGCTGCCAGGGATGCACAGTCGGCTGCAAGCAGGCGAATGCCACCCCTCCGGGCACGTTCTACACAAGGGTGCTGACGGAAGAGCACGGCAAGTTCCCCAACTCGCGCCTGGGCTATATGCCGCTCATCTGCAACCACTGCGACAACGCCCCCTGTGTGGAGGTATGCCCCACAGGCGCCTCCAAAAAACTTGCGGACGGCACGGTTCAGGTGACCCAGTCCGAGTGTATCGGCTGCAAATCCTGCATGGATGCCTGCCCTTACGGCGCACGGTTCTACAACGACCCTGAAAAGCCCGTCAGCTACTGGGAAGGCAAACCGATGTCCGAATATGAGAAAGCACGCTCCGGAGAACATAAGCTGGAGACGGTTGATAAATGCACTTTCTGCGCCCCCCGCAGAAAGGCCGGTATACCCCCTGCATGCGTTGAAACCTGTCCCGCGGTTGCTCGCACATTCGGCGATATAGAAGACCCTAACAGCGAGATTTCCAAATTGTTCAAAAAGTACAAGCCGAAAGCGTACAGACCGGAGGAAGGAACGGTGCCCAGCGTATTTTATATTGACTAAGGGGGCATTGTGTGAGAAAAAACAGGGGCTTCGGCCCCTGTTTTTATTTAATTTGCAGAGAGAGGGAATCATGACTGACAGTGAAATGGATGATGTAAAAATGATGCAGGCTGAAGGCGATCTGGACACATTTATAATGCTGGCCGCCTTTTACAATGTCAACCCAGACGGGAAGATAATTGAAGCCGTGAAAAACATAGAACCCGGCGACATAGACGACGAGGAACTCAAGTCGGCGCTGGAAAAGATCGTTTCGTACGCGGAGAAAACCGACCCGGAAAACGAAGAATCACTTATCGAAATGAAGCGGGACTGGACCAGGCTGTTCCGCGGGGTAACTCCGGACTACGGCCCCAAACCGCCGTATGAGCAGCTCCACACCGCGTCCGCGGGCCTTGATCTGCTGAGCGTCCTCGCTAAAATATATGTGGACAACGGGTATGACGGCTATGAGGCTCTGGGAAACAGGCACGACTATCTGGGCGTGGAGCTGGACTTTCTGACCGCGCTGTCCGGAAAGCGCGTCGAAGCCCTGGGCAAAAACGACGAGGAAGAGTACGACAAGTACACCGTGATTCTGGAAGAGTTTATCGACGGGCATATCGCGCCCTGGTTCCCCTCTTTTTACGAAGGGGCGATGAAAGAGGCGGAGACGGACTTTTATAAAGGTGTGCTGGAACTCACGCGGCTTATATTTGAAAAATAACCGTACCGGCGGATAATAAGGCCGCCGTTCAGTTTGCCTGTAAAGTCCCTTTTTGTCATTGCGGCCCCGGCCCCTAAAGGGGCTTCCGGCTTTGTTTCGCCGCAAAGCCCCGCTCCGTTTTCCGTCATTGCGGCCCCGGATCGAATCAGGGGTGACGGATCCGCAATCCGGATAAGGATAATATAGACAGGTGTATTCAAAAATCTCCACGGAACGGGAACGCTGAAACTGTGCCTGAATTTGGGATGGGGGCTGAAAAGTCAACTGCTCCGGCAGACGAAGTCTTCACATATGATGCGGCCGTGTTCCAGGCGTATAATCCTGTTGCAGCTCGCTTTCAGGAGCGCCATGTCGTGGCTGGCAAGGACGAGGAGTTTTGATTTTTCCAGTATACTGTCCAGCCTTGCCCTGGCCTTAAGCATGAATTCGGCGTCGCCCACCGCCAGCCATTCGTCCATCAGTATTATATCGGCGCTGACACAGGTGGAGATGGAAAACGCAAGGCGCATCTGCATCCCGGACGAATAGGTTTTCATCGGAAGGTGGATAAAATCGCCTAGTTCGGAAAATTCTATTATTTCATTGATTTTCTCTTCAGTTTCTTTTTTTGAAAACCCCATCATGGCGGCGCGCATATGTATATTTTCTATGCCGGTGGCCTCCCCGTCCATACCCAGGGAGATGTTTAAAAACGACTCCACAGTGCCGTTTATCCTGATACTGCCGGCCGACGGCGCGTAAATCCCGGCCAGGACTCTCAGTAGCGTGGTTTTCCCGGATCCGTTATGCCCCCAGAGGCCCACCCTGTCCCCCTCGTACAGCTCAAAATTGAGCATATCCAGGGCCCTGACGATGGTGGTTTTGTCGGCCATTTTAATGCGCCCGCCGGTAACGCCGGTAATCACCGCGTTCTTAAAGGAGCGCGTGCCGTAGATGGGGTAATCCACGCATAAGTCTGCCGCTTTAACTATTATTATCTTCATCGCTACACCCAGTAAGCAACACGGTCGTTAAAATTGCCCAGCATGCTTGCCGCGGCACAAAACAACACAACCAGGATTCCCACGGATATATAAAGCGACTCGAAGGGAAAGGGCCTGCCCAGAAGCGGGGCGCGCATAATTTCAAGCAGGTGGAAGACGGGGTTAAAATGCACCACCCATTCATGCCGGGTAAGAAATTCCTTCCGCCAGAATATCGGGGTAATAAATATCAATATCTGGGTGACCGACAGCACCACCTGCGGCACGTCCCTGTACCGGGCGCAGATAAGGCCTAGGATGATGCTGAAAAAGAAAAAAACCGCGCTGCTTAACAGAAAAGTCAAAGGGAATATAACGGCCTGCCAGTGAAATATCCTGAAAACCGACAGCAGCAGCACAACCACGATGAAGTTATGAAGGAAAACCACCACGTTACGCCAGAGCAGCCTGAACGCGTATACTGAAAGAGACTGGTTCACCTGTTTTATCTGTGATTCGGCATAGATAAAGGTATAGCAGCCCTCGTTTATCATATTAGATATGAAAAACCAGACTATCAGGCTGCAGCCGATGTACGGCAGATATTCACTCAGTTCCTGGTTAAAGATCTGTGAATACAGGAGCCCCAGGGCCATAACCATTGTGGCGATGCTCAGCGTGATCCAGAACGGCCCCAACAGGCTCCGCCGGTAGCGAAGTTTTATATCCAGCCAGCCGAACATAAGCCAGACGCGATAATTGGCGACAGCTTCTCTTATATCCCTGATGCCAAGATAAATTGATCTCAAATAATACCCCTTTAATTCCAACCAATGATAATATTTACTATGCGGCGTGAAGTCAAGCGATAATATCCAGGGAGAGTCCCGTTAAACTTTTATAAGAGTTACGGCCACAAAAAAACCGTCATTCCGGGCTTGACCCGGAATCCGGAATTAAAACAACATGGAAAATCCTTATTATTTCATCCCGGCCCGGAGGCCGGGAAGATATGCGGGATTGGTGTAATTTTGTGTGATATAATGCGTAAAAAAATAATTTAATGAGACCTGACCCTAATTAAGGCGGGACATTTATATTTTTTTCTCAAGCTCTCTGATCCTTTTTTCCAGTAAGGCGTTGGCCTGGGTCAAAATATATATTCTGTCGGTCAGCTTTGAAACTATCGCGGTAAGCGAAAGCAATATCAGAAGCACCGCCCCGCCCTGTACGACGAATATCATATTCACGGGGGACTGAATGCCCACAATCGAGGCGGCAAATATGACAATCTGCGGAAACGCTATCATAATAAGCATCAGCAGGCCGCTAAACAGCCACAGCAGCGAATATTTAACGTTCAATCGTCCCTTGCGCAGGAAAAACACTATCAAAAACAGATAAACAAATACACCGATAAATAAAAAAACTCTGAGATGTAAGTCCATTTACATATCCCCGGTCCGGAGGTTTAAATATTTTATCCGGCAAATTAACAGCGAAACAGATACTTTTACCATATAATACAGCGCCCCCGGCATGTTTATCGACGATGCCCCGCCTTTCCGGTCGCGCATCACCACCGGAACCTCTTTCACATTAAATCCGTTCAAAGCGGCGGTTAAGATTGCCTCCGGTTCAGGGTAATCGTGTGCATAGTTTTCGGAGAAAAACCTGGTAAGTTCTTTTGAGCATGCGCGGAAGCCACTCGTGGCATCAGCCACCGATGCGCCGCTTGTCACTTTGATTATGGACCGCATGATCTTTATCCCCAGCCTGCGCATGGCTGACGACTGAAAACCTTTTTTCGATATGAACCGCGAGCCGATCACCATATCGGCCTCCCCTTTCAGAACCGGTTCTACCAGCATGGGAACCTGACTGGGGTCATGCTGCCCGTCGCCGTCCAGCTGAACGGTTACATCATAATTGTTTTCAACGGCATAGGTATAGCCTGCCTGGACAGCGCCGCCGATTCCGAGATTTATGGGAAGCCTTATATAGTTATACCGATTATCTCTGCATATTTTATACGTATTATCGGTGGATGCGTCATCCACTATCAGATAATCCGCTGACGGGCAGTGCTTTTGAACTTCCTGAACCACATGTTCAACAGCGCTCTCTTCATTATAAGCGGGTATGATTACCAGTATCTTATCCATAACGGATACCATTTACAGCATATCGGCGCAAAAGTACAGGAAAATCCCCAAAACCGGCCGTCATTTGCCGGGCACGCATATCATTGTGGTTTCCCAGAGCGAACAGTTTTTATGCCTCAAATAAAAAGAATAACCCTCACATATTTCCATCAGATATTTTGATACCGGCAGCAGATCCCCGTAGCCGTAATCTCTTTTGTGATAAACACTGATCAGCAGCACCGGCCGGAATTTTTTTATGGCATTAACGCCGCCTTTCAGCGCGTCCAGTTCGGCGCCTTCTATATCCATTTTGATGAGATCCAGTTTATCGATACCGTTTTCAGCGCAAAAGGTGTCGATGGTAACGCACTCCACCTCCTCCCCCTCTCCTTCGCTGATATGTCCGCCGGAATCGTCGCCGGCGAAAAACAGCCTGCCGTCTTTATCCGAGACGGCTTTATTGACAACCTCAATATTGTTCGCGCTGAAATGTTTGATATTGTCGTATATAAGATCGACAACCCTTTTAGAACCCTCGAAAGCGTACACCTTCCCGGCGGCGCCTATCAGCCGCGAAAAAAAGAGCGCGGTATCCCCGGCGTATGCACCTATATCGAAAACCACGTCCCCTTCTTTATATTGAAACAGTTCGTCATGTTTATAGGCGCCCAGCACAAAGGTATGCCAGTATGCATAATTCTCGATATGCAGGCAGAGCTCCCCGTTTTTCTTCTTAGCTTCCTCATATGTGCGCCTGCACTCTCCAAGCCCTGTCCCGCCGGGCATAATGCCGTACAGGAACGAAGGCTCCTCCGTCGCCCAAAGCTCGGTTTCTCCGAATATCGGAATCAGGAACCTGTATGTTATAAGCCAGCTGAAGGTATCCCGGGATTTTTCGTCCCCGAGGGCGTCATATATACTGTCAAAATCCGCCTTATTATTGACAATGTCGTTGATGAAGAAATCATTCCGCCAAATCTTCCAGTTCCCGCCGGCCCTGCGCAGCACTTCTTTTTGATCTTCACACTTTTTCAGAGCCTTGTCGGTCTCGGTAAGCAGCTTGATCTCATGGATTTCCAGTTCAAGCCTGCGAATTATATCTTTTGACCCATCCGCATTCGCCAAAAGCCTGCAAATCATGTCTTTCGACTCGCCGACATCCGCATTAAGCCGTGAAAATGACTCTTCCAGATTGCTTTCCATCCTGTCCATTTTTTTGGCGGATTCGTTCAGCCTTTTAAGAAATCTGAACGGCTTTCTGATAAAATCGAACATAATTTCTCCCGGTCATTTATCTTTTTAGGGCAATATACAGCATGGGTTCGTAAAAACCGTCATGCACATATTCAGGGCCTATTTGCTTTAAATATTTTTTAAAATCGTGATCTTCCCATTTCAAAAATTGTTGCATACTGCCGGCAGATTCAATAATCCGTCTGTCGCCCAAAGCTATTTCAAAATCATGAAAACTAACGCCTCTGCCCCATCTGTAAAGATTAACGGGATTACTTTCATTATGTTCAATGAATGAAGTGTTAAAATTCTCTCGCTTTGTGTATTTGGCATAGTCAATGGCAACCTCATCCGGCAGCCAATGATAAAAATTAGCCAAACTTGTATGGGTATCTTCAAACCATAAACGATTCGGGGTTTCAACAACCACTATATTCCCGTTAACCGCAGTCATATTATACGCAGCCTGAATTGAACGGATTCTTTCCCGGCATGTCATATGTTCCAGGGCAGCAAAGAAAATAACCATATCAAACTTTTCTTTAAAGTGATTTTCTATGTCAGTGGCGTTAACAATTTCCAGTCTGGCGCCAAGTTCGTATAGTTCCAGCCTCTTCTTTGCAAGTTCCACACTATTCTCATCAATGTCTATTCCAAAGACAAATGAGCAGTCTTATAATTTCATCCGGCAGAGCTTTCCCGGGAATTTTTATTCCCCGGCAGGACGGCATAGAAAACAATAAATATCCAGGTAACAAAGATATGGTATACGTATCTGAATTCGGGGTGGGCGTTTATCGCCGCGATGGTGGCGGTCAGGCCCAGCATCGGCAGGTAGGAATACAGCCTGTATCCGCGCCTGTTCAGCACCAGAAAATACCCGGTCAAAAGGAGGATGGCCACATAAATGCCCGAACGGAACAGGATGGTGTGCAGCATGCCGTCGTTGTTGATGTTCCACAGCCCTGCCGTCAGATTATTCCTCATTATGCTGTCGGTATGGGCCAAATCAAGCTGGTTTTTATAGATATCCGCGGCGTAGGGCAGCGGCTGAAGGGGTGACGACGGTTTATACATTTTCCACAGGGTTCCGGACTGGTCCAGCCGTTCATACATAACCGTCCACGGGTGGTGCAGGAAGGTTCTGAAGTAGCTGTTAATCAGCCTGCTTGTGGGCATCGCGTCCATCGCTTTTCTGTATTCGGGCGTGAAAAGATAGTCAAGGATAACAGCCGGCACATATGAATCCCGCCATGTGGCGATATCCAGATTCTTGGTCAGCATCCTGTTTGCCGAGCTGTCAAGCTCCCCGCCGTAGTTCAGCACGGCGGCCATCCCGTGCAGCATCTGATAGTTGTACGCATTTTTAAGCGGCATTTTCGGTATATTAAGGGCCGATACAGCTATATTTCCGGCGATCAGGATGACCGCCGCCGCTGTTCCCGCAAAAATAAACCCCCTGTTTTTGCGGCAACCGCCGTAGATGAAACAAAATGCCAGACAGAAAATTGTGCTGATCACGGCGTTATGACGGAAAAAAGGCAGAACCCCGATGGACAGGGCAAAAATAATAAAAGACGCCCTGCCGCCTCTTTCCACAGCGTTAATCATGGCAATTGTCGCGCATAATATGGCCAGAGCCGTGGGAACGTCTTTCCACATCGTCACGGAAAATATGCCGTTGTTGGGCAGCAGCGCTATAATAACCGCAACAGCAAGCACCGCGTTTTTGCTTAACCCTAAGCGCCGCATGCTATGGAGGGCGTATGTAAAAACGCCCGCCATGGCTGTTATCTGTAAAGCGGTAAAGCCTCCGGGCGATTTTGTTAAAAAATAACCCAGCCGTATCAGCAGCGTATGAAATACGGGATGGGCGTTATGAAGGGCCGCTATACCCATCGCCTGGCCATATTGGTCAACGGAATCCGGGCTCATTGTGGCGGGATAAAAAGCCAGGAACCACACCGTCCAGGCCGACAGCATTATGAAAAATACTGCGGGCCAGAAGGCGAAATCGGGTACCGGGCAGTTATCCCGCGCGGCGGGGAGCCTTTCCCCGGCATATTTCAGAAGCTTCAGAAACCCGTGCTGCGCGGCCAGCACCCACATAAATACCAGTATAACCCGGCTTACATTTGGCAGGTTCAGCGCCGCAACCGGGGTGGGGAAGATATGTTCAAATGTCAGAGCGGCCGTTATATAGCAGGCGGTTAAAATAAAAACCGCCGGATAGACGCGGCCGGGGGTATATTCCCGCAGCGCCCGCCCGCCCGCAAGAAAGGCCGGCACGGCCTGCAAACCCAGATATATAAAAGCAATCATCAGGGCAAGCGACAAATAACCGAAACTCTGAAACCAGTACGCATTGTAAAAAAGAAATACAAAAAAGACCGATAACGCCAAATATGACAATCTTTTCGCCGTTTCCCCGAACCTTCCCGCAATAGCCGCAAGCGCGGAATACAAAAACAGGAAAAACAGCTCAGCCGCGGGGAGCATGCTTTTGAGCGTACCCCCGGCGCTTATTGTCCCTCTTAACGGCTCATATCTGAAGTTGGTGGCGTAATTGGAATAAAGATCGATGTGGGAGTATTTTCCTCTTTCATTTATGATTGTTTTCCCGGACCAGCCGTGTTTTAAAAAAACCACCGAAAGCCCGCTGACATCCGCAAGCTTCAGCCTTATTTTCGACGGCTGATCCTGATGGCTGATCAGCCAGCCGTCCCTGTACATCCATTTATCGGAGGCATAGGGCTGCATATCTATGCGTCTGCCGTTTTCTTCAAGATAGAACCACACCTCGGCCGACTGCGAATGCATATTTTTATCGCCGGTGGCCTCTATCTTAATGTCAACTTTTTTCAGTACCGTTAAGCCGCTTATCGAGAAAGCGCTCAACAGGGCCAGCAGAACGGATAAGGCTGCAATTTTGGGGCTGATATTAAAAGCGCCCCCGCTTTTCAGGCGCCGGTATACATACACCGATACCGCCGCCGTCAGGAAAACTAAAAGCATGGCCTTCGGCACTCTTTTGCCGGAAAGCATTATAAGAGTCAAGACAACTGAGAAATTAAGCAAGAGGCCGAATAACACCGCTTTCTGTTTCATTCCGGTTTCCTAAAAAAAATTTTGTCGTTTTCCCGCATGACGCACAGGTTGTCATAGCTGTAGTTTTGAATTTTATCCCTGACTTCGGAGACGGCTTCCGGGTGCCGCAGCAGCCACACCAGCTTCAGATATATGCTGTTAAAGTCGTTATCCGCCAGCCAGCCTGTTTCCCCCTCGGTAACCTGGGTATGGATGCCGCCCACGTCGGTGGCAAGCACCGGCGTGCCCAGTATCAGCGCCTCGTAAACGGTGTTCGGCAGCCCCTCGAAATTTGAAAGCAGCGCGAAAACGTCCGCGTTTTTCACATAGGGGAAGGGGTTCGCTACTTCGCCCGTAAACTCGACAACATCTCCCAGCCCGCATTTCAGCGCTTCATCCCGGTACTTCTCCAGTCCTTCGCCGCCCCCCACGAAAAACCATCTGAAATCATAGCCCCTGGCGCGCAGTCTGAGCATCACCCTGATAAGCCTGTCCACAGCCTTATGGTGGTCCACCCTGCCGACGGTGACGAAACGCATCGGTTTTTTTACACCCTCCGGGGTATTCTGCTCCAATATATACTGTTTGGGATATCTCTTCACCCGGGCTCTGGCGGTTATATTTTCCACGGCGATGAGGTTTCTGTTTACAGCAACCTTTTCCGCGAGGTGCGGGTAAAGGTCTGTAAAACTTTCTTTTATCCCTTCGGTGAGCACGACAATCGTGTCGAAATTCCGGTAAAGTTCACCGTCGTTCGCCGTAATCATCCGGCGCCATTCGTCCACATCTTTCCAGGCGCAGTAATCCGTATGTATCCACTGTATTTTTCTGCGGTCTTTTATCTTTGACACAGCTTCCCGGTAGGCTGAGCCTTCGGACATAACGCATATGGTATCATAAGGCGCCAGGAAACCGGTTACCTCGGGCGTTACCAGCTTATCATATGCCCGGTGTCTGTATTTCGTCCTGCTTAACAAAAAGGCCGCGATTTTCAGCAGCTTGTGTTTAACAGGCACACGCAGATCACTCAGCACCGAAAGCAGCCGTCTGTGGTAAACTTTGCTCACAGGCACTTCGCTGATCGGCAGGAATTTGACCCCGGGCACCTCTTTCCGCAAACTGACGGAGGGGGTGTTTGTGGAGAAGATAGTCACATCCCTCCCCTGCTTCAGAAACTCTTTTATCTGGAGTATCGTTGCGATATGAGCGCCGCCGACGTAATTTACGTCGTCGATCACGTAGAGAATTCCGCCTACGGCTGATTTGCTGCCGGTTTTTTTTACGTTCAGCGCTTCGGTGACGAAATTGTCAAAGGCCTGTAAAATATGTTCCGTATCGTCAAAATCCCGCAAATTACCGCGTATTCTCTTCTGCAAAGCCGTGTCTTTGAGCAGGAGTTCCATTTTTTCAGCGATGTCGTCTTCCGAAAAACCTGTCAATATGCCTGTTTTACCGTTTTCTATCTGTTCTTTGGCCCCGGAAGTCCTTGTGGCTATGACGGGAATGCCCAGTATCCTGGCCTCGGTAATGACGAGCGACCAGGATTCATAATCGGAGAGCACCGCCACGGCGCAGGCGTTTTTCATGTATTTGTAAGGGTTTTCTTTCGGCCCCCGCAGCAGGAAACTGCCTTTAAGCCCGTTATGCGCCGCGCTTAATTTAATTCTGTTGACAAGGTTCCTGTCCGCAAAAGAGCCTATATTCAGCCAGATAAAATCCAGCCCGCGCCGTTTCAGCTCCGCCATCACCTTTACCTGCCGCAGATGGTTTTTCTGGGGCCTGATGTTGGCGCAGGTCACCACGACGGGGAGTTTTCCGTCATACGCTTCGTCATCCGGCGGTTCGGCGCCCATTTCCCTGATTTGGGCCGTATCCAGCATATTATGCAGGACAAGGGATTTGTCTTTTAAAAAAGGATAGGCCCGCACACTTTCAAGCATGGAATTTTCCGAAACGAAAATATAATAATCAATGTAATCGTGATGGCGGAAATACTCCCCGGCGTCAAAGTAATCGGCCTTGGAAAGGTCGTTGTGAATCCAGGCCGCTTTCACTCCGGCATCGACATGTTCCGTCAGGAAAGCCGGGGTGCGCCACTCTCCTATAAAAAAGGCCATGTCGTATCTCTTTCCGCGGGTAAATTCTATGGCCGGGGCGTGGTACAGCAACTGACTCCGGGAATACATAAACTTTTTGCGGATTTTATTGATCACCCTTTTGAACGGGTTCCGCCTGATTTCGGCATAGGCGTCGCAGACATTTACTTTTTTATGTATACTTCCGTTCAGCGGCACAGCCTGCGCTATGGGGTGCTGATCAAAAATCAGCAGATCGGCTTTGTATTTATTATGGTCAAGCCGGTTCAGCAGATTCACCAGGGCGGTTTCCGCCCCCCCTTTATACAGTTGGCTGATAATGAACAGTAATTTTGTCATGCCCCCACCACAAAAATCCGCCGCCGGCAGCAATCTTATTTATTTTTATATATTTGTAACAGATAAAATCAGTATGAGCCTATCCATATCTGAAAATGGAAGTCGTAAAATTATGATAAACCAGCAGTTCATCGTCCAGTTCAGGCTTGAGATAGGACGGATCATAATACTGCAGGTAACAGTTGCGGCATTTTCTGGGCAACAGCATCGCCGCCGGCGGCAGTTGGGGGTATTTCATGATAAAGTTTATTTTCTTCCTTAATGATGAGAATTTCCTGCCGTACCATATTTTTTCAAGGCTGTCTTTATTGGCGTCACCGAAAGGTTCCCCCGCCAAATTGTTGTTATAATCCAGCGAACACCCTCCGACATGACCGTTGACGAAAACCGGAAGATATGAAAAAGCCATGCGGCAGGGCCTCAAAATGTTCTTCGAATTTACCGCGGCTATTATATGAGGGCTTTTTTTAAGGTTTTCCTCGTTCCATGTATGGGTCACCTCCACCTGGAAACGGTCTTTTTCCGGGTTCAGGTGCTCCCGGAACAGCTTCCACGCGTCGACAGTCTCATTCATGTTTTGCCTTGTGCACATATACTTGATCTGGATTGTGGTGCGCGCCTTCTTTTCGTCGCGGAGCCGCGCAAAAGTTAATATATTATTCAGAACGGTCTCGTAATCACAGCCGACGCGGTGTTTTTCGAAAGTTTCTTTTTGGGCGCCGTCAAAAGCGGGCAGTATATGGCTTATTCCCGCGTCCAGAAGTATTTTTGACTTATGTTCATCCAGAAACTGCGCGTTTGTCTGCAAAATTATGGAGCCGGCTATATACCTTGAGGCGCAGTATTCTATACGTTCCTCAAAGTGCTTGTCCAGCAGAGGTTCACCTGCATTATCCATGTAAATGGAAGGTTTGACCGGCCAGGCGCTGATCTCGTCTATTATTTTGCCGAACAGTCCCATATCCATGTAACCGCGCGGATATTTGAGCGCGTTGTCGTTCTCCTGATAAAGCGGGCAGTAAAAACACCGGGCATTGCATATATTGGTGATTTCCAGCGCCACATCCGACGGTAAGGGATATTTCTTCATCATTAATCTCCGTCAGCATCTGGTACAGAGGTTCTGTATGCCATGCTCCAGAGCGACGAAGTCGCCCCTGTAACCCACCGCGCGCAGCTTTCCGATATCAGCGCAGGAATGGCGCAGATCCCCGTCCCTGCCGTCAGTATGCTCCACGGACGCGCCTGAACCTGTGGCGTCCCTGACAAACCCGCACAGTTTATTGACGGAGACCGACTCCCCCGTCCCTATGTTGTACACCCTGCCTATCATCGCATCGTTGGTAAGCGAGTAGCCAATCACATTGACGAGATCTTTAACGTACACAAAATCCCTTGTCTGTTCGCCGTCGCCGTAGATCGTTATCGCCTCTCCGTTCACCGCCCTGTCCATGAATACAGATATAACGCCGGAGTAGGGGCTTTTGGGATTCTGCCTTTCCCCGTATACATTGAAAAAACGGAAGGCCACCGCCGGAACGCCGTAATATTTCGCATATAACATGCAGTAGCGCTCGGCGGTATATTTCTCGAGACCGTAAGGGGTGATGGGGTTGACGGGGTCATATTCGGAATTGGCGCTTTTTTCGGTATTTCCGTATACGGCCGCGGAGCTGGCAAAGACAAACCGTTTCAGCGCTTTGTTTCCCCGGGCCTTTTCCAGAAGATAGTGCGTCCCGTCAAGGTTTATGCTTTTTGTGAACCAGGGGTCCGTCACCGAAGCCTGCACAGAGGCCACGGCAGCCATGTGGAAGATATGCTCAAAGCCGTACTCTTCAAAAAGGCTGTCCACAAAGGCCTCGTCAGTTATGTCCCCCTGAATGAAGTGCACATTGTTCCTCTGAGGTATATTGCTCCGCATGCCGGTCAAAAGATTGTCCACTATGATTACCTTGTCATATCCGGCCAGCTCTTCAGCTATATGAGAGCCGATAAAGCCGGCCCCTCCCGTAATTAATGCAATGTTCATTAGCTTCCCCGTCTGAGGATCACATTGTAAAACTTTTTCATGAATTTGTAAATGCGGGGAAATCGTTTTATGCGTTTTTTAATCCGCCGTATGAAAGAAAATGCCGCCCCGTCCGCGTCCAGCACATCCCGGAAATAATCTTTCAAAACTTCATAAGCCCACGGAGAGCGGCTGCCATCCTCCATCCACGACGCCTCAAAATGGTGCGCCGCAATCGCCTTGCCGTCGAAAACGTTTATTGTCAGCATGTTGGGAGGATATAATTTTATTCCGCCGCTCTCGTAAAATTTTCCGTCCGGGATGAGGCCGTAATCACTTTTCAATATGGCGGTCACACGTTTAGGAATTGTTATTTCCCCGCACTCTCCGGTAAAATCGTCGTTTTCGTATGAATCCAGGAATTTTTTAATGATTCCGCTGCCGGGAACAGCGCCGAATATCGCCATATTCACATACTCGGTATTCTCATACGCGAAAAAAGCTTCCGCCGGCAGAAGCCCGTCTATCTCCCGCAGCAGCTCCACATCCGTGTCCATGTAAACGCCGCCCTGCTCGTAAACCCGTTTCAGCCGGAAGTAATCTGATACAAAGGCCCATTTGCCCGCTTTATAGGCGCCTGAAACATAGTTGTTTTCATTTGGGTCGCAGTTGGACTCATCCCACTCGATTATCTCAAAATCCGGGGCGTATTTCCGCCACGAATCCATGCAGTGCCGTATCAGTTCGCTTTTTTCGCTTCCCCCGAACCAGAATGTGTGGATTTTCCTTGGTATCAGGGGTTGTTTCATTCATCCCTGCCTGTCAGAGCTCTATACAGCTTGTGGCAGAAAGCAAACATCCCGGGCATATTGAAATACAGCGCCGCGGCGAACAG
The DNA here is from genome assembly GCA_031556255.1 of Deferribacterales bacterium. Classification (GTDB taxonomy): domain Bacteria; phylum Chrysiogenota; class Deferribacteres; order Deferribacterales; family JAISNW01; genus JAIRQX01. The sequence goes on along the minus strand of JAVBTI010000066.1, from coordinate 31,838 downwards.
TTTCTCCCCTTTTGTGCCGTATTTGAAAGTAAATCTATAATCCTCGGGCGTAAAATCTTTTTTCATGCCTTCGAAAAGCGCGCGCCTGTACTGCCTGTCAATTCGCTTGTAATAATGGTAGCATACCAGATCCGCGTGTTTATACGGAAAAACGCTTTCATACAGACCGTTCTCCGTAAGGAGCCGCTTCAGTTTCCTGCGGACTTCCAGACAGTCCAGAACCTTTTCCCCCGTGCTCATTCCGATGGACCCCCTGCGCCTGCGGTAAAAATAGACATTATCGGGAATATATTCCACCAGGGAGGCTTTTATGGTGCACGCCGTGCCGAAGAGCACGTCCTCATACCATATATTTTCGTGAAAATCCAGATTGTTGTCCAGCAGGAAGCCGCGCCGGTAGAGTCTGGAGCAGGCGATGTGATTGATCCAGTCCCATTTTTTTCCGGCGCTGACGGTGTGCTCCACAATGGGGGCGCCCGTTTCGCTCACCACGGTGAACGAGCCGCTTGCGATATCCGCCGACCGGGAAGCTATGGATTTCTCCAGCAATGACAGCGCATTAAGCGGCAGGTAATCGTCGCTGTCCACAAAACAGAGGTATTCGCCGCCCGCTATCCGCATCCCTGCGTTCCTGGCTGACGACAGGCCGCCGTTCTTTTTTGTCACAACTGTTATACGGGGGTCAGCGGCGGCATACCTCTTTATGATATCCGGGGAGCCGTCCGTGGAGCCGTCGTCTATGATTATCACTTCCAGGTTCCTGTAGTCCTGGGACAGTACTGAATCCAGACATTCGCAAAGATACTTCCCGGTGTTGTAAACTGCAATTATTACGGAAATAAGCGGCATAAAATACCCTATTTATTGATACTGAGACAGTGGTCGAAGAACTGTGCGAAATTTTTGGCTCTGATGCTCCAGTACCATGGCTTTATATATTCAAGATTCTCTTTTGAAAGCGCCGGAAGGAGCTTTCTGTCCTTTATAAGCCTTATGAGCGCTTTTTTCAGAGATTCCCTGTTTCTTTTGATAATAAACTCTTTCTGCCTGGGGCCGAAAACCTCGGGCACGATTCCCACGTCCGTTGATATAACGGGAACCCCGCAGCACATCGCCTCAAGAACCGGGTTGGGAGTTCCTTCAATAAGCGACGCGCAGACATAAACGTGCATCCTGTTGTAATATTCATGCATCCGGCTGTGCGGGACGTTGTCTGTCTTGTCCACATAACATGTCTTTATATTATATCCCTCTTTTTGAAGTTCTTCAATAACGGGTGATACTATCGTAAAAAAACCTTTTTTATCCTCGCCGCCGTCCCACATCCCCCATTTGCTGTTCCCTGTCCAGCCGACGATAAGTTCGTCGGCTGCACTGTTATTATCGAATCTGTTCCGGTTCTGTGCCGGGAAAAGCTCGGGTGACACGCCGTCGGGCAGGGACATCAGCGGTTTCGGTATGCCGTTTTTCCCCATGCGGGAATACGATTCGAAAAGCCTCTTTGAGGCTGTATAGTAGGCGTCCGCATGCACCAAAAGGCCTCTCGTATACTCGTAATCCGTCTCAAAGAGATGGTCATAAACGGCGGTGGAGCGCCTTCTCACGTAATAGAACTCGTTCAGGAAGCAGTCGTAATTTATACCTATAGATTCGTACTTCTTTCTGTAGTGGTCCGAAAAAATGTGGAATATATGGGGGCGCCAGAAATAATGTATCAAATCTTTGTCTTTGTGCATAAGATGCAGTTTGGGCATATCCTGGAGCCAAATCTCGTTGCATATGGTAAAATCGTATTTGTCGCCCAGGACAAGGGTAAGTTGTTTTGCGATATTGTGATAAGCCCAGTTTTCCAGGTCTATAACCAGGGCTATTTGGGGTTTGGCATTCAAATTAAGTGCCGGGGCTTGTTTCGTGACCTCAGCCTCTTCCTCATGCACTCCCATCTCTTTGTTCTTTTCCTTCAGCCACTCTTCCACGCCGGCGTTCCAGACGCGCATACCGAACTTTTCATAGAAATGGTTCCCGGCCTTCTCCAGTATCTCCCTTTTATACCGCAACTGGTCGTAGTTATTGACGGTGGACACGGGATGTTCGTGCACCAGCGCCGCGACGGAAGCGTTGCCTATCTTGTACCCGGCCTGAAAGAGCCTTAAAGAGAAGTCAAGATCTTCAAAACCGATAAAATAGCCCTCGTCAAACCCGCCGACAGACTTGAAGGAGTTCACGTTCATTATGGAGGCGGTGCCGGCCAAAAACGTCGTCAGCATGGGTTTCAATTGAGTCACGCTCTCCGAACGTATTCCCAGGCCGCAGCCGACATTTATATCCTCACCGTAATACCCTATATACAGATGTTTTCCGCAATGCGTCTCGTTATTCTCAATATGTGAAAGGTTGAAGAAGTGGCAGCCGAGAAGAGCCATATCCTTCTGGTATGTGGGGAGCGGATTTTGGGTGAAGTACATATCGTTGTCGAGCATCATAACCCATTCGGTGGTCACATGCGGAACGGTTCTGTTGCGTCCGCCGGAAACGCCGTAATTTTTATCCAGCTCTACAATCCTGCTTCTGTAGGTATATTTTTTAACCGCTTCGTACAGCTTATCCAGCTCTTCCCGCATGGAGGCGTTATCGATTATGAGGAATTCGCCTTTAAAATGCGGAAAGTGCTCTTCTATGGAATCCATCAGTTTGATGGTAAGATTGGCGCGGTTATAGGATATGATGCTGATGGTTAGATTATCCCCCTCCTCGCCGATATTGTCGTTGAACCGCTGAGCAAAGAAGAGGCGGTGGCGGTCCGAGGCCAGGTAGGGAAGTTCATAAATTTCAGGGTAGAATTTGTATTCGCTCATTTTACACCTACCCCTTCATTTTTTTTATCAGCGCGTTGGGGACAAAGCGGCCGAATACCCGCATCTTACTGCCCATCCTGTAGGCCAGCGAATTTAAGAGCTCGTTGAGCTCCCACTCCAGGCCCCCGACGCGTTCCTTCAGCACCTCATTGCCGCGCCGGTGCTCCTCAATCTGTTTCCGGTACGCCTCGGCCTCAGCATCAATCTGTTTTCCGTACTCTTTCGCCTGGGCTTCAATCTGTTTTCCGTACTCTTCCACCCGGGCTTTAAGGCGCTCAATCTCCTGCTCGTACCCGGAAACCTTATTATTCAGCATCCACATGTTATGGGCAAAAAACTCATTCTCGGTTTTAGCTGCCTTAAAAAGAAGTGTTTGCTTGTTAACCCGGGATTCCTGCTGAGCGGCGGCCCGCTCAAGGGAGGATATGGTTTCGCTTTTTTCAGCTATATCCTGTTCGTACGCCTGCTGTTTGGCCGTCAGCTCCGCCGTATGGGCGAGCGCCTTTTCCAGATCCCCGCTTAAAATGTTCTTCAAATTCAGCAGTTCTTCAATATACCCGGATTTGACTTTGACATCCTGCGCCAAAACCGCTTTTGACTGCTCCAGTTCCGATATATAGCCGGTTTTATTCTTTATATCCTCATCAAGGGCTTCTTTGGAACGTTCAAGGCCGGATATATAATCATTCTTCCGCCTGATGTCCATATTTAAGAGCTCCTTGGCCCGCTCAAGCTCGGCAATGTAATCGCTCTTCAGCCTTACATCTTTATCCGCAATCTCTTTTGAGCGCTCAAGCTCGGAGATGTAGCTCTCTTTTACCTTGATGTCTTTGCCCAGAAGCTCTCCGGAGTGCTCCAGGTCGGAGATGTAGCCGGTTTTCCGTTTGATGTCCGTGTTTAATAATTCTTTGGACCGCTCAAGCTCGGCTATATAATCGATCTTTACTTTGAGATCTTTGTCAAGCAGCTCTCTGGAATGCTCCAGCTCGGAGATGTAACTGTTTTTTACCAGAATATCCCTGCCAAGCAGATCTTTGGAATGTTCCAGATCGGATATATAATCGCTCTTTGCTTTAATATCTCTGTCCAGCAGATCTTTGGAATGTTCCAGATCGGATATGTAAGCGGACTTTGCCTTAATATCTTTATCCAGTGCCTCTTTTGAATGCTCGAGTTCGGAGATATAGCCGCTTTTCACCTTGAGGTCGTCGGCCAGCAACTCCGAGGAGCCTTCCAGCTTCGATATATAGCTGTTTTTGGTTCTTATATCGTCATCAAGCTGCTTTTTTTCAGACTCGAGCCGGGATATCCACTTATCTTTCGTCTCAAGATCCCATGTCAGCGCGCTGATTTTGCCGTCCTTCTGCGCGGCCGACTTATTAAGCGTATCGAGGTAAAAATTGTCGGCCGGGTAGTAGCATCCGCACTGAAAAGACTCCCCCGGCTCGGAACTCCAGATTGCTGTGAAATAGACACAGTCCTTCAGCGCCGTATTGTCTGCCGGCAGTATGTATGATCCGGGGGACTCCATGTACCGGTAAAGGTCCTCCATCCCGCCGCCGTGCCGGAGAACGTCGGTATTAAGCCAGCCGTTGAGGAAAAACCCGTACATCTTATGGTCGGGTTCGCCGAGAACGGGTACAACAAGGTCGATAAATTCGTCTTCGGTATACTTGCGGAGATGGTATTTGTTGCCGGTATCCGCGGTGGGGTAGTATTTGTAGTCGTTGGGGCAGGTTATTATTATAGTGGCGTCTTTATTGGCCACACGCCGGAGTTCGTTGAGATAGGCAAGGGGGTCGTTCAGATGTTCGATGGTTTCAAGGGATATGATCAGATCGAAGTGAGCGTCCGGAAATTCGAGCTTTTCGGCGGAACCCTCGTGAAAGGTTATGCCTTTGCCTTTAAACATCTTTTTGGCGGTTTTGATCGATTTCCGGGATATATCCACGCCGTCGACGGATGCCGCGCCCCATGTTTTCAGCAGTTTGGAGCCGTAGCCCTCGCCGCAGGCCACATCCAGCACCTTTTTCCCATTGACGGTATTCCTGGCCAGCAGGTAGCGGTTCATGTGTATTGAAACTTCGAGTGCGTTATACTTTTCGTTTTCAAAACCGAGACGTTCCATCGTGTTATGACTCCTATTTATTAAATAGTAACAACGAATGACACAGTGCAGACGTTAACATATCCAGACGCTATTTGCAAAATCATTCGGTTTGCCTAAAAATCTTTTTGAGCGGCTCCGCAATCGTATTATGCTGTACGGCATAACTCCCGAGCTTTTCCGAGCCCAGCCATCCGAGATGGTAACTATCGCTGTACAAAAACTGCCCTTCCAGCGAGGAACTGCACCTTCCCTGCGGACAGATTAAATTATGAAAATCTATTGTATAAACGTTTTTGTATTTTTTTGCCGCTTCGGCCAGATATTTATTGATTTTTTGTCTATGCAATTCATGCTTGAATTTACTTGAGCTAAAATCACAATTCATCATCGGAATTTTTAAAGACTTTTGTTCGCACTTCTTATCAAACGCTTCAATGATAGGGATATCCAATATAAAGACTATGTTCCTGCCTGTATCTGCAAACTCTTTGATCACTTCATCCACAGCAGCGGCATAAGCCTGGTTACTCATATCTTTCCAGGAGTAACCGATTATAATATTTTTATAATTCTTTTCAGCGATCTGCTGCCTGACATACTGCTGAAAACGGATACAAGACTCGATAACAGTTAAGGGCTTTGTTTTCATGAAATCCGCTATTTTGTCCACAGGCAGGACCGGGCAGCCCATTAATATAACATTCTGCATATTCACATCATAGTGTTCGGCTATTATTTTCAGATAACCTACGGACTGTCCGGCATATGAGTCCCCGAAAATCAAAGTATCGGCCGGCTTTGACGGATTACCCACGGTACATTCCTTATTTTCCATGTTATTATAGCAAACATATTCGCCTGTGACCTTATATTGTTCCTGAATGCCGGCGACTTTAGTTCTGTAATCTTTGGGAGAGATGAGTTGGATTATTCCTTTTTCTTTTATAGAAACTATTCCCAGCGCAACGACTGCCAGAAAAGAACATGCAATAGCGCTGTATTTCAACTTCATCCGTACCGGCCCGGGGGAAACCTTCCTGAAAGGGCGCTCTATGGCGAAGTAGGTAAAGACTGTCAGCAGGGCTATAATAACGGCGCAGACTATGCCTCCTGCCAGCGACAGATTCGTATACGAGTAACGGTAAAACGCAAGAACGGGCCAGTGCCACAAATATAGGGAAAATGAAACTTTGCCCACCGCTACCGCGGGTTTAAACGAAAAAAGAGCGTTGATAACACTGGACCCCATACCCGCCGTTATAATAAAAGCCACACCCAGAGTGGGAATTACTGCAATTAAACCAGGAAATACATTTTCGCCGTCGATGAAAATGATTGACCATAAAATCATTGCCAGACCCAAAGTTGCCAGAATCTCATTAATAAATCTCGGAAGGGGTTGTTTTCTATTGCTCCATAATAATGCGGTCAGCCCGCCCATCATGAGCTCGCCTGCCCGGGACGGCAGCATGTAGTAGGCGAATTGCGGGTCATGGGAAAAATAAAGCTGGCCGAATATAAATGAAAAAACCATTATTATCGCCGAAAAAACGATAACGCCCTTTTTCCCGGCTATTTTAAACGCGGCGAAAAGCAATGCCGGCCACAGCAGATAAAACTGTTCCTCAACGCCCAAAGACCACATATGCAGAAGGGGGGTAAGCCCCGCGTCAGTCGCGAAATAACTTGTGTCCTGAAATAACCAGAAATAGATATTAGCGGCGGAGGCTACCGTTGCAACGGCTGATTTAGCGAGGGATATGACATCCTCAGGAAGGAGGAAGATACAGCCGAATATCAGGGTCAGAAAAGTGGCGAAAAAAGCGGCGGGCAGGATACGTCTTACCCTGCGGGCGTAAAAGTCCCGAAAAGAAAAGGAGTTGTTCTCAACACCGTTCAAAATAATGCCGGTAATCAGGAATCCGGATATAACAAAAAAGATATCCACCCCTATAAAACCGCCCGGAAGCCAGCTTTCATTAAAGTGGAAGACAACAACCGCAAGTACTGCAAGTGAACGCAATCCGTCAATATCCGGCCGGTATTTGTCCCGGATTCCCGGCCGGGAGGTTTTCGTACGTTCGCTGATAAAAAGAATAAAAGATAACAATCCATATAAGAGCGACAGATAACCGACTGCCAGACAAGCCAGGTTAATAAGCAACTCTGTTAAATTGACACTCGCTTTTAAGGGGTATGCATAATACTTAATCGCAGGATCTGCGAACAGATCAATGGTCTCAGTGTGGTGGTTTTCGGTTATATGCGCAATCCCGGACCATGAATGGCGGCGTAAATGGAGTTCGTATGAGCCGTCATTGGGAAATGTCAGTACAATGGCCGCCGGCTGTGTGTATTTTTTTGAATACATATGTGTTTTTGCATCATTAAGACGCCATTTTTCATTTTCATAATCCGTGAGCCCTACCCGTTTCCCGTCCTTAGTGACATAAAACCACACTTCTGATGCGTGGGAAGAAGGATTTTTTTCCCCGTTTGCCTCTATCTTGACTATTATCCGGCTCGAAGCAAGCTGGGGAAGTTTAATCACAGAAGCAATCGTGCAGACAATCATCAGGGCGATTGACAGATATAATACTTTTTTATTAAGCGGCTTCCTGGATAAAAACCATATAATACCGGCTGAAAATGTGATAAACGCTAAACCATATCCCGGCAAGTCCGGCATTTTTCCGCTGTACGTCAGCCAACAAAACGTTCCTCCGCCCAGCAACATTATTAATGATGTTATTTTATTACCGTTTATCATCTAATACTCCTTAATAACTGCCGTATAACAAAAAATAGCAACAGCAGAGGTCAATAACGCTGTGTTTTTATTTTTTCCAAATATCAGTCAAAGTCAGGTTATCAAGCGCGGTGCCGTTTTCGGAAGTAAGATAGCTGCCCCAGTACGACCTGTCGGGTTTCGATGTAGCCAATATGTTTTCCGAACCCAGCGATGCGAAAACCTGCCGAAAAACGTTTACAGTATACACAGCATCAGGGAAGCTATAGCCCTTCGGAGCTTTAATCGCGAGAAATGCTCCGTTCGCATCCAGGGCAAGCATATTCGGTTCAACACCGCGTTTCCTCAGTTCTGCGTTGGCATCGCCGGGAAATGTCCCCCTGTAAAACCATGCGCCATGGTCGCCTATCAATATCACAACAGCCTCCGGATCCTGCGCTTCTATGTAGTCTATAACCGAAACCAGCTCTTTGTTCGCAGCCTTTACCGCTTCAATATACGCATCTTTCCAATATAATTTATTAGCCGATATAAAGTCCTTGTTGGCTGCGTATTCAGAAAATTCAGGCATTTTTTTTACTTTGTCAGGATACCAGTCAAACCTTGAAGGCGTATGCATGGCACCAAGCTTAACCGCCGTAAAGACAGGCTTGTTTTTAGCGGCATAATCGATCCTGCTGAACAGCATATCAACATTTTTAAGCTTTTGTTGTTGAACCTTTTCCGTTAAGGCATCAATTTCAAAAACAGCCATTGGGGCGAACAGATTTGAAGTCAGTAGGTCGTAATCCAGCATAGGTGTGTGAAAGTGAAGAGCCTCTCCAAAAAGATACTGAACTTTATAATTGTTATTTTTCAAAATCTTCAGTGCTGTGTTGCCGTATTTGCCCCCTATTATATCACGGTAAGCGTTGCCGTCCAGGCTTCCTTTCATGGGTATGTTATTGACCTGATCCATAGCGAATAAAGAGGCCACTGAAGCCATAGTGAATGAGTATGAGGAAAAAGAGTTTTCCCATGCGTGGTAATTCCTGTCTTTCAAATATTTCAGGAACTCGCTGTTGTCATAATTGTACAGCTTCTTCATCGCCTCCGGGCTGTGGTACGACTCCAGAATAAGCAGATAGACATTAGGTTTGGAAGTGAGTTCAACGTCGGAGTAATCGGAAGTGCCGTCGCTGCTGAACGCTCTGGCGGTTTTATGAGCGTCATAATAGCCGCGCACCCAGTTAAGGCACACGATCAGTATAAGTACCGACAATAAGATATTGATGACCCGAAGGCCTCTGGAGTAAGCCAGAAACACAATCAGCAGCGCGCCGGCCACGGCAATGAACCACAGGAAACCATGTATCTTGCTGTGGAACAAAACCAGTATTATTACGGATGACACCGCCATGGCCGCCGCGGAAACGGTTTTATAAGGCAGGGCCCTGCTCAGCGGTATAAAAATCAGCGACAGCGCCGCCGTGCACAATAGTATGATGCCTGCAGTGGCAGCCATAGCTTTGTATTCGAACATATGGCTGTTTATCTGCAACAAAAAAAGCGTTGGGTACAGGGCGGACAAAATAACAGTCAGCATAGGCCAATCAAGAAAATCTTTCTGTCTGGCTTCAGGCTTCTCCGACGCCCGATAATTTTTGACTAAACCGGGAAGTTTGCTGATAATTAAGTAAATAAATGAAAATAAAACTAAAAATGCAGATATCATCAGCAGGTACGGCACCCCTCCCTGCTTACCCACAGCATCGTATGCCGTATTATTGTCCGCACTGAGATCCATACGCGTTGTTTTGCCGGCCTCTTTTATCTGCACAATGCCGGACCAGGCATGTTTCCGGAAGTGGAGGCTCAAATTATCAGTGTATTCCAAATTCAGAGTAATTGAGGAGGGCTGAAACTTGGGAGCGGAAAAAATCCGGTCATTTCTCAAAGTCCACTCAGTATTGGCATATGGCTGCATATTAATGAATTTGCCGTCTTTCTGGATCCTGAGCCATACTTCAGACGACGCTGCGTCCGGGTTCTTTTCCCCGGTCGCAGTGACGGTTATGAGCGCACTTTTCCCGGCAGGGTGCGGCACTGCTTTGTATACCAAAAACACGCATGCCGCCGCGGCAATCACAGCCAAGATCAAATGTAAAACTTTTAATCTAACCTGCTTGCCTTTAACAAGCATAAATACGGCATAAACCGCCGGCACCGCGGCAGATATCAATAAGACCAGGGCTATCGAAAGCGGAATACTTCCGGATGAGTAACTTTTATATATTATTACTTCACATATCAATAAAATTAAAACCATTGATACTGACGTAATTCTTCGCTTCATAATTAACTCCTAAAACATCCCGCTTATTTCTGCACTTTTGTCCAGTTATCCAGTATTACCCCGTCTTCAGAGGTAATATACCCAAAAGCAAATGACTGGTTCGGCTGCAATGTTGACATTATTTTTTCATCACCCAGAGCGCTGAACAAATATCTGAATATATTCACTGCGTACACATCCTTGGGAAATGTGCTATCATAGGGCTTATTGATTGCAAAAAGTACCCCGTTGAGATCAAGGGTCACATCAGCAGGCAACACCCCGCGCGCCCTCATGTTCACATTCATATCTTTACTGTCGCCGTACCAGCTTCCTCTGTAAAAATGCGCGCCATGGTCTCCCACAAGTATAATAACAGCCTTGGGATCTTATTTTGTAATATAATCAATTATATTGACATTGACCGAATTTGAATTATTCAGTAACTTAATATAAACATCCTTCCAGTAAAGCATATTTAATGATGTGAAATCATTTTCAGCAGAATATTTGGAAAACTCCGGCAATGCTTTTATGCGTGCAGGATACCAGCTAAATCTGGCCGGCGTATGGGCTGCTCCAAATTTTGCCACTGTGAAAACAGGCTTACTGTGCGATGCGGCAAAATCCACCCGCTTGTAAAACGTTTGGCGAAGTTGTTTGGCATAATTGCTGCCGGGAATCCGTTTCGTTATAAAATCCAGCTCAAACACTTCCAGTGGATCATAAAAACTCCTGTTGGAAAACTCATAATCAATAGAAGGGGATGGTAAAAAACAGTAGCCATGCAGTAAATATTGTACATAATATCCGTTGTTTTTAAGGATATTTAAAACCATATTGCTATATTTACCGCCAATAATCTCCCTGAATGCATCACCATCAGAATTATCCGTTATGGGTATATCCAAAAGGGGAGCCATGGCAAACATTGTGGATAAAGAAGATATTGTTGTAATACTGGAGGAAAATGAATTTTCAGGTACAAAAAACCCTTTATCATTCATATAATCCAAAAATTCTTTATTGTCAAAATTATATAATCTCTTTGTAGTCCTGGGATTATGATAAGATTCCAACATAATAAAATAAATATTCGGCTTCTCTTTGAAAGACGTGTTTACATACCCGTCGCTGTTGATATTTGAAGATACTCTTATTTTATGTGCCGCATAGACACTGTTTGTCCAGTTGATACCAACAATGATTATGAGTACTGACAAAAAAAGGTTAATGTAACGGACCCCTTTCAAATAAGAAAGCGATGCCACAACAATAGCTATGGCTACAGCAATAGCCCACCAGTAAGCATGGATTTTACTGTAAAACAGTACGAGCATTACCCCTGAAGATAGCAAAACTGCTGCAAGGGATACAATCCTGTACGGTGCGAAAAATACTGCCACAAGTATGGGAAGCGATAGAACCAGGGCGACCAAAAGCATTATAACCACAGTTGCAATCACGGAATTTGTTGTGTACATCTGATGATTAAGCTGAAGAAGAAATAGAGACGGATACATGACTGCCAAAATAACGGTTACAGCAGGATTATTAAGAAAACTGAGTTTTTTTCTTGTTTGTAAGCTCTTAATGTCACCTTCTTTTTTCGCACTTTTTATTTTTTTCGATCCCCTAAATCCCCTAAATTGCCGTATGAGAGAAATTAATGAATAAACGCACATGAAAACAGATAGAAAAATAGCGATGAGCACTAAATAATTTGTTTTCCCTTTTTCTTTTACTTGGTAAATGCCGTCACTGCCATCCGTGTAAAGATCCATCCTTGTAACTTTTCCAAATTCATTGATCTCCGCAATACCGGACCATGTGTGTTTACGAAAATGTAAACTCAGGTTGTCTTCATACTCCAAATTCAAAGTAATTGAAGAAGGCTGGGATTTGGCAACGGAAACAAGCCGGTTATTTTTATTAGTCCATTCATTATTGACGTATGGCTGCACGTCAATAAATTTACCGTCTTTTCGAATCCTGAACCACACTTGAGACGATTTAGCTGCCGAATTCTTTTCCCCGGTTGCAGTAATTGTAATGATTGTATTTTTCCCCGTGTACTTCGGAATCACGCTATATATCCAGAACGTGCATATGATCGCAACAATAACGGCTGCCGGCAAGGGCATCCGTTTCAATTGAATTTGTTGTCCCCTGACAAGCTTAAGTATAATATATATCATCGGTACTGCAGCAGATATTAAAAATGCCAGCGTGAAAAAACGCGGGATATCTCCGGACAAATAACTTTTATATATTATTGCCTCACACATCAGTAAAATTAAAATCATTAATACTGACGCAATTTTTTGCTTCATACATTCCTCCAAAACATATATATCCCTCTAATGAATTATCTCTGATTTATATTTGTTCCACTGTTATGCCGAAATATAGCTTACTATCGCATTCACCAGCATTTCGTTCTCTTTCGGCAGCCTGACGGCGAAGCGTATATATTGGCCGCAGCTGAACTTGGAGGAGATCGATTTCACATATACGGCATGCTCTTTCAGCAGGTAGTCAGCGAGTTTATCCGCGTCCGTGCTGAATTTCGCCAGGATAAAGTTGGCGCCGCTGGGGTATACCTCCGAAACGCACTTCACCTGCTTCAGCCGGCTGATGAAGCTCTCTCTGTCCAGCTTTGTCTGCTCGAACGCTTTTGCAAGCTTGTTTTTGTGTTTGAGCATGATTTCCATCATAAATTCCGCTATGGAGTTGAGGTTCCATATCGGTATATTATGCCGCATATGGGCGTTGAAGGCGGCATTGCATGAGTAGACGTAGCCCAGCCGGACGCCGGGCGCGCCCAGGGATTTGCTCAGGCTTTTAATGATAATAACGTTTTCCAGCGGCTGTTTTTCCAGCATCGTTATTATTGAAGGATACTGTGAAAACTCTATGAACGACTCGTCCACAATCACAAGCCTGCCGGGATTCTGTGAAGCGAACTTATAAATAAAATCCGTCGGGACTTCGGAGCCCGTGGGGTTGTTGGGATTCACGAACACCACAACGTCCGCGTCTTTGGATTTTTTCAATATTTCGTCGGTGTTTATGCCGATTTCATCGGAATACTTTTCGGTGGTTTCAAACAACCTGTAATACTCGCCGAAAGTAGGGGACGGAATCAGCCCCCTCTTCCCTTTCACATACTGTTCGAGAATCGGGTATGCCTGCCCCGCGCCGTTCAGCACGTTCAGGTATTCCCGGCTGTATCCCAGCACGTAGGAAAGCTTTTCATTCAGCATGTCCTGCTTGGAGCCGTAGTTGTGGAGCAGCGGCTCGATATTGTTCCTCATCTCCGCGAACATCGAGTTGACCGGGAAATACATGTTCCTGATGAAGCAGAAATCCAGGATGTCGTAACTCCAGTACCCGCCGAAAGAGGCCTGCAGCATGGCCTGCCTTTTTTCAGGGTAAAAAATATACTCGGCTATGCGCAGGTCGTTCGGGTCGTCCACCTCGGCCCATTTCTCGTCCCCGACTATTTCAGCGTAGACGCTTTCCCTCTGCATATAGATAAGTATGCCGAGTATCAGCTCGTAGTAGCAGTTGCTGTCAAACATCTGCGCGTAGAAAGAGAGCATTTTTTTAAATTCATTGTTGCAAAAGTTTTTTGAGAATTTGTAAATATTGAGGGTCTTGTATTTATCCGAGAAATCGAAATCCGTGCCCTGCAGGTGGGTGGGAATCACTTTTGTTATAATCCCCTCGTTAACCTCAACCACCGTGCCGTCCATCCCGCTTCTGTATTTGTCCAGCAGGGCGACGTTTTTATTGGGCGTTTCAATGATCCGCTTCAATATATTGCTGTCTATTATAAGATCGGACTCGATCAGAAGGATGTCGTCATTGATGTCGATATTTTCAAAGGCGAGGTGGAGCGAAAAAATATTGTTCGTCTCCATGTAGCGCTCGTTATTGACGAAAGTAAAGTTGACGTTTTCATATTTATTTATCAGATAATATTTGAGTTCGTCCTCGCGGTAGCCGGTGACGACCACTATGTCCGTGACGCGGTTGTCGATCAGGGCGTCCGTGAGACGTTCTATAATCGTCTTGTCGCCTATTTTGAGCATTGTTTTGTGCAGATTGTCTGTAAGCGGACGCATACGTTTACCGTAACCGGCGGCAAGAATAATGGCTTTCATGATCAGTCCTCCTCTCAGGTAGCAGTTAATTTTCCCAAAATGTCAATCCAGTATGAAACAATATGCCGCGAGGCATCCCCGAAATTGACAATGCGTTTTTTTTGGCTGAGTATATACTCTTTCTTTTTCGCCGGCTCCATGCCGCCGATAACGCCTAATATATCAGCGGAGGGTTCCGCGGTGGCACAGGCGTTCATAAAAAATTCCCTGTCCCAGCTCTGGAAATCAAAATCATCCGCTTCGTAGTAGTCTTCGTATTTTGAGTCCGCCCTGGTATAGTCGTAAACAATTACAGGGTTGCCGGTCAAAAAAATATAATCAATAATTATACCTGAAAAACTTGAAATCATAAAGTCGGATTCACGAAAACTGTTTACCATCGACACGTCCCCGTCTATGACGCATTTTGGCGTGCCGGAATGCTTATGAACCAGATCCATAACGGTTTTTTCTTTTATTTTCCATGACTGCGGATGGGGTCTGAAAATTACCCGGAAACCTTCCGAACAAAGCTTTTCTATTATATCATAGCCGAGATAATTCAAAAAATTGTTGCCGCCCCAGGAGGGCGCCACCAGGATCGCCGTCTCCGCGCTTTTTTCAGCGGGCATTTTTTTGTAGTCGGCGTAAATAACGTCATAGTAAGGGATACCAAGCACCGGCAGCTCTTTTTTACCGGATTTGTGCTTGTTTTCCAGGTACCGCAATGACCTTACCTGAAAATCAGAGGAGCAGACGACGCTGTCGAAATGATCCAGCGAGTTCTTTTTATAACCGCCCATATCCAGAGGCGAGTGCAGGAAATAGCTGTAATGGCCGACATTGGGTGAGCGTTTCAGGGCAAGCCTGTCCAGGCCGGGCGTTGTTGTCACAAACAGGCGGCTGTCAATAAATTTCAAAAACAGCAGGCCGCCCAGATCAAGCCTGACATAAAACGCGTACATCCCTTCACGCGGGTTTTTCAAATATATATCATCCGGATCGATTGTTATGTAATTAACGAATATTTTGCCTGACAGCTCATTCATCAGCGCTTCCGTGGAATTTTTATAGGTATTTCCCTCGCTGAAAATAACAAAACTCTTGTCCGGGCTTTTATTCCATTTATTTTTGTATTTAAAATATGAAAACATCTGCCATCAAACTTCCACTATTTTAGAATCAACCTTGGCCCACCGGGTCATTAATTCCCTGACAGTGAACAGTTTTCTTTTTTTACGGAAGGCTTTGCACGCTTCTTTGCCGGGATAGCTGTAATAGCCCCTTTTGGACATATCCATTTCACTTTTTTCATTCCCGAGCAGCCTGTCGACGGCGTCTTTCAGCAATCTGGCGGCATTTCTGAACTGAACAGCGTATATGCCGTACATGGTATCTTCCGCCGAAACCGTATAGCCCTCTTTAGCCAGAATAGCGCCGGCGTCAAGCCTTTCTTCCATAATATGCACGGTCTGGTATATGATTTTCTCGTCGTTAAGCATTGCCCAGAAAACGGATAAAACTCCGGCGTAGCCGGGCAGATCGCCCGTATGTTTGTTTATACAGGCTATTTTTGCAATTCCGAGCAGCTCTCTTTTAAATATCTGATGGGTGCACGAAATGATGACATCCGGCTCACAGGAACGCACATGTTCCAGGTGCTGCTTTTCATTGATATCCAAAGCGCAGTACGGGGTTATGCCGTTCTTTGCAAAGGCGCTTTTCACGCCGGCGGATACGCCGACTATCACGGCGTTTTTCAGATCCATCTGTCTGTAGTAGCTGTCCAGGATTTTAAGTAAAAACAAACCTTTGCGGCCGTATAAATTTAATTGTTCGGTTTTCCTTTTTGCATCGCTGATCTTTCTGCCGTCACCCATGGCTATTGTGGCGCCCACAATCTTATAAGTTCCGCCGAAACGCCTGAAGCTGTCTTCAATTATGTACGGCTGGAAAAGGGGGTCGTTATCGACAATGAAGTATATCTTTGTCATTTGGCACCTCTGAGCTTAACAACGCAGTTCTTTACCAGCACCATGACGTTATTGAAAGTCCAGTACAGCACGGCCGCGGAGGGTACATTATACAGGAGCGCCAGAAATACGATTGCCAGAAAAACCGCCTGTATCAGCTCTTTTTTACCGCGTTCGGGCATCATACAGGCCGCGGCGATATTGATAAGGGTCATCAGTACCGGCAGAAGGTTCACGCCCCATAAAAGATGATCCGGCTGCGAAAGATCCCGGATAAATAAAAACCCGTGCCCCGCAAGCAGGGCACCGTTATTAATAACCATCCAGTACATCGCCATCAGAAACGGCAATTGTATCATGAGGGGCAAAATATCCGCAAACGCATACAATGGGGAATATTTGAACTGCCTGTAAAGCGCGTCCGTCATGTGCGCCTTTTTTTCCCGGGGGAGATCCAGCGCCTTTATCTTCTCAATGTAGGGCTTCATCTGCTTCTGTATTTCCCGGGGCCTGTCCCCGAACTTTTTGAGCAGATTCATAAACGGTGACAGCACAACGGTCACCGTCACCGATATCGCCAGAATGGACAGCCCATAGCTGCCGATGATTCCATAATAAAAATTAAGCAGCCACAGCAAAAGGCTCTCGATGGGTTTAATCATTGATTACGTTTTATTTGTTTTCGGGATCGTTTTTAACCATATCCTGCACGGCTTTATCGATCTCCTCCTGTTCCCCTTTCCTGCCGGTGAACAGCCTCTTAAGCTTGCGCCAGAAAATACCTATGGTCACCGCTATCGCCGCCAGTATCTGGAACAGTATCCCGCCGGAACCCGGATCAAGATACGCATATGCGGACACAGGAACAAATAAAACCGCCAACAACAGGATAAAATTTCTCACAGTTACCTCCATAACTCATCGCTTGCGGCCAGTGCGCATTCCACCGCCGCATCCATATCGTAATATTTATATTCGCCGAGTCTTCCGGCAAAGATTACATTGTATTCGCCGCCCCCTTTGTTTTTCACGCCGGCCTCCGCCAGATATTTCTCATACAGAGCAATATTTTCCGGCGTCGCCACGGGGTAGAGCGGCTCATTCTTCCCTTTTTCGAAATTCGCGGGAAATTCACGCATTATAACACTTTTCCCGCTTTTTTCATCTAAAAAATATTTAAACTCCGTAATCCTTGTAAAATCATGATTGTTAGGGTAGTTAACTACCGCCGCGGGCTGGTATCGCTCCATGTTGACCGTCTCAAGCTCGAATCCGGCGCTTCTGTAGGGCAGTACACCGTGCCTGTGGTTGAAAAACCCGTCGATGGAGCCCGTATATACAAGCGTATCGCATTCCACCTTCCCAGCGATATCTTTGTAGCCGGTGCTCAGCTCCACATCGATAAGCGGATTGTCAAGCATATTGCGGATCATCGCCGTATATCCGCCGGCTGGTATCCCCTGAAACCTGTCTGTAAAGTATCTGTCGTCTCTGCTTATGAACACCGGCACTCTGGCGGTGACACCGCCGGGAACCTCTTCCGGCGGAACGCCCCACTGTTTGGCGGTGTAGTGCCTGAACACTTTTTCATATACATACCCGGCCAGACGCCTGAGGTCAGCATCCGTGCCCGTCAACAGCTCGGTGATCGGCACTTTCGAGCCGCGGCCGTAGGTGTCTTTGAGTTTTTTTTCAAAGTTTGCCGCGTCCTGAGCGGGAAAAAACATATCCATGCTGTTCAGGTTAAAGGGCAGCGGGGCCAGCAGACCGTCTATATCAGCAAATACTTTATGTATGTAGTGGTGCCACTTAGTGAACTTTGAAAGGTAGCGCCAGACGGCTTCACTATTCGTATGAAAAACATGAGGTCCGTATTTGTGAATTGTGATACCGTTTTCGGAATAATCATAACAGTTGCCGGCGATGTGTTCACGTCTGTCTATAACCAGCGCGGAAAGCCCTTTTTCCGCCGCCCGTTCCGCAAAAACAGCCCCGGTGATACCACTGCCCACCACCAACACTGAATATTTTTCTTTCACTTGCATTTATCCCGGGGTTCGTTTTGATATTTTCAGTATAGCATGGATGGATTGGTAAATGCAAGTGTTGTCAACGTTTTGACGTTAAAAACGTGCGCATTAAAACATATGGTATAAATATTTTATTTTCATATCAGACAGATAGGCGCAGTTGCCGAAGCTTATTCCCGAAGAGTCGAAGCCGCCGCCCTTCCGGCCGGCCCCCCGGTTGAGACTGCCGTCGTCCAGCTCTTTTTCAATAAGGCATACGCTTCTTATCGGCAGTATCATTTCCATACAGATGTTTTCGCCTTCGGGGGCAAACAGGTAGCCTCCGTACACGGCGTCACACGCTATTATCCGCCAGCCTTTCGACTTGAAGCTGTCCATGTCGTCCATATCCAGAAGTTTTCCGCCGGTGAACTTATGGATGTCGTAAACCCCGCTCAGGGGCCTGTCGAGCCGGTGTCCGTATTTCGAATAATAATTGAAAAGCGCGGACTGAACACGCACAAGAAGGCGCATATCCTCGGCATAGCGCGCCTCTTCACGCCTGTTAAGCGCGGGCAGCCCCGCCAGCACCCCGAAGATGAGCGCCGCGAGGGCAAAAACAGCTGCAACCCAGCCGTACTTCGCCAAAAGCTAAAATACCATGTACATATAATCGTAGGGGCCGCCGGATGCCAGATTGCAGTCGTTATAGACATCCTGGGTGAAGTTTGCCGCCCCGGCCTGAACGCGCCCCGTACCCGTGCTCAGGTCGTCGTCGTCCAGCATCTTCTCAATGCTGCAGGCAAGCCTGGCCGGCACCTTTATGTGATCGGCCAGCCCTATCCTGGCGCATACTTCAGAGCCCGTCGCCGCCACGCTGAACCCCGCGGGCTGCATACCGCAGGCCACCAGAGTCCAGTTGTCGTTCGCCATTTCGGAATAATAATCCCGCTGGCCCAGCGCGCCTATTGTTATAAGGCTTGAGGCGTCGTACCTGCCGGTGGAGGTATCCAGCGGAGGCAGGCTGCTGCCGGTTTTGGAGAAATATGTGTAAACAGCGGTTTCAAACTTCCCCATTTTGACGACCTCGGCGCGGACCTTCGCCGAATCCACCAGTGTTTTCCCCTTTATGGCCATACCCATTATCAGGCCGATAACGACAAGAACTATGGTCAGCTCCAGAAGTGTAAATCCTTTCCTGCACATTTCCGTCTCCTTAAACAGTTGTTTACTATTTAAATCTATTACACATAACGATATCTGTAAACAAAAATTCTTGTATTTTTAACCGCCTTGTTTATAATCATGGAATATATCAAGGTGTAAATATGACCAATAATGCTGATGAAATCCTCGAACTGCTGCTGAATCTCTGCTCCATACCCAGCGTCACGGGGATACCGGGTGCCGAAAACAACGTTCCTGAGTTCCTTCACGAAAAGATACGCCAATGGCATTATTTCCAGCGCAACCCTAAAAACATCTGGTTTGAAAACCTCCGGGACGACCATCTTAAAAGAGTAAACTTCTGCGCCATGGTGCGCGCAACCCCGGCAACCAAACGCACCGTCATACTGATAAGCCATCATGACGTGGTGACCACCGATATGTGCGGTCATCTGCATAACGTGGCCTTCACCCCCAACGAATACGGCGACGCCCTGCGGCAGGTAAGCCTCAACGATGAAGCGCAGTCGGATCTGGACAGCCGGGAATGGCTTTTCGGCAGGGGCGTGTCTGACATGAAAAGCGGTATGGCCGTACAGATCGGGTTTCTCGCGGAGGCAGCCTCCCATCCCGATAAACTGAAAGCCAACATCATGCTGATGACTCTGGCGGATGAGGAAAACAACGGATTCGGCGTCCACCAGGCGGTGAGAATGCTGGTGGAAATGCAGGAAAAGGAAGAGCTGGAATATATAGCCTGCATAGACAGCGAACCTACAATTACCAACGAAGATAAAAACCGCGGCCGTATATATACCGGTTCAATAGGCAACACCACGCCCTTCGCCCTGTGCATAGGCAGGGAAAGCCATGTGGGTGAATATTTTCACGGGATCAATGCCGCGCTTACGGCGTCATATCTTGTGCAGGAGCTTGAGGGGGCGCCTAAAACGTCGGATTCATGGAACGGGAAGCACTACTCTCCCGCGGCCTGCCTGAAGCTCAAAAATATAAACAAGGGATATTTCGTCACCCTGCCGGAGCGCGTTGCCGTCGTGTTCAACGCGCTCACCGTCAGTACCACCCCCGCTCAGTGGATGAAAATGCTGGCGAAAGCGGCGCAAAAATCGCTGGACAGCGCCATGTCCCTCCTGTACAGGCGGCGCGACGCTCTCCGGAAGGCCGGCTACGCCGGACTTCCCACAGACACATGCATACCCTATGTGATACGGTACGAAGATCTGCTCAAAGAGGTGTCCCGGCGGGTCGCGGTGCCTGTGGAAAAGCTTCAGACCGATTTCATAGAAAAACTTGATCCGCATATGGATTCCCAGGAAAGAGGGATAGAGCTCACCAACTACCTTCTGGATATATCCGGCCTGAAAGGCCCGCTGGTTGTAATCGGCCTCCTGTCCCCCTACTGCCAGCCCAGGATAAACAGGCGCAGAACAAAGAAAGAGCTTGCCGTCATTGACGCGGTGGAAAAGGTCATATCCACGGCGAAAGAACGGTTCGGCACGGTTATTGAGCATAACGAAGTGTACGAAGGGATCTCCGACATGAGCGAGATGGGATTCCAGGGCGATAAATCGGAGATCGACACCCTGGTGAAAAATCTGATCGGCTGGGGGAGCGACCTTAAACACCCCTTCCGGGAGATGCAGTGGCTGGATATACCCGTGGTAAATCTGGGGCCGATAGGAAAAGACGCCCACAAGCTGACGGAAAGAGTACATATACCTTTTCTGCTGGATGTGCTGCCGGAGCTGTTCAGGACGCTGGTGCAGAGCATAGCGGAATATAAATAGGCTTTTAATCCGGACGGCCGGATACGGACCTAATCACTTAACCGGCTCCCGCCGGAAATTTTTCCCGCACACCGTAACGACGGAGTCCGGGATGAAATAACTTCCGTCACCCCGGACTTGATCCGGGGCCCGGGATGAAATAATGGGGAATATCCTTATTATCCTTATCTGGATTGCGGATCCCCGGATCGGTGTCCGGGGCGGGCTTAGTCCGCGGTGACCGGAAATCTCACCCCTTCATGAAAAAATCATCGTCAGGTATGATGCCCTCACTGATAGCGCTCTCTATCACTCCGGGATAGTGGAACACAAGCTCCACCGAGGCTGATGCCGGAGGCAGCGGATGAAACAGCCTTTTTTCGCCCAGGGCGGGCATGACCTCATCGTTCACAAAATCTATGAAATCGTCGTGCATCCAGTCGTCAGCCTGCTTAAATTTCCAGTGGGCAACCGATTTGGGCGTTTTAACGCTGAGAATGATTTTATCCCCTTCTTCCGGCGCCGCTTCGATGTAATCAGGCTCAAAAACCACGCCGAAGGAGCTCAGCATGCCGTTCAAAGCATCACGGTATGCCTCCGGGGTGCAAACCCCCGCCGGCTCAAGCGTATACTCCCCGAGACAGTGAACCATCAGCTTCGGGTTCTTTTGATGTGTATCGCGCAGGGAGCGGTGCAGAAGCTCCACCTCTTCGTCGCACCATTCATCCAGCCAGCCTATTTCAAACAGCTTCCGCATGTAGGCGTCCGCCCCGTCTTTGATCAGTTTTTTATACTGTTTGCTCATATTTCACCCTCTTTTTCAGGTTTTAAGCTTTTAATTATCTCTTCAGCCGCCGTCTTCATTGGCGTCCGCCCGGCGAACATTTCCCCTATCGGTTTCAGCCGCTCTCTGTATTCTTCAAGACTGCCGAAAAGGGCCTCACTTGTCTTTTTCAGATCCTCCGGGTTGCATCGCTTTTCAAGAAGCTCCGGCACTATCTCACGGCCGGCTATGATATTGGGCATCCCCACCATCCGCAGGGAAGTCAGCATCTTGGCCAGTATAACATTGAAACGGCTTGTATTGTAAAGTATTATCATGGGCGTGCCTATGATGGCCGCCTCCAGTGTGGCCGTGCCGGAACAAATCCAGAGCAGAT
The DNA here is from genome assembly GCA_031556255.1 of Deferribacterales bacterium. GTDB lineage: Bacteria > Chrysiogenota > Deferribacteres > Deferribacterales > JAISNW01 > JAIRQX01. The sequence goes on along the minus strand of JAVBTI010000066.1, from coordinate 9,566 downwards.
CAGCGTACCGCATGACGTCCGGGGTTTCCCCGTTAACGATCCCCACCCCGTCCACTCCGGCCAGATACGGAAGCAGAGTCTCCTCCTTCACCGAATCAGCCCGGGCAAGTATATACTGGGCGTCTTTCCGCCATCCTTTGGCCGCCTCCGTCATCACCGGCATAAGGGTCTGTATCTCTTTCCGCCGTGAACCGGGAACGAGGCCTACCACGGGCCGCCGCGCATCCAGCCCGTGCGCCCGGAGGAATTCGTCCCTGTCTTTATATTTGGGCGCAAGCCCGTCGGTCACGGGATGACCTATGTATACGACGTTCACCCCCTCTTTCCTCAGCAACTCCTCCTCGAAAGGTAATATGCACAACACCTTGTCGAAATATTTCGCCAGCGTCTTCACGCGGGAGTAGTGCCAGAACCAGACCTGCGGGGCCACCAGATCTATTATGGGTATGTTATATTTTTTCAACCGCTTTGCCAGGCGGAGGTTGAAGCCGGCGTAGTCCACCAGCACAACGGCGTCCGGCCTGACGGCCAGCAGTTGTTCCTCTATTTTTTTAGCCAGTTTCAGCAGGAAGGGTATTTTGCGTATCGCAGCGTCAAAACCGATGACGGCCATCCCGCTCACGTCGCATATCTGATGCTGCCCGAGGGCGAGCAGCCTGGGACCGCCGGTTCCGTATATATCAACCGGCCGCAGTTTGCGCAGCTCCGCCGCCAGGTTGGCGGCATGGACATCGCCGGAAGGTTCGCCGGTCACTATCAAAAGTTTTAATGCTCTGTTTTTTTCATCTGAAATCATGAGGTAATTTTATCAGGCTGCCTGAAAAATACAAGGTTAACTTTTTTGCCCGGCCCTTGTTAGGCTCCAACACAGGCTTGTGGTTTCAATATTTATGTGCTAAACTATTCACAGGTGGTTGTTATTATATTTGGAGGCCATATGAATCAGTTGAAAGTCAAGATTTTGTCAGCTAAACGGCTGGCTGCGGCCGTGTTTGCCGCGGCGGTTTTTACCATGTTCCTGCTTCCCGGCGAAGCCTCAGCTTTTAATCTCGGCGCGGGCGCGGGGGTGTTTATTCCCGGTTCCGATATGTCCGAATCTTTCGACCCCGGCTATAATATTTACGCATACGCCGGTTTCAATATGGTTCCCGCCATTCTGGATTTCCGTATTCAGGCCGACTATTACGCCTCTGACGGCAAGGAAAGCAATGTAGACTATAGCTTCAACGCCATAGGCGGCGAGGCGCTTCTGGTTCTGGCCCCCACATTTATACCTGTCATTAAACCATACGTGGGCGCGGGCTGGGGCGTTTACAACAGCACAGTAGAGGTGGGCGACGACTCCGAAACTAAATGGGGCAACGGCTTCGTGGCCGTGGCAGGCGTCGGCGTTGAAGTACTCATCGTGCGCATCGGCCTGGACGGCAAGTATTTCATAAACACCGTGGACGGCGACGACTACGGCGGTTACGGAGCGGGTCTGAGCGTAACCCTGGCCCTCTGAGAGAATCTTGCCTAAACGCTTGTTTTTTCTGATATTTTTACTGCCGTTGCTGATATACTCCGGCTGCGCCCCGGCGTCCGGGCCGGTGACTGTATATCAGCGCGGCGAACCATCCAAAAGCACCGCCGCGGCCCATACCGCCGGACAGAAATCCGCCGGAACAGCAGGCGTTTCCAAAGTATCTCCGTCAGCATCCCTCGCAACGATGGGCTACACCATCCAGGCGGGCGCTTTCAGCGTGCCGGAAAACGCGGCCGCCCTGACCGACAGGCTCGACATACAGGGGCTTGACCCGTATTTCTTCAAAGACCAGTCCGGGCTGTACAAAGTCCGCTTCGGCAACTTCAAAACCAAAGAGGACGCGCGGAAGTATGCCCAGTCCCTCCGCTCCAAAAAGGTTATAGAGGAATTTTACATCGTATCCCCCAGCGAATACGCCACGGCGCAGGTTTCCAAAAAAGGCTCCGGCTATCTGCGGGATGAACTGGTCAAAAGCGCGGAAAAATATATCGGCGTGCCCTACAAATGGGGGGGCACCGGCACCGGCGGGATAGACTGTTCCGGACTGACCCAGGCAGTGTATAACCTGAACGGGCTGAGCATCCCCCGGAACTCCGGCGCGCAGTATTCCAAAGGAGTTTCCGTGTCCAAAAACAAACTCCAAAAAGGGGATCTTGTGTTTTTCGCCACAAGCGGAGGCGGAAAGGTAAGCCATGTGGGTGTTTACGTCGGCGGAGGAAGGTTCATACACGCCCCCAGCAAGGGAAAGAAAGTCTGCGTGGAGCAGCTCTCAACGCCGTACTTTCTTAAAACCTACGTCGGCGCGAGAAGCTATATATAAGGCATTCCTGAATGCACGGTTGATGACGGAAAAAGATATAAACGGCCGGCGGGAACGTGCTGCGGCAAAGTCCGGCAGACTGGAGCATTTCAACATTGAAATGCTCCAGGGCGATTTTGCGCCGCCCGCGGAGCAATCGAAGCAGGGCTGCCCTGCGAAGCGCCGGTTTCACGCGCCCGCAAATCCCGCACCCCGCCTGCGTCCCATATAGTCTTTACGTTCGTCCGGCGTAAGTTTCTCTATACTATACCGCAGCATCGTGCGCGGCATATGATGGGCATGCTTCTCCAGAAACCCTATCAGCACGGCTTTATCCTGCTTGCCTGCCTCGCGGAGCATCCAGCCGCAGGCTTTATGCATGAGGTCGTGTTTATGGTCCATGAAATATTCCGCCAGTTCAAGGGTCAGCGCGTAATCGCCGCGCTTAATAAAATACAGAGTGGCGAGCATGGCGATCCTTTCGCGCCACAGTGCGCCCGATTCGGCCAGACGCAATATATCGCCGCGATCTTTTTCGTAAAGGTACGCCCCGACTACATTCGGCGCGGAACTGTCCACCAGATCCCAATTGTTCACCGCGTCCAGATTGGCCATATATAAAGCGTATATCTTTTTTTGTTCATCAGGCACGGCCTTCAGCATCTTTTTACAGAGTATTTCCAGCCCCACGCCGCGCACCTCGTGCACCGGGGATCTGAGAAGCTCCGGCAGATCCGCCAGCGGCAGCTCTTTCCAGTACTTTTTTGCGACGGCGTGCATTTCGTCCATCCGCAGCCCCCAGAAAAGATCGCCTTCGCCGTACCCGCCTTCATGGGTCTGGAAATATCCGGCGTGGTGAGCCGCAAACCTTTCGTTGGAATGTGATTTAATATCTTTCAGTATATCGCCGGTCATGGCATCGGCGCCTGTTTGAATATCCCCGCGTACTGGGTGGCAAGCATCAGTTTGCTGTCGTACTCCGCAACCACCACTGCGAGTTCGTTTTTCGCTTTCTCAGTGAGTTTGGGCGGCTCGGCCACAAAATTAACGGGGTTTATCCATGTGCCGTTGCGGTTGATCCTGTAGTCCAGATGGGGCCCTGTGGCGTACCCGGTGGCGCCCACATAACCAATAACCTGTCCCTGCGCGACTTTCACACCGGGACGCACGGCGCGGTTAAAGCCGCTCAAATGGAGATAGTAGGTCTTGTATCCGTTGGAATGCTGTACTTCCACATAGTTGCCGTTGCTGCTGCTATATGACGTGCGCAGGACGGTTCCGCTGGCCGTCACCATCACAGGCGTGCCTGTGGGCGCGGCATAATCCACGCCGTAGTGCGGACGCACCTCGTTCAAAACCGGGTGCATGCGGCTGTTCGAGAAACGGGACGTAATACGGGCATATGAAAGGGGCACCCGCAGGAACCCGCGCTCAAGCGCCCTCCCTTTTTCGTTGAAATAACCGAATTTGCCGCTGTCGTTGTAATAAAAAGCCTTGTTGTGCCTCCCCCGCACTACAAAATCGGCGGCCAGTATCCTTCCGTAGCCCACATATCTGCCGTTTATAAAGCGTTTTTCCACGAACACGGTGAAAGTGTCGCCGGGGTGTATATCCCTGAAAAAGTCAAATTCCCATTCGTACATACGCGCAAGGTTGGCCGCCAGCTCGGCGTCCTCACCCAGCTCCTGGACGGAGGCGAAAAGAGAATACTTTATCGTCCCGGTGACCAGCGTGGGCATAACCTGTTCTTCGTATTTTATCACCATGACCCGCGGGATATCCCCGTCCCGGTAGATCCTGGCTTCCTTGCTGACGGACAGCTTTACAGATAAAGAGTCGTGCTCCTTTTCGACCTCCATCCCGGCGCGCAGGACATATTCCGGCGCCTGGGCTTTGAGCTCCCTTGCAAGGGCGGCAATCTCTTCCCCCGTGTACTCTTCCGAAAGCAGTCCGGACAGTGTATCCCCCGGCTGAATTATATATGTGTCCGCAAACGCGGCCATGTATAAAAATAATGTTAAAATTATCACCCCTAACCCCTTCATGTTCAGCCTTCGGCCTCCTTCTTCTTTTTTTTGCCGCTGAAATACCGGCTTACTGCGATATACCCCACAATAACCGCCGCCATAACGGGAATTGAAACAAGTGTTATCGTGTGAAGGTGTTCTTTCACAAGATCAATATTGTTGCCCACGGCCCGCCCCACAAAGGCAAGGATCACAACCCATACCGACGCACCCAGGCCCGTATAGAAGAGGAACCTGGCAAAGTTCATCTTCGCAAGCCCCGCCGGGAAGGATATATACTGCCTCACAACCGGAATCATCCGTCCCACAAGGGTGGTTATCTCTCCGTGACGGGCAAAAAACTCGTCCATTTTGTTCAGCCGCTCTTCCGGCAGGAAAAGGTATCTGCCGTATTTCAGCAAAAACCTGCGCCCGTAACGGTAAGCTATCGCATAGTTAACAGCCGCTCCGGTCAGGCTGCCCAGTATCCCGGAAAGTATCACCAGAACGATATTCATATCGCCATGGACTGTGAGATATCCCGCGGGCGGCACCACCACCTCACTGGGAAAGGGAACGAAGGAGCTTTCCAGCGCCATCAGCACGACAATCCCGCCGTACCCCAACACGCCTACCACCGAAACCACCCACGCGACCAGCGCCGCGAAAATATCCACCGCCCAGTTATAGACGCTTTTAATAAAATCGATCAAAATAAGTATCCTTTATAAACCGGTCAGCAGTTCATCCGCCTGCCGCAAAGCCGACTCCGTGGCCTCTCCGGCGATCATCGCGGCAATCGTCTTCCTGCGCTGTTCTTTATTCAGCGGCAAGATTTTCGTTTTTGTGGTGGCTCCGTCCGACTCTTTTACTATATGGAAATGCGCGCTGCCCGCCGCGGCCACCACCGGCAGGTGCGTAATCACAATAACCTGTTTCCGCTGTGAAAGCTGATGCAATTTTTGTGCCACCTTTTTCGCGGTCCGCCCGCTTATCCCCGTGTCAATCTCATCGAAAAGCATGGTGGATATGGGGTCACTGTCGCTGAAAACCGCTTTCAGCGCAAGCATAACCCGGGACACTTCACCTCCGGACGCCACCATGGCAAGCGGCGCCGGCTCAAACCCGGCGTTGACCGACAGGTAAAACTTTCCGTCCGTTCCGCCCCGGGAATCCAGCCCATCCCTGCGGGTGAAAACAGTCGTAAACCGGCTGTTCGGCAGATCCAGATCGCCCAGTATCTCCGTTATCTGCCCGGCAACCTTTTCCGCGACGTCTGTTCTTGCCCGCAGCAGTTTATCCGCCGCTTCCTTCGCATCCTGCAGCGCGGCGGCGGCTTTATCTTCCAGTTTTTTCAGGAGCTCGTCACTGTTCTCAAAACTGTCCAGCTTCATCTGCAGCTCTTCCCGTCTGGACGCGACGGCCTCAAGGGTGCCGCCGTATTTTTTCATAAGGTCCTGCAACAGATACCTGCGCTGGATAAGCCTGTCCAGCTCCCCGGGGGAGGCTTCCTGGCGGTCAAAAAGGGCGCTCAGCACCCTCGATGTATCGCTGACCCGTTCCAGTGCGTCATTCAAACTGTCCTCAAGAGAGGAAAACTCCGGCACAATGCCTGAAACCGTCGAAAGCGATTTCACCGCGCGCGCAATCAGCTCCGCCGCGTTGAACTCTCCGTCGGACAGGGCATCCAGCGACAGGGCGCACACCTCGCGTATCTTTTCAATGTGGGATAAAAATGAGATCTTGTCCTCAATTCCGCCGTCCTCTTCGGGGTGCACGGCGGCGGCGGTTATCTCGCCCAGTTGATAACGCACGATCTCCTGATGTTTTTTGACCTCGTCTATCTCAGACAGAAGCTTGTCCCGCGCCTGCACAGCGGCACGGTAAATATTGTAAAGCTCCGTATAGCGGGATTTTACACTTCCGGGCACAAGATGATCTATAAGTTCCAGGTGGCGGGAGTCGTCCAGCAGCGCCTGATGCTCGTGCTGGCCGTGAATATCGGCCAGGTAAGGGGCAAACTCTTTAAGCTGGCTGACCGTGGCCATGCGGCCGTTTATGAATATACGGTTCCTGCCGGCGTCGTCGACCTCCCGGCGCACAATCAGCTCGTCGTCTATTTCAAACTGCTCTTTCAGCTCGGCGGGCATGCGGCTGACATCGTTGAAAGACCCTTCCACAAGGAGCCTGTCCGCCCCCTCCCGGAGCATGGATTTCTGGAAACGTTCCCCCAGCAGAAGCTTCAGAGCGCCCACAAGCACGGATTTGCCGGAACCGGTCTCCCCCGTGAGCACGGTGAGGCCGTCCGCCAGCTCGAAGCTCACGCTCTCTATCACAGACACATTTTTTACCGCGAGATAGGTCAGCATGGAGGATTCCCCCAGCCGAATTTATCCCGCATGCGGTCGTAAAAATTATGCTGGGGCATATAGTAAAGGAGCGTGTCAAACTGGGTTTTCCTGATCATAAGCGATTCGCCGGTCTGTAAATTCCGCCCCACCTGCCCGTCCTGGGAAACGAATATGTCCTGCCGCGGTTCGGTCAGGCGGATCTCTATCACGCTGTTGGACGGCACGATAACCGCCCGGGAAGCCAGGGAGTGGGAGCAGATGGGCGACAGCAGCATCAGTTGCATATTGGGCTCCACTATGGGGCCGCCGGCGGAAAGGGAATACCCGGTTGAGCCGGTGGGGGTGGATACGATAAAACCGTCCGCGCGGTAACTGCTCACCCGTTCCTCGCCGATGAACACGTCAAAATCGACCATCCTGGCGATCCCGCCCTTGTTCAGCGCGACTTCGTTAAGCGCGTGCTCTTTATAGACGGCTATCCCGTCGTTGATAATCTCGCATTCCAGCCGCATCCTGCGGTGTACCGGCAGGCGCTTGTCCATCGCCGCTTCGAGCGCGCCGAAAACTTCCGGCGGGCTCAGCTCGGTGATAAAACCCAGATGGCCCATGTGCACGCTGAAAAGCGGAATCTCCGTGTCTCCGACGATTCTGGCCGCGGAAAGCACCGTGCCGTCACCGCCAAGAACTATCACAAAATCCGCCTTCTTCCGTATATCCTCGTGGGACGAATGCCAGTTTACCCCGATTGCGTCCGACGCGCGTTTTTCCAGCAGCACATCTATGCGGAACCTTTTCAGAAAATCAATTATGCTGTGCACCATCTGCCGCACGTCGGAGCTTTTGGGGTTTGCCACTATGGCGACAGATTTGATCGGCTGCAGACCTCTATGACTCAACTGCCTCTCCTTCCGGTTCGCCGTTTTTTTCTTTGCCGCTGTTGAAATACAACGGATTATCGCTCGCCGCCGGCTCCGTTTTTTCAGCCTTCGCCTCTTTGCGGGCGAATTTCTTTTCACCGCCCAGCTTTTCCTCCAGCGCTCTTTCCTCTTCCGATTTGAAAACCGCCTGCGTCTTGGCCGGCTGTTCTTCCCCGGCGGTTTTTTCATCCGCGGCGGCTTTTGCATCGGCCTTTTTCTTTGTCTCAACGAAATGCTTTTTTACCAGTTCGAATTCGCGGGTGAGGAAGTTCAGTATGGTGGTGGTTTCCTCCCCCTTCATCTGGGTTTTGGACTTCATTATGTTGAGAAGGCGCTCCATCTGCAAAAATGTGCGCCGGTTGAGATCGCTGTATTTGATAAGCTGTTCGTCCAACTGATATTTGTAATTTTTTATCATTTCGTTGGAACGCATAAGCCTGTTGCGCGTTTCCATGAGTTCGGTGCGCGCGTTCAGCAGTTCCCTCGCCTTGTCCTCGGACACAAGACGCTCCACCACCTTCAGCATCTTCCCGTTTCTGTCCGCAAGGCGCTCGTGCTCCGCTGAAAGCTCCTGGTAAGCCTTTTTAACTTCGGAAACCTCGTTCATATCGTCTATACGGGCTTTTTTAAAATCCCGGAGTTTTTCTTTGAATTTAATTACTGAGTTGGCCAGCTCCACCGCTTCGGTTCTGTCTGTTATGAATTCCGCCACCTCGACGAGGTTTCCCTCCGTGTCGTAAATCGGGAAAAAAGCTATGTCCAGATGGCGTTCGCTGTTTTCGGTTTCCACAATAACGGGGATTTGTATGGGTTCGCCGCTGGCGCGCACCTGTTCGAGCATACACCAGGCGCACTCCGCCCCTTTCATTTTATGCACCGCTTCATGGCATTTGCGTCCGACCACATCGCCGGGTTTGCCGGCGCCGCAGAACGCCAGAAGCGCCTTGTTGACGGTCACGACCCTGTTTTCACTGTTCACTGTGAAAAGCGGCTGCGCCAGCCCGTTGATCAGCTCGCCCAGTTTATCCCGGCTTTTGCGCAGGATACTGTTCAGATCCGTCAGCGAATCGGTGCGTTTTGCCATCTCGTTGAACTGCCTTGTGTTCTCGTCAACAGTTTTGCGCATATCCTGCATCTGCTGCTCACGCTCGCTGAAAACGCCCTCTTTTTCATCCAAAGTATGCTGAATGCTCTGGCAGCGTTCTTCGTACTGCTTCATCTTGCGGCCCAGCTCCGCGATCTGCTGGTGGAGCGCCTTGATTGCGTCGTCCCTTTCCAGCACGATTGCCTGTTGCTCCACAAGGTTTTTCATCGTGTCTTCATATTGCAGATCTTTTTTATTGCTGAGTTTCTGGGCTTTTTCAAGTTCCTGTTTCAGATTTTCGTGCTCTTTTGACTGTCTTTCGAACGCGGCCAGCCGTTCCCTTGTCTCCGCAAGCGCCATTTTGGTATTCTGAAGCTCCCGGACGGCGGCCTCGTTCTCTTTCGCAAGGCTGTCGGCGCGTTCATTAAGCTCAGTCAGGTTTTCCGCGGGCGCCTCTTTTTCTTTCACCGTTTCTTTTTTAAGTTCCTCGTATTCGGCTTCCAGATTTTTATATTTTTCCTGCAGTTCAAGCATGGCCGCGTCGCGTTCCGCCGGAGGGATCCGCTCCAGAACCTCCCGGTCTTTCATGCGTTCCAGCTCGTTTGTCAGCTTTTCGGCCTCGGCTTCCCTGTCCGCCAGTTCAAGCTGCGCCGACGCCAGCCTTTCCTCAAGCTCGGGAATCCTTGCGGACGCCTCTTTAAGTTGCGTCAGCTCTTCCGCCGCGGCTTCTTCCCAGAGCCTGCGCAGGCCGGCATCCTCATCCACCGGCTGCTCAACGCATGTCACGCTTCTGGCGGCGGCAAGCTCCTCCTCGAGGGTTTTTTTCTCCTGCTCAGCTATCGCCCTGTCCAGCGCCGCGTCCTGCGTGCGCATTTCCAGTTCTA
>JAVBTI010000155.1:0-18465 GCA_031556255.1 Deferribacterales bacterium | reverse complement strand
TCAGAGTGCAGATATCTCACCCTTACGCCGAGATCGGTAAGATACTTCGTAAGCTCTTCCGCCATGCGCTTTGTAAGGGTGGTGACGAGCGTTCGTTCGCCCCGTTCGGCCACTTTTGTGACCTCGCCGTAGAGGTCGTCCACCTGCGTACGGGCGGGACGCACCTCTATGATGGGATCCGTAAGGCCGGTCGGACGAATGATCTGCTCAACTATCACCCCTTTACTCTCGTTTATTTCAAATTCGTTCGGAGTGGCGCTGACATATAAAACTTTTCCCAGCCGCGCGTCAAACTCTTCAAATTTAAGGGGACGGTTATCCAGGGCGGCGGGCAGGCGGAAACCATACTCAACGAGGGTTGTCTTCCTGCTGCGGTCGCCGTTATACATCCCCCGCACCTGTGGCAGGGTAATGTGCGATTCATCTATGATCACGAGTGCGTCTTTAGGCAGGTACGACATGAGAGTGGAGGGCGGTTCCCCTTCCCTGCGGTTCTCAAAGTAGCGGGAGTAGTTTTCTATGCCGTTGCAGTATCCGGTTTCAAGAAGCATTTCTATGTCGAACATTGTGCGCTGGGTCAGCCGCTGTTCTTCCACCAGCTTGTTCTGGTGCAGAAGATCCGCGCAGCGATCCATGAGGTCTTTTTTTATGATTTTAGTTACGGCTTCCATTTTTATGCTTTCAGTGACATAGTGAGAGCCGGGGAAGACGGCGAGTTTTTCTCTTTCTTTGATAGTTTTTCCGGAAACAGGGTCGAATTCGCTGAGCCTCTCCACCTCACTGCCGAAAAACTCTATCCGGTAAGCGACGCTGTCTTCATGCACCGGGAAAATCTCCAGGGTGTCACCCTTGACGCGGTATGTGCCCCGGTGGAAATCGTAGTCGTTGCGGTCATACTGTATCTCAATCAGCTTGGAAAGGATGCTGTCAAACTCAACTTCCTGCCCGGTCTCAAGGGTTATCAGCGCGCCGTAGTATGCCTCGGGTGAACCTATACCATATATGCATGATACCGAGGCGATGACAACCACGTCACGCCGTTCCAGCAGGCTCCGGGTGGCGCGGTGGCGGAGTTTGTCGATATCTTCATTGATAGCTGAATCTTTCTCTATATATACATCGCTGGACGGGATGTACGCTTCCGGCTGGTAGTAGTCATAATAGCTAACAAAATATTCCACTGCATTGTTGGGGAAAAATTTCAGGAACTCTCCGTAAAGCTGCGCGGCAAGGGTTTTATTGTGTGCGATGATAAGGGTGGGAACGTTAAGTTCCTTTATGACGTTAGCCATTGTGAAAGTCTTGCCGGAGCCGGTCACCCCAAGCAGAACCTGTCTTTTGGCGTTGTTTCCGTAGCTGTCCACGAGCGATGCTATAGCCTGCGGCTGGTCGCCCTCCGGCTGAAATTCAGACACGAGATCAAATGCCATACCTACCTCACAAACGATCAGTTTGGGGCATAATATGGCAAAAAGCAACCTTTATTCACGGCAGCCGGTTTACCGAAATATAGCTTGCCAAACAGTATCTTTTCACATACATTCACTTTTTCTGAAGGGAGATGATGTCAGAGAAACTTTTCGCCTTTAAAACAACAATTCCCATTATGCTCGGCTACCTTGCGATAGGGTGCGCGTTCGGTTTAATTATACAGAATGCCGGATACCCTTGGTATGTGGTGCTTCTGATGAGCCTGCTGGTGTACGCCGGGGCAGGGCAGTACGCCATGGCGGGGATGTTTGTCGCGGGGGCGGGATACCTTGATATAGCTATCGCCGTCTTTCTGATCAACTCCCGGCACATGGTTTACGGGCTTTCGCTTCTTGAAAAGTTTAAAGGGTGTATGCCGTATACGCCCTATCTGATCTTCGGGCTGACGGACGAGACCTACGGGGTGCTCACCACCACCAAAGTCCCCGAGGGGATGAGCAAGCGCGTGACATACTTTTTGATCACCCTGTTTGATCATAGTTACTGGATCATAGGCGGTATAATCGGTTTTTTCATAGGCACGGCGATACCTTTTGATTTTGCCGGGGTGGATTTCGCGCTGACCTCACTCTTCACTGTGCTGCTTGTGGAGCAGTGGAAGAACTGCCCGAAAAAACTGCCCTTTATTTTGGCGGCCTGCTGCGCCGTCGCGGCTATTATCATAGCCGGGCCTAAGAATATGCTGATAGTGTCGTTTGTGATGGCCCTTATCGGGATTATCCTAGTACGCAGGTGGGTGGAAGAATGCTGAGTCTTCATCAGGTTATCATCAGCACAGTCATAGCGGCCGCGGTTACATTTTTCACACGCGTCGTGCCCTTCGCATTTTTCGGGAAAAACAGGCCGTCGCCCGCGATAATGTATATTCAGCACTATATACCGCCAATGACGATGGTCATTCTTGTTATATACTGTCTGAAGGATATAGATTGGGCGGCCTACCCGCATGGACTGCCGGCGCTTCTGGGCGTGGTGGTGACCGCCGCCCTGCACCTGTGGAAAAGAAATGCCCTTATGAGTATATTTGCCGGCACCGCTCTTTATATGTTTTTGATAAGGTCACTATAGAAACCCCCTTCAGGAAAGAAGGGGGGGTGTACTCATTCCGGTTACAACTATCTCAATATTTCGCCGTTTTTCAAATCAACAGTGCCTGTGTAAGTATTGAAATTGCAAAGGATTGTTACTTTATCCCCTGATTTTACGCTTGAATCAGGCGCCAGCATGCCGACAGTTACTTTTGCTTTTCCGCCGGCGTCAAGTGTTATCACTTTGTCTTTTACATCTACCACAGTTCCTGTGATGATAATATCTTTGGTGGAATATTTAGTGTTAGCATCAGCCCTGCCGCCGTTAAATTCGGCGTTGATTCCTTCAGCTGTGGTTTTGATACCGTAAGCCACACGCTGTTCGCGGATTTTAATAGCTTCAGCAGTTGCTGCCGGGGCCTGGCTGGCTGCATTTGCGTCTCTGGCGGCTTTCATAGCTGCCTCTACATCGGCATCGCTTGCGCCTGTCTGTGTTGGCACAGTGTCAGCAGGCTTTGCTGCCGGTTTGGACATATCAGCCGGTTCAGGGGTTTCAGTTGGAGCGGCAGGAGCAGGTTCTGGCGCCGGCTGCTCCGGGGCTGTCTGAGCAGGCATCGGAGCAGGGGTAACGGTTTCTGCCGGTTTATTCTTGAAGCCGAGCAGGTAGATAAGAGCAGCAATCACTATAACCCCAAGCAAAAGCCAGAACCAGATTGCGCCTTTTTTCATCTTTTTGCCGCAATTTGGACATTTTTCGGCGTTTTTCGCCACATCTTTACCACACTTGGGACATTTGACAGTTTCCATAGTTACACCTTTTTCAAAAATTTTTGAACGCGGTGTGAAGATAGACCATAATAATTATTCTGTCAAATGAAAAAGCGCCGTAAATAAAGCTTTATTGGCGATCGGCGGCATATTCCCTAATGGCGGCAGAGAGGCGTTTTACACCATCAGTAATCGTTTTCTCGTCAGAGCATGTATAATTTAGCCTCATTGAATTCGATTTCCTGCCGTCCGCATAAAAAGGCTCGCCGGGGACGAAGGCTACCTTATATTTTACAGCGATATCAAAGAGCTCCATTGCTGAAAACCCTTCAGGCAGGGTAACCCAGAGAAACATCCCTCCTTCAGGCTGGGTATAGGTAATGTTTTCAGGGAAAAATTCAGCCATGGCGTTTACCATAGCCGTGCGCTGGGCAAGATAGCCGGCGCGTATCTTTTCAATATGCTCGTCTATATTGTTATCCTGAAGGTACTGGCAAAGAACGCGCTGGGCAAAAAAATTGGTGTGCAGGTCGGCCGCCTGTTTGGCAATGACAAGCTTCTCCATTACAGGTTTCGGGGCACAGGCCCAGCCGATGCGCAGCCCGGGAGCAACTATTTTGGAGAATGAACCTAACAGGATGCCGTTATCCGGGGCAAATTTTTTGATCGGAGGCATATCTTCTCCAAGGAAGCGTATTTCGCCGTACGGATCATCTTCAATAATAACACCATCGTTACGTTTGAGAACATCGGCTGTGTTTTTGCGGTTTTCAAGGCCGTATGTCAGGCCGCTCGGGTTCTGAAAATTCGGTGTGGCGTAGAAGAATTTAGGTTTGTATTTTTTGAGCGCGGCCTCCAATTCTGCAGTATCTATACCATCCGGGTTGAGTGATACTTCGTGGAAGGTCGGCGAGAATATTGAAAACGCCTGTATGGCTCCCAGATAGCCCGGTTTTTCTATGACAATTGGATCCCCTGTGTCAAGAAACGCTTTTCCGGCAAGGTCCAGAGCCTGCTGTGATCCGCTGACTATCAGTATATCGTCTTTGGTTACGTCCAGTCCTTTGGCTCTATATCGCGCCGCTATGATTTCCCTCAGCGGGTCGTACCCTTCGGTAGTGGTATATTGCAGAACTTCCCGCCCGTGTTCGGTTAAAACTTTATCCGTGGCTTTGCGCACTGCGTCTACAGGGAAATATACTTTATTCGGCAGACCGCCTGCAAAAGATATGATCTCCGGCATCTGGGTAAGCTTTAAAATTTCACGTACAAATGATTTAGGCGTGTTAAGAATATTTTTGGAAAACTTATACTGCATTCGGTGACTCCATATATATTGTGTTTTTTATAGGTACGAAACCGTCAACTTCCTGTCCAGCGGGGAATGTCTATGTTTATATTAAATAAATCCAGCGCACGTGCGACGCTGTATGTAACTATGTCGTCAATTGAAGCCGGTTTTGTATAAAAAGAAGGGATTGGCGGGCAGATAATCCCGCCGGCCTCCGTCACGGCCAGCATATTTCTGATATGCCCCAGGTGCAGCGGTGTTTCACGCAGCATAAGAACGAGTTTCCTGCGCTCTTTCAGCATCACGTCGGCGGCTCTGGCAATGAGGTTGTCGCATATGCCGTTTGCCACGCGGGCCATCGTGTTGACGGAGCAGGGGGCAATCAGCATCCCTTTCATGGGGAAAGAGCCGCTGGCGATGGGCGCGCTTATGTCACCGGCATCATACTGTCTGTGAACCAGTGACCGGACATGCTCTTTTGTGGCGTTGCATTCGCAGTGCCATGTTTTCAGAGCCGCATCCGAAATAACGAGGTGTATCTCACAGCAGGCGCGGTTCAGCAGTTCCAAAGCTTTTATTCCATATATAAAACCGCTCGCGCCTGTGATCCCTACCGCTATTCTTCTTTCCATCGGCGTATACTAACGCTATCGAACGGAAATATCAATCATTTATTCGGAGTCAGTATCCATAAAATCTTCAATGGTCATCTGGCGGGGGAGCATATTTTCCTTCATATTTATTCTGTAATCATCAGTCAGGGAGTGTTTGGCTTTCAGCCTCGCCACGGTTTTTCGAAGGTTTACGCGGTAATCTTCACGGGCGTACATGCTGTTTTTGTAGAGTATCGTGAACTCATCATACAAATGGGGGTATTGCTGACTGATGAAGTTTAAAAAAACTTTTCTGGTGCTACTGCGCAGATTCAGGGTGCTGTGCAGGGCATAGCACACCCCAGCTTTTCTGGCCCGCCGCAGAAGCTCGTCGATCTCATCGGCCGCGTCGCTGATGTAAGGAATTATCGGCATGAAATGCAGTCCTGTGGAGGCATTTGTCCTGCCCATCTCCCGCAGCACCCGGAACCGCGCCTCTGACGAAGAGGCTCCCGGTTCCAAACATTTTCTTTTCTCCTCATCCACGGTTGTGATAGTTACGGCAATATTAACATAAGTAAGACGGGAGAGTTCGTCAAAAAGGTCAAAATCCCGCAGAATCAGATCGGATTTGGTGGATATGATGACAGGGTTTTTATATTTAATAAGGACTTTTAGGATATCAGGCATGAGGCGGTATGTGCGTTCCGCAGGCTGATAGCTGTCGGTTACGCCTCCCAGATTAATCACCGCCTTTTTCCAGCGGGAGGATGAAAGTTGCCTTTCAAGCCGCTCCGCGGCATTTATTTTAACGCGGATTTCCTGAAAAAAATTGTCGCTCTTTTCATCTTCTATATAATTATGTGTGTAGACAGCAAAACAATATTTACACCCGTGCCCGCATCCCCGGTACAGGTTAAGATCCCATTTGAACGGCAGCCAGCCGGAATTAAGCCTGTTCAAAATGTTTTTACATTCAATCTCCTGAATTGAAAAATAAGAACCTTTGTTCATATTTTTAATTTACCAATTTCTCCCATTTCTGTCAATATCCTCTTGCGGCAAAAAAAACTTGCATTTAATGTTAATAAAGGTAAGCTGAAAGACAGGAGCGGAGCATGAAAGTATTGCACGTTGACATGGGCATGGAATGGCGGGGAGGGCAAAGGCAGTGCGCCCTGCTGCACCAGGGGCTTTTAAACAGAGGGTATGATTCTGTACTGTTATGCAAAGCCGGCGGCGCGCTGGCGGATTCAGGGCTGGATCATATAATTACAGTCCCGTTTTCCGGTGAAATCAGCCTTTTCAGTTTAATGAAACTGCGCAATGCCATTAAAAAAGAAACTCCTTCAATTGTGCATTCTCATGAGGCGCATTCTTTAACCCCATTGGTTATCCTTAAACGATTCGGAACCGGATTTCATCTTGTGCACACCCGCCGTGTGGATTTCAGCGTGCGTAAAAATCCGCTTAGCGGATACAAATACAACTATTCAAAGCTGAACCTCGTCGCCATATCTCAGGGTGTAAAAAAAGTCCTTGTAAAAGACGGCATCGCCGCGGACAGGATCAATGTGATATATTCCGGCGTTCCTATTCCCGTTATTCCTGAAAAAGAGGCTACGGAAGGCATGAAAAAAAAACTTGGCTTGGACGGATACACGGTTTTCGGCACCGTGGCCAACTTCTCGCCGCATAAGGATCTGCCGACCCTTTTACGGGCCTACGCCGTTTACCGCGCTACGGATAACAGGTGCAAACTTCTCATGGTGGGGGACGGACCTCTGTTTGACGCAATAAAGAAGCTGGCGGAAGAGTTGAAGATTTCGGACAGCGTGATCTTTACCGGTTTCCGCACGGATGTGGCGCTCCTCATGAGCTGTATGGATGTTTTTATGGTCAGTTCCATGCTGGAAGGGCTCAATACCTCGATTATAGATGCCATGCACATGGGATTACCCGTCATCGCCACAAATACGGGCGGTATAGGCGAACTGGTGGAGGAAGATATCAACGGCTTTCTTGTGCCCGTGCAGGAGCCGGATCTGATGGCAGAGAAGATGATTGTGCTGGGCTCTTCAGATTTTATGCGCTCACAATACGGCGCCAGCGGCAGAGAAAAGGCGGCGCGATTCACTGACAATGCCATGATTGAGGGGTATATAGAATTGTACGGCGGTAATCTTTTATGAAGCTCTCGGTATCCATAATATCTTTCAATGAGGAGAAAAATATCGCCCGTACGCTGGAAGCAGTAAAGGGGCTGGCAGATGAAATAATCGTAGTGGATTCCATGTCCACCGACAATACCGTGATGTTGGCGGAGTCGATGGGGGCGAAAGTATATATCGAAAAATGGAAGGGCCATATAGCCCAGAAAAATTCAGCACTTGAAAAATGTACCGGGGAATGGATCCTGGCGCTCGACTGTGACGAGGTGGTTACACCGGAATTGAAGGCGTCGGTGGAAAAAGCTATCGGCAGCGAATCCGGTTTTCACGGATACACCTTAAACCGGCGTACTTTTTATATGGGGAAGCTGCTGAAGTACTCGTGGCGGCCTGACAGGAAGCTCCGCCTCGTGCGCAAATCCGCCGCCCCCGAGTGGAAAGGATACGATCCCCATGACGTTCTACAGGTGGATGGTGCCGTATCTAAGCTGGACGGTGACTTAATACATTATTCATTCAAAGATTTTGCCGATCATATGCAAAAAACTGTCAAACATGCCAAGATCGCTGCGGAATCTTACGCGAAAAACGGAAAAAAAACCGGAATGTCCACATTATTGTTTAAACCCTGGTTGGTTTTGTTCAAAAAACTGATCTTTCAGCGGGGAATACTGGACGGTGTTCCGGGAGTGGTCGCGGCGTTCAGCGGCGCGGTATATGTATATATGAAGTATTCATTTTTGTGGGAACTAAATAAAAATAATGATAAATAATAATTATTTAACAATACAATCTGCACCGGTAGTTGAAATATTTGATTCAATTCAGGGAGAGGGAAAGTACGTCGGCGCAAAGCAGATCTTTGTACGCCTTGCCGGCTGTCCGCTTGCATGTGAATACTGTGACACCAGTCATGTTGCTGAAGGCACCTTTGAGGTGGCGGGTACGGTTTATGACAACCCGGTGGATGCTGTGACGCTGTACAAAATATTGTATAAGCATTTTTTATTTCATAACTATCACAGTATATCGTTCACCGGTGGTGAGCCGCTTTTGTACCCGGCTTTTTTGCACGAGTTTGCCAAAACAGCCCCCGCAAAGCTGTTTTTAGAGACTTCCGGTTACGATCCGGCCGGAATATTAAATATAGCCCCTTATTTTGATTACATCAGCGTGGATCTCAAAATAAATATCGAACCTTTTGGGCTCCATGCGGATAAGCTGCTGTCGGCTATGGGACTGCTGCCGCCGGAAAAGATGTATATTAAAATGGTACTCAGGCCGGATACAAACGCGGATAATGCCGTGAGCATCGCAGCGCCGCTATTTGAAAAGTACAATATCAAAGAGGTCTGGCTGCAGCCTGTTGATAACCTTTACGATCCCGAAAAGACCGCCCGCTGGCAGGGCATCCTCAATACTCACGGGGTAGATGCGCGTTTTGTGCCGCAAATACATAAGCTGCTTAATATAAGGTGAGCGATGGATTCCGGAAAATACAAAAGAAAGCTGGTACGGTTTCACAACCGTTTTTATTCTTTTATAAAATTTTTTACCGGCGCACCGGACGAGAGCCGTAAAACTAAACTATTACGCTACACTGTTTATTTTGTCATAGTTTTGGCGGCGAATATCCTGTTGGGGAAAAATATCGGCAACAGCAGATACCCCTGGTACGCCAATATGTCCATGTTCCTGCTCCTGAACATTAATATAATACTTGTATTGGTTCTTTTTATCGTTCTTTTCCGGAACATTGCCAAGCTGATGGCAGACAGGCGAAGCAGGGTCTTCGGCTCCCGCCTTCAGACTAAACTTGTGATCTTCTCCGTGCTGCTTGTCGTGATCCCTGTTTTTACAATGTATTTTATGTCGGCGACCTTAGTCAGGAATAGTATCGACCGGTGGTTTGACGATAACATCAATTATACTGTGAAACGGGCCATGAACCTGGCTGAAGAGTATCAGGAGACGACTCTGGAGGCTCTAATAAAACAGACCTCTTTACTGGCCGATTCAATCGGCAGCAGATATGTGCTGAACGACGCGAACACCAACGCACTGGCGGAGCGAACCAACGATTATGTGAGTAAAGGGTTCCTTAACGGCGCGGCCCTGTATTCCACCCATGGAAGAATGTACACGCAGGAAAATGTAGGCGGAATATCCTTTGGGTTTATAACCAACCAGATGTTGTATGACATATTAAACGGCCAGAAAGCCAGCGGTTTTGATATAGAAAATCCAATCCCTTATTTCTGGTGCGGCGTGCCGGTTAAAAGCAACGACGGAAGCGTGATCGGCGCATTGTTCACATTTAAAGTAAGTGCTAAAAGCATTGTGGAAGACACCGCGGACATTGCGAACATGAATGATCTGCTGCGCCAGCTAAGATTTTATTCCCACCCGGTGAGCACAGCTTTTAATGTCACGCAGTTTCTGGTTGCGCTTTTAGTCATTTTTGCCTGTATATGGGGCAGCATTATATTCGTACGCGGTATCGCAGTGCCGCTGAAAGCGCTGTCCATCGCGGCGGGCGAAATTTCAAAAGGCAGGCTTGATACCGAGGTGGAAGTCAGCGGGAACGATGAAATAACCCTTCTTTCAAGATCATTTAACGAGATGGCCTCCAAACTCAAACGGCGTACCCTTGAACTGCAGGGGAAAAACAGGGATTTGAACAAAGCTCTGAATCAGATATCTAGGGACAAGAGATATATCGACACTATCTACAAAAACGTCGATTCCGGCCTGATATTGCTGGATAAAAATCTGGATATGCTGAAGGCGAACGATTACGCTGAAGAACTTATTAAAATAACCGACGATGAAAACAAAGGCAAATCTTTTGATCTGATAAAGGATTTTGTAACAAGCCCGGAACATGACAGGATATTGCAGGTGGACATGCAGATTCAAGGGGAGACGCGCCTTTTTACCGCCCATCTCAACAAAATCACGGATTCGGACGGAAATCTGGAGAACATAATACTGGTACTGGATGACAACACCCATATCATGAATTTGCAGCGCATAACCCTCTGGAAAGAGGTAGCCACGAGAATTACCCACGAGATTAAAAACCCTCTGACTCCAATCAAACTTACCGCTGAAAGGGTCAAACGCCGCAGCCAGGAAATTCCTGTTAAAAGTGTGAAAGAGCTTGTGGATAAAAGTATGGAAACAATAATAACAGAGGTGGACGAACTTTTGAACCTGGTAGAGGAGTTTAACCTCTATGCCAGGCTGCCCAGCCTGATAAAGAGCGATATCAACCTGTCCACACTGGTTAAAGAAGTGGCGGATTTGCATAAACGGGCCCGGCCGGACGTAACCATTAATATCAATATCCCTCCGGACCTTATTATCAAAGGGGATCGCAACCAGTTGAAACGGGTGCTGGTAAATCTTATACAGAACTCAATGCAGGCAATACAGGAAGCCGGAATAATAGATATTTCCGCGGCACGGGATCATGAAAACGCAGTCTCGCTGATTATCACTGATAATGGCATCGGCATAAAAGAAGAGGATATTGACAACGTTTTTGTGCCGTATTTCAGTAAAAAACCTGACGGCACGGGGTTGGGGCTTGCGATTGTCAGGAAAATTATAGAAGAACACGGCGGCAGTATAACAGTGGAAAGTAAAGCTGGCGAATTTACCACATTTCATATACACTTAACTTGACAGCTTATGGGGTAATTATGAAGGTTTTGGTTATAGACGACGAAAAAAATATATGCCTGGCCATTCAGGGGATACTGGAAGACGAAGGATATCACTGCGAATACCGGCTGAATTTTGCGGACGGGTTCAAAGCGCTGAAGGAAGAGCAGTTTGATGTGGTATTTCTGGACATATGGCTTCCGGACAGGGACGGTACCGAAGGGCTGAGGGACATCAAACGTTATATGCCGGAAGTAGAGGTTGTGATGATCTCCGGGCACGGAAATATAGAAAACGCTGTGGACTCCATACGCTGGGGCGCCTACGATTTTCTGGAAAAACCGCTGTCGTTGGATCGCATACTTGTCATAGTAAGACATCTTAAGGACAAAATGAGACTGATGCAGGATCTCAGAGAATCCAAATTCAATCTCCTAAAAAAATATGATCTCATAGGCAACAGCCCTCAGTTGGTCACACTGCGCAAAAAGATCGAAAAGATAGCTCCCACCAACGCATGGGTGCTGGTCAGTGGTGAAAACGGCACAGGTAAAGAGCACGTGGCAAGGCTGATACATATGCTCTCCAAAAGAGCGGACAAGCCTTTTGTGGAGATCAACTGTTCCGCCATGCCGTCAGAACTTATTGAAAGCGAGCTGTTCGGTCATGAAAAAGGCGCTTTTACCGGGGCGGTGGTCAGAAAACCGGGCAAAGTGGAGCTTGCTGACGGCGGCACACTTTTTCTCGACGAAATCGGCGATATGGAGCCGCCTATGCAGGCAAAGCTGCTGCGGGTACTGGAAACAGGCACATTTACAAGGGTAGGGGGTACGGATATGATAAGCTCCGACTTCCGCCTCATATCGGCTACCAATAAAACTCTGGAAAACGAGATTGCCGTGAACAATTTCCGGGAAGATCTCTATTACAGAATCAACGTGATACCCATAGAAGTACCGCCGCTGCGGCAGCGACGGGACGATATCCCATACCTTGTGAACCACTTCCTTGCAGAAACATGCTCTATAAACGGACTCATTCTGAAGCAGATCTCCCCGGATCTGATGGAGCTTTTTGTGCGCTTTGACTGGCCGGGGAACGTCCGGCAGTTGAAAAATGTGGTGGAGAGGATGGTCGTGCTGTCCGACAAAGAAACGCTTGAAGTGGCGGACGCGCCGGATTACCTTATGAAAGGTGGTTCGCTCATAGGCGAGCTCACCATGCCTCTTGACTCCCCATTGAAAGACGCAAGGGATGAGTTTGAAAAACAGTACATAATAAAAGCTTTGCGGGCGACAAACTGGAATGTTACAAAAGCGTCGCAGCTTTTGGATATCGAACGTACCTATCTCCACCGCAAAATAAAGGCTTACGGATTAGATCGCACCCGGTATGAATAAATGGCTGAAAAAGTATATCGGTTTGTTTAAGGAAGCAATCCGCGCCACGCTTGCCTCAAAATCCAGAACAGCCCTCTCGGCCCTCTGCATCGGGCTGGGTATAGCCGGTGTTACCCTTGTGACTGCGCTCGGGGCGGCGGCAATTGCGAAAGGCACTGACCTGATGGATATGTTCGGCACTGACGCGGTGATGATATTCAGCGGTGGCAAGAAAAAACTTGCTGCCGGCGGAAGGGACAGAACGCTGACTATTGATGACGTCGAGGGGCTGCGTGCCAACTTTCCGGACGCCTACCTTGTCGCCGCCATGCGGTGGCATCCGGGGCTGATGGTTTCATACCAAAATTCCAAATTGATGTCCGAAATCGACGGCGTAGCCACAAGTTCCACCCTTGAATGGAACTGGCCTATCGATATAGGCAGGGATTTTAACTCCAGAGACAACGAATTCAGTGCAAACGTGTGTATATTGGGGTCGTATGTCAAAGAAACGCTGTTCGGTGACGGCGATCCGATAGGAAAACAGATAAAACTGGGTAAAAATGTCTGCGAGGTTGTCGGAGTGGCACAGAAAAAGAGTATAGGCGCTTTCGACGATCAGATGAACACCTTTGTAATGGTTCCGGAAACAATATTTGTAAAAAAATATGCATGGCAGAAAAATTTTCTGTTCGGACTGCGGATGCGTTTTTATGATCCCAAGTCAATCGATGCCCAGATGGAACCTGTGCGGGAGTATCTGAGATATAGGCATAATTTACAGGAGGGGGAGGAAGATGACTTTCAGATGTTCACTCCTTCCATGATAGCCGGCATATTTATAGCTGTTTTGGGTGCCATGGGGGCGTTTCTGGGTACTATCACGCTGGTGGTTGTGGTTGTGGGCGGTTTTGTAACGGCTAATATGTTCCTTCTCGCCACCCAGACCAGGATAAAAGAGATCGGGATAAGGCGGGCGTTCGGCGCTACCGGGCATGATATATTCAGGCAATTTATCATGGAATTTATCGTGATAACTTTCTGCGGGATGATGTTCGGCCTGCTTTTGGGCGGGGCGGCGGCGGCGATGATCACCTCCTTCGGCTTTGTGGAAGTTAAAATCACACCGGTTGTTTTTTCGATAACCGCCGCGGCATCCCTGATGATAGCACTGACCTTCGGCATACTGCCGGCAAGATCCGCCGCCAAGGTGACGCCTATTGAGGCAATAAGATCCTTATAAATATAATTTTTTTGCGAGGAAGCAGCTACATATGGTAAGTAAAAAACCACTCATTGTTGTAACAGGGAAATCAGGGCAGATCGGCTATGAACTGGAGCGTATTCTTTCTCTTTTGGGGAACGTACTGCCGGTGGATTTGGCGGATGTCGATCTATCGCAGCCGGATAAGATAACCAGTTTCATGCGGGAACATAAACCCGATATAGTTGTAAACAGTGCCGCCTACACATCCGTGGATACCGCGGAAGAGAAAGAGGCCTTTGCCATGCAGGTCAACGGAATCGCTCCGGGAGTTATTGCCGAGGAACTGAAGAAGACGGGCGGGCTGATGGTACATTTTTCCACTGATTTTGCCTATGACGGTGAAAAAAAGGCGCCTTACCATGAAAACGATCCGGTTAATCCGCTGTCAGTTTACGCAAGATCCAAAATCGCCGGCGATAATGCCATAATAGATTCCGGTGTAAAACATCTTATCTTCCGCACAAGCTGGATATATGGCGCAAGAGGAAAAAACTTTTTACTGACAATGCTTTCTATGTGCAAAGAGAGAGCTGAGCTGCACATTGTAAACGACCAGCTTGGAGCGCCCACATGGGCGCGCGCGCTGGCCGAAGGGGTGGGGCTGATCCTCTCGCAGAAGCAGGCTTTTGACCCCTCATACAGCGGACTGTACCATATGACCTGCGCCGGGAAAGTCACCTGGTATGAGTTTGCTGTGCAGATTTCAAAATATTACGAGTTTAAAACCAAACGCCGGGTGGCAATCTACCCGGTATCCACAGGGCAGTATCCTATGAAAGCCCTCAGGCCTAAATATTCGGTTCTGGATAATCACAAGCTGAACGCCGCCTTCGGCGTGGTTATGCCCGACTGGATGATATCGTTCAAACAGGTCATGCAGGATATGGGTTATGAAGAACCGGCAAGTTACAGCATCTACCCCAGGAGGTTTGCCGAGAAAACAATGGAACCCGCGAAAAAATAAATGAAGCGAATCTCCATGATATTTTCACAGGTCAGTGCCGTTCTGAGCGCCTACAAGGCGCGGACGGCCATAGCCATTATCGGCGTCCTTCTGGGCGCGATGGCTCTTGTGATAGTCCAGAATATTTCAAACTCACTGCGCAATAAAGTTGACAATGATATTAAAGCCTTCGGCGACAGGGTTATCACTGTTTTCGCCCGTCCTCCGCATATCCCCGGCCAGATGCACCGCAGGGAACGCATAAAAAGCATGAAAATAAGAGATGTCGGGGCCGTATTGACCGTTAACAATGTGGTGCAGGCTGCGCCTTCGGTGCGCAGATCTTTTATGGCGAAGTACAGGAACAGCACCATACCGGCAGGAGTAATAGGAACAAGCGAAGAATACTTCACTATGCGCGGTCTTTCCCTCGCTGACGGGCGGATATTCGACCCCGCGGAGCGCAGGGACAGGGAAAAAGTGGCCGTTATCGGCAGTGAAGTTGCCTCCGATCTTTTCGGACAGGCTTCCCCTTTGGAAGAAACCATATATATAGGCACCATGACTTTCAAAGTGATCGGCGTGCTCAAAGAAAAAGGATCCGACACAAGCGGCAACAGCATGGACAATATTATAGTTGTGCCGGTGGAAACCGCGCTTACCCGGCTTCTTAACAGGGATTATCTGAATGATATCATTGTACAGATCCGCAGCTGGGATGATTACGATGTTGTGGTGGGGGACATCACGCTGGTGCTCCGGCAGCAACACGGCATAATAGTCCCGTCAAGGCCGAACG
Organism: Deferribacterales bacterium; assembly: GCA_031556255.1. Lineage (GTDB taxonomy): Bacteria > Chrysiogenota > Deferribacteres > Deferribacterales > JAISNW01 > JAIRQX01. The sequence continues at coordinate 3,066 of JAVBTI010000155.1, read as the reverse complement.
ATTTTGATATAGTCAATCCCATAGATGAACAGGAGATGTCAACAACACTTATCAAACTTGCCGCTCTCCTTGGCAGCGCCTCCGCGGGAATAGCTTTTTTCATTGGGGCGGTGGGAATTTTTTCTCTGATGCTTCTTATTGTAAATCAACGCACAACCGAAATAGGGATCAAACGTGCTATCGGCGCCACAAAAAAAGATATCTTGCTGCAGTTCCTTCTGGAGTCAGGCTATATCGGTGTGGTTGGAGGGATGCTCGGGATAGTTGCAGGCGCCGGAATATCGCTGATCATCACGGCAGTGGCGAAACTGCCCCCTTCCATATCTTTGTTCGGAGCGGCGCTGGGGTTCGGAGCGTCTCTTTTGTCAGGGGTCGTGGCGGGGCTCTATCCGGCCATACGCGCCAGCCGCGTGGTGCCCGTAAAAGCGCTGCAACTGTGATAATGCCGCTTGACAAAACACTGGAAGCAAATAATTATAATAATTATGATTAAGCCTATACTTTTCTGCCTTTTTTTGTTCCTGGTTGCGGCATGCGGCAGTGGTGACGGCAGTACGGTCACGGAACTGCACTGGTCTTCGGCACAGCTCAATAATGATTTTGATATACGTGGGATAACCTGCGGAGACAACGATACCGTTATTGCCGTGGGCACAGGCGGCAGGGTGGCAAAATCTGAAAACGGCGGAACAAGCTGGGTTCCCGCAGGCAGGCCTGTAGCGGGACTGCTGGAAAACCTTAACAGTATCACATACTGCGGCAATAAATTTATGATTGCCGGTGATAACCATACTATTTTAGCATCAGTAGATCAGGGACAAACCTGGACTACTGTTGCAAATTACCCTTTTCCGGAAATCAGCTTCCAGTCGGCAGCATGTAACGGCAATAGTTTTTTGCTGGGTGGGCAAACCAATCTCAGCAGAGGCGCCGTTAATTTTGACAACAGGACAGCCTTTACCGCCAACGGAGGCACAGACTGGGGAGCTTACTCCGTCAGCGGCATAATTCAGGATAACACTTCATATGTCGGCATAAAACATCTGATGTATGCGGGCGGCTATTACTATCTGGCGACTGACGGAGGGATCTCCGGCTATTCTTCCGGCGGAACAACATGGAATAAGCTGCTGACCCCGGTGAATGCAAATTTTGATTTCACCGGGATGGCGCAGGGGACTGACAACGGGACAAAATTGACGTTTTTCAGCGCGGCCGCGCCCGGTGATAATGCCACAGGCAGGCTTGTGGTTTATTACAATGATAATATTACGGAATGGAAAGACGCGGCGTTGCCGGTAACCGATGCTGTCAGAGGGGTTGCTTTCGGAAAAGATACCTTTGTGGCGCTTACCGATAACGATTCATACATTACCGATAACCACACATACAAGCTTGATGATAATTATACCGTGTCCTGGAAAAAGGATGAATACCCGACTACGGCAAGGGATTTCAGAATCAACACCGTTACTTACTGTGGAGGCGCTTTCTGGGCGGCCACAAACAAAGGGCAAATATTCAGATCATTGTATTGACGGCGGAGTATTAACCGCCGTTTTCTTCCACACACTCCGCCTGTTCTTCTTCCATTCCTTCTTTAATCGTTTTGCCGCCGCCGCTGTACAGATAAAAAATTCCACCAATCAGGGAGAAAAGCACCATAACCACACGCCAAAGTGCAAATACGGTCGCGCCGCCTTCCATGCCGAAAGCGCGATAGAAGTTGTCCGCCAGCCATTCCGTCCAGCCTATATTGCCGGGGGTGATGGGCACAACTGATGTTAGAATCACAACCCCCGCCACCGCCATTGTGGCGTATACGGCTTGCTCTCCGTACAAGGTATAAGCTATTATTGATATGCAGATTAAAGTAAAAATGTGCCCGAATATGCAGAGTATAAAAGAAATAACGACCACCTTGGTATTTTTTACCACAGTCTGGAAAGCGTTCATGAAGCTTATCATTTTTTCGCCGAAAAAAAGTTTGGAAAGAATCATTTCAATCAGCTTATAAACCCGGGGCACCCTCAAAAGAAAAAGCATGGCAACCACGGCCACAGGGCAGGCAATGGTCAGCGTCAGCAGGAGCTGATTATTTTTTATTAATTCTCCGCCTGCGTCGGAATGCTGTGTTATCAGCCACAAAGAAAAAAATGCGACAAAAACCAGCCCCAGCATACCTACAAGCCTGTCAAACAGAGTAATGGCCGATCCGGAAGATATAGATACTTTCTCCTTACGCTTAAGATAATATATACGCATAAGATCACCGCCGACACCGCCGGGGAGGAAATTATTGTAAAAAACACCTATCATTATAATAGTCAGCACAGTTTTGAAAGGAATTTTATGTACTGAAGCATTCAAGAATATTTGGTACCGCTTTGTAAAAAGCAGGTGGCTTGCAACCAGCAGTAAAAAAATGACCGGAATGAATATAAGATTTTTTTTATCAAGAAAAACCGCAAGGGCTTTGTAATCGAATTTACCGCTTGCGATTAAATACCACACCAAAAAAACCATCAGCGGGTACTTCAGAAATGATACTATTTTACGAATGATATGATCCTTACGCTTATTTTAAGATATCATACTAAAAACGCCTGCCGAAAACAAGAACGATTTATTTATTAAGCCCGCTGTTGACGATGAAAACCATTGAAACCGCAATACAAATTACCGCAACAGCTATATACCCCGAAAAAGACTCGCCCCCTGCTTTAATCCCGACTATAACGGCGACCATCGGGCACACATACGCCGTTGATGAAGCTATCGGAAGAGTTGAGTTTTTCAGCAGCCATAAATATGCCGTATACCCTACAAGGGAACTGCAAAAAACCAGGTAAAGAATGCATATATACGTCTGGGCAGGCAGGGCCGATAGACTGAAATCACGCCATTCATTGAATATAAATGATGTAAACAACAGAAAAATTCCGCCGAAGAGCAGTTGTAAACTGTTCCTGCTCAGCAGGGTTATAGTGTATTTTGCATGACGCGTGGCAAGTACACCTATACTCCATATTACTGCTGATACTATTCCCAGTATGACACCCAAAA